>WRDS01000018.1 GCA_009779675.1 Coriobacteriia bacterium
ACCCCGTTGCTATGGTTGCAGGGCTTGCGACGGTTCGCGCACTGCGCGGGCCAGGCGTTTACGAGGAGCTTGAGCGCAAGGGCAAGAAGCTCGCCGACGGCCTATGCCGTGCTGCGGGAAGTGCTGCGGTGCACAAGACATCAAACCGGGTAGGTTCGATGTCGACGATGTTTTTCACGCATTTGGCCGTGACCAACTGGACGACCGCATCGACCTCGGATACCGAGCGCTATGCCGCTTACTTCCGTGGCATGCTCGACCGGGGCATCTGGCTTGCGCCGAGCCAGTTCGAGGCATGTTTTGTCTCGCTTGCGCACACAGACGAGGATATCGAGCGGTTTGTGGAGGCGGCAGGTGGGGTCCTCAAAGCGCTTTAAACTCACATCCGCTAGGCCCGTATCCGCTAGGCTCGCGCCAGTTGGGCCCGCACCCGTGCCGTACCGCGTCGTTGATGCCGTAGCCTATACCCGTGCGGTGTCGCCCGTTGTCACGTTAGGCATGTACCCGTACCAAGAGAGGCGACCGAGACCATGAAGGCCATCATTCCTGCGGCAGGGATGGGCACGCGCTTCCTTCCCGCGACAAAGGCGCAGCCAAAAGAGATGCTTCCTGTGGTCGACACCCCGGTCATCCAGTATGTCGTCGAGGAGGCCGTGAGTGCCGGTGCCGACAGCCTGCTTATCGTGACCGGACGAGGCAAGCGCGCCATCGAGGATCACTTCGACCACTCCATCGAACTCGAGGATCTTCTAGAGGCAGGCGGCAAAACGAAGTACCTTGAGTCGATCAAGGCGATCTCGGCGCTTGCCGAGGTCTTTTATGTGCGCCAGAAAAAGCCGCGTGGCCTTGGCCATGCGATACTCTGTGCAAAACCGTTCACGGGCGATGAGCCGTTCTTTGTCCTGCTGGGCGATGTGCTTGTCCCCGAGCACGGCATCCTGTCCAAACTCGCCGAGACCTATGAGCGCACGGGCGCAAGTGTGATTGCCGTTATGCCGGTGCCCGACGAGCACGCCTCCCGTTACGGCATGATAGGCGGGGTCGAGGTGGGGTCGGGCATCTGGAAGATCGACCGGTTGGTAGAGAAGCCGCCGGTGGACGAGGCACCAAGCAACCTTGCGGTTTTCGGGCGCTACCTGCTCACGCCAAAGGTCATGGGGCTTTTGCCGGCTGTCGAGCCAGGGTGTGGCGGCGAGATCCAGCTCACCGACGCGCTCGTAGCGCTCCTTGAGCACGAGGAGCTCTACGCGGTGGTGATCGACCCTGCCGAGGGCCACGACACCGGTAACGTGCTCTCGTGGCTGGAGGCCAATATCGCGCTTGCACTTGCGTCTGAGGAGTACGGCGACCAGCTACAGGCAAGCCTCAAGCGCCTTGTTGCCGAACTGCCCGACCCTGCTGGATCGGCTGGCTGACAGCATGGCATCCGCCGTCTCCCATCAGCCAGCGTCCACTTCCCGCTCGGTTCCTCCTATCGAGCACCTGTACGGCTGTGTGCTTGCGGGCGGCAAAGGCCAGCGCTTCTGGCCGCTGTCACGCGAGCTCAGCCCCAAGCAGCTCCTGTCGGTCTTTGGCACCGACTCGCTCATCACACAGGCGGTTCGGCGTGTCCTGCCCTACGCAGGCGGCGCAGGCGCTGCTGGAGGCACGGATGCTCCTGGAGGCACGGGCGGCGGCGGCGCAGGCTGCACCCGCGACGGCAGCGTGCTTATCGTCACCGGAGAGCTTTTGGTCGACGAGATCCGTAACCACCTTTCGGCGGTCGCGGCGGCCGCCAAAGACCCTGCCTTCCAGCGACTCCGCTATCTTGTCGAGCCCCTGCCGAGAAACACCGCGCCCGCGGTCGCCCTTGCCGCTGCGGTGCTTGCCGCTGATGATCCCGAAGCGCTGATGATCGTGCTGCCCTCAGACCACCTGCTGGATGCGGGGGAGGTGTGGGCAGAGGCCGTTCACACGGCGAGCATGATGGCACGCGATGGCTATCTGGTCACGCTCGGCATCCGTCCCACACGGCCGGAGACCGGTTACGGCTACATTCGGGGCGCACAGGAGCTCGCAGAGTATGCGGGCGGGCGTCTCAGGCCGCTTAAAGCGGCTGCATTTGTGGAAAAGCCCTCTTTGGATGTAGCCGAGCGTTACCTTGCGAGCGGGGAGTACTTCTGGAACGCTGGCATCTTCGTCATGAAGGCCACGCGTGTTTTGGAGGAGCTTCGTGCGGCGGGAAGCGATGGGGCTGCGATTGCCGAGGCCGCACAGTGGACAGCCGCGCAGTGGGTGGCCGCACGCTCTGGCGACGAGGCAGTTGCAGACATGGCACGGGAACGTTTCTCGGCGGTGCCTGCGCTCTCGATCGATGTTGCGGTGATGGAGCGCTCGGATGCGGTCGCGGTGATCCCGGCAGACATCGCGTGGAACGACGTGGGCTCGCTTTTGGCGCTTGAGAAGGTGGCCGAAGCCGACGACAGCGGGATGGTCCGGGCTGGACGCGGCATAGACATCGGCTCGACGGACTCGGTCGTTTACTCGGCGGATCGGCTGGTGGCGACGCTGGGCATTGAGAACCTGATCGTGGCCGACACGCAGGATGCCACGCTTGTCGTCCACAAGGAGCATGCCCAGGACGTCTTTTTGGTGTTTGAGGCGCTTAAGGCGGCAGGTGCCGAGGAAGTGACCGAGCCAAAGGTGAGCATGCGTCCATGGGGAAGCTGGACGGTGCTTTATCAGGGCCTCGGGTTCAAGATCAAACTCATTGAGATCAAGGAGGGGGCCCGGTTAAGCCTCCAAAGACACTTCCGCCGCAGCGAGCATTGGATTGTGGTCGAGGGACTGGCGGTCGTGACGTTGGGCGATGAGCAGCTTGACGTGGCTGTGAACGAGAGCACCTTTATCCCTGTGGGCGAGACCCACCGTCTAGGCAATGGTGGGTCGGGCCTTTTGAAAGTCATCGAGGTCCAGGTGGGCGGGTACTTAGGCGAGGATGACATCACCCGCCTTGACGACGACTGGGACCGGCAAAAGTGAGCACCGCCGAGCACATGAGGCGCGCAGGGCACGCCGAGCATATGGGGCGCACAGGGCGCACGCGGGGCATAAAGCGGGTGCTCACTGTTTTTGGCACGCGCCCTGAGGCCATCAAGCTCGCCCCAGTGATCGAGGCGCTTGGGTCGCGGCCCGATGAGTTCCAGTCGGTTGTTGCTGTGACCGCCCAGCATCGGGAGATGCTCGATCAGGTGCTCACCTTGTTCGGCATCGTGCCGGACTATGATTTAGACATCATGACCGCCGGCCAGTCGCTCGGCGACATCGTGATAAACGCCACTGCCGGCCTTTCGCCGCTGATGGGGCAGGTCTGTCCCGATGTGGTGCTCGTGCAGGGGGACACGACGACGACTTTTGCCGCCGCGCTTGTCGCGTTCATGCATCGCACTCCGGTGGGCCACGTCGAAGCCGGCCTGCGCACGCACGATCTCGCAAGGCCGTTTCCGGAAGAGGGGAACCGACAGCTCACGACGCGGCTGGCGCGCTGGCATTTTGCGCCGACCGCGCTTTCGCGTGACAACCTCCTTGCCGAGGGGGTCGCGGCAGACGCCATCCACGTGACCGGCAATACGGTGGTCGATGCGCTGCTTGCCGTGCGGGGCCAGGCGTTTTCTTTTGGGCCGGGACAGATCCAGGATGTGCTTTCAAGCGGGCGGCGCATCGTGCTCGTGACCGCACACCGGCGCGAGAGCTGGGGGGAGCCGTTCGACCGCATCTGTGCTGCTGTATCCGAGCTGGCAACCGCTTTTGAAGACATCCATGTGCTATTTGCCACGCACAAGAACCCGATTGTTGCCGATGCCGCCCAGCGTCACCTCGGCGGGCTTGAGCGCGTCAGCCTCATCGGCCCGCAGGAGTACCTGCCCTTCGTGAAGCTCATGGATGCCGCCACGCTGATCCTCTCGGACTCGGGTGGCGTGCAGGAAGAGGCACCCACGCTCGGCAAGCCGGCGCTTGTGCTGCGCGAGGTCACCGAGCGGCCTGAGGCGGCCCGTGCCGGCGTCGTCAAACTTGTGGGTACCGACACGGGGCGCATCCTCGCCGAGGCAGCCCGGCTGCTCACCGACGAGCGTGCCTACGCTAAGATGGCACATGCGTCCAACCCCTTCGGCGACGGTCATGCTGCCGATCACATCGTCGATGTGCTGGCGGCGGAGGAGCGGCCTTGATCCGACGTCTTGTCCATACGATAAGCGAGTACCTGCGCATCAACGCTATCAAAAGGATGCTTAGCTATGTTGATGTGCGGCCTATCGAGGTCATCGGCCTGACCGTCTTCGCCGTTGTATTCGCGGCGTTTGAGGGCGTGGGCCTTTCGATGCTGCTCCCGATCCTACAGTTTGCCGAGGGCGGGCAGACCGCCATCGTCGAGAGTTCGGGAGCCATCTGGCGTGCGGTCTCTCAAGTGATGGGCATCTTCCGCCTGCCGCTGACGCTGCCGGTCTTGCTGCTCATGGCCTTCGTGCCCATCCTTATACGGCAGCTGGTGTTCTACCTAAACACCTGGTACTCGGCCGAGGTAGCCGCTTCGATCAGCGTGCGTATGCGGATGCAGACGCTTGATGTGGTGCTTGCGGCGGACCCGGAGTTTTTTGAGCGCCATGCGCTGGGACACATTGTGGGCGTTGTCATCACTCAAGCCGAGTCGGCCGGGTTGGCGATCCTCTCGGTGGTAAAACAGCTCTCGGTCGCACTGCTGATGGCGCTTTACGTCGCGATCCTTTTTGCGATCTCAGCACCGCTCATGCTCGTGACCGTGGTCTTTGCCGGTATTGTGGGCGTGGTGGTACGCGCCAACATCATCCGCATCCGGAGCTTTGGCGTGAAGTACGTCGAGGCGAATCAGCAGATGATGGGAAAGGTCGTCGAGCGGTTCTCCATGATCCGGCTCGTCAAGCTGAGGGATCGTGCTAAAGAAGAGTCTGAGCGCATAGCAAAGTACTCCGAGGAGATGCGCAGGCTAAGCGTCAGGCATGCGCGAGCGGGTGCAGGCATCGAGGTCACCGCCGACCCTCTCCTCATGCTCACCGTGTTCGTCGCCTTATATGTGGGCATCTCGGCGTTGGGCATGACGCTTGCACAGCTGGGGCTGGTGATGTTTGTGCTCACGCGGCTTTCGACGAAGCTCAAAGAGTTCAACTTAGGGCGTCAGATCATCTCGCAGAACATGGCGGGTCTCCTGCTTGTCCAGGAACTTACTCAAGATGCGAAGGCTGCCGACCGCATCAAGGGAGGCTCGAAACCGTTTGCAGGCTTGGAGCGCGAGATCGTTATCGAGTCGGTGTCTTTTGAGTACCCGGAACCGCCGCAGGAGGGTGCGGACGACACCGATGCTGTCGAGCGCACGGACGGTGAGGGCAGCAACGTTCGCATGAGCGATGCCGATAAGGGCGCGGACGGATGTGGCGCAGGCACGGGCGGCGACGGGCATGGTGCAGGCGCGGGCGGCGACAACGATGACAGTCCCAGTGCCGATAAGGGCGGCGTGCTCCACAACGTCTCTTTCACAGTGCCCGCAGGCTCGTTCACCGCGTTGGTCGGGCGGTCCGGGGGAGGGAAATCGACGCTTGTCGAGCTGCTTCCCCGCCTGCGAGAGGCAGGTAGCGGGACTATTACCTTTGACGGCACGGATATCCGTGAGTTCGAGGTGGGGTCGCTGCGCAAAGGCATTGGATACCTCACGCAGCACGCCATGCTCTTCAACGAGTCTGTGCGGACAAACCTCGAATACGGTCTTGATTACCGCCCGACCGAGGAGCAGCTACGCCGAGCGCTTGAGGGTGCCTATGCCCTGTTTGTCTACGACCTCCCCCAGGGGCTTGAGACCAAGCTCGGTGACCGGGGGGTGCGCCTGTCGGGAGGAGAGCGCCAGCGCATAGGGCTCGCACGCGTTTTGCTTGAGGACAGCCCCCTGCTCATCTTAGACGAGCCGACCAGCGCGCTTGACTCCGAGTCTGAAAGCTACATTCAAAAGGCACTTGCCGCGCTGCGCGGGAAGAAGACCGTCATTGTCATCGCTCATCGGCTGGCTACGGTTATTCAGGCAGATCAGCTGGTCGTGATCGATGAGGGACGCGTAGTCGAATGCGGTACCCACGCCGAGCTGCTTGAACGGGGCACGCTCTACCCGAGGCTTTTCGAGAGCCAGTTGCAGCAAGGACGGCTCGGGTGACGATAGGAGGAGTCATCAGCGCTAACAAAGTCCTCATTTTTGCTACGAACGACCTGGTGACCGAGACGCGTGCTCGAAAAGAGGCCGCAACACTTGCGCAAGCCGGGTATGATGTCACGCTTGCGGGGCTCGGCGATGGGATCCTGTCGGATGCTGAAGAGTTCGGCAGAGTTAAGGTACGTCGCATTGCACGCACGTTTGCGACCAGTTGGCGACGACCGGTAGAAAAACTCAAGGCGGTGCGCGCGCGCGCCGCCGCCCTCGGTGCGCTTGTTGACGAGCTCAAGCCCGATATCGTACATGCGGTCAATGCCGATGGTCTGGTTGCCGCTGCTCCGCACGCTAAACGGGCGCACGCGCTACTTGTCTACGATGCCTTCGAGATATTCCCAGAGATGCTCAAAGGGCTCGGCAGGCCTTTTTTAAGCTGGAAGTACTGGGAATTTGCTGAGAGGCATGCGATACGGCAAGCGGATGTTGCGCTCACCGTAAGCATGGTGCGTGCGCGTGAGCTGCATGCTCGGCTCGGCATTCCTTTCGAGGTTGTCCACAACGTTCCGCCGCTTGTTGCGCCTATATCAACCGGTCGCATTCGTAACGAGACCGGCATTGCAGCCGATGTGCCCATCGTTCTTTATCAGGGAGTGCTGATTGCCGGAAGGGGGCTTGTGCGCTTGGTGCAGGCGATGGCTGACATTCCCGATGCCGTGCTAGTGGTACAGGGGGACGGTCCTGAGCGCGCTAAGCTTGAGGCCGCTGCAGTCGATGCAGGGGTCGCAGAACGTGTGGTGTTCATGGGGATGCTACCGGAGTCGGAGCTCCATGCGTATGCGTGCGATGCGGACATTGGCGTGGTGATATATGAAGCGACAGATCTTAATAATCAGTTGGCGGCTCCCAATAAGCTGTTCGCCTACATGATGGCGGGGCTACCGGTGGCGGCAAGCGACCTTCCCGTGCTTTCTGCGATTGTGGAAGACAACAACATCGGATGCACCTTCGATACGCTGGACACCGCTTCTATTGCAGGCTCGCTACGTGCGCTTCTTGCCGATCCGTTGCGGCAGAACAAAGGTGCGAGGGCCAGGTGTCTTGCCGAGGAGTGCTATAACTGGGATGCCGAGAGCACGATATTGCTGAAGCTGTATGCCAGCCTCGTTTCTCGCAGGTAGAATAGGATCTGGCGGCTGGGAGGCTGGCAGGCAAGCCAGCAAAGACAGGTCAGAGAGATCGGCTGAGAACAACCAGAAGGTCGGCTGAGAGCAAGTCCGGCAACCGAGGAAGACTGGCCGAGAGGAGCATGTAGTGGCGAGGCGCAGGGCAAAGAGGCGTGCGCTTATCGTCTTTGGCACTCGGCCAGAGGCGATCAAGATCATCCCGGTGATCCAGGCGATGGCCGAAAACCCTCACTTCGAGCCAATCATCTGTCTTACTGGACAACATCGGGAGATGCTCGATGAGGTGCTTAAAGTCTTTGGCATCACGCCTGATTTCGACCTCAACATCCACACCCCGGGGCAGTCGCTTGCCGATGTGACCACGCGGGTGCTCACCCGCATTACTCCTGTAATAGAGCAACTGAAACCCGACGTGATGGTGGTGCAGGGGGACACCACGTCAACATTCTCTGCGGCGCTCTCGGCGTTTTATCAAGCGGTGCTCATAGCGCATGTCGAGGCAGGCTACCGCACCGCCGACCTCGGCCAGCCCTTTCCTGAAGAGGCGAACCGTCGGCTTGTGGGCGAGCTTGCGAGCTGGCATTTTGCGGCCAACGAAGGCTGTCGGCAAAACCTTATCGCCGAGGGGCATCAGGACTGGACGATCAACGTTGTGGGCAACACGGGCATCGATGCGCTTTTCGCGGTGCTCGCAAAAGATGATGGGCTCATAGAGGGCGGGGTGCGCGAGCTTCTCGGCAATGGCCTGCGCACTGTGGTCATGACCATGCATCGGCGGGAGAACTGGGGTGTCCCGATCGAGTCGGCCTGTCGAGCAGCGCAGCAGCTGGTGAAGGGCCACCCCGACATCCAGATACTGTTTGCGGTGCATCTGAACCCGCTTGTGCGGCGCAGCGTGCAGGGGATACTTGGGGGCATTGAGCGCGTTCACCTTCTGCCTGCGCTCGATTACCTTACCTTCTCAAAAGTGCTTGCGGGTGCAGAGCTGGTAATGACGGACTCGGGCGGTGTCCACGAAGAGGCGCTTGCATTAGGGAAGCCGCTCCTGATGCTGCGAAGCGTCTCAGAGTGGCCGGAGTCGGTTGCGTCCAAGGCAACGCTTCTTGTCGGCACGGACGAGCGGTCGATCCTTGATGCGGCCGAGTCGGTGCTTGAGGCCATCGATTCCGGCACGGGGCTTCCTCGGTCCGAGAACCCGCTTGCCGATGGGCACGCGGCCACACGGATCGTCGCTGCCCTTGCCCGCTACTTGGGTGCGACCACCTGACCGTCAGGCTGGCGGTGCTTGCGTGATCGCTTGCTCGACTGCGTGGGCGAGGCGGATGGCGGCGAGCCCGTCGCGGCCAGTTACTAGCGGCTCGGCTTTGCCGATGACAGCATCCACGAAATTGCGCAACTCACGGGCGAGCGGCTCGCCGCTGCGGTCGATGTAGGGCACCTCGGTCATGTTGGCCTGCCGGTACATGCCGTGCTCGCCGAATTCCACGGTGGTCTCCCGCTTGATGCTTATCTCCTGGCGCATGGTGTCGGCGACGATAAAACGGCTGCGCTCAGCGACAGAGATGTGGCGCACCTTATCCTGTGTTGCCCGCGAGGCCTGAAGCGATGCGATGCAGCCGCTTTCGAATCCGAGCACGGCGCTTGCCACATCAACGGTGTCGGAAAAGACCTTCGCCCCGACAGCCTCTATGTGCGTAGGGAACCCGTCGGCAATCCAGCAGGCGAGGTCGAGGTCGTGCACCATCAGGTCAAAGACGACGCTGTCTTTTATACGCGGCGTATACGGCGAGAGGCGCTCGAACGAGAGCATTATCGGCGACTCAGCCAGGCCGGCCAAGACGGAGATAGCAGCGTTAAAGCGCTCGACATGGCCGACAGCGAGCTGCGTGCTGGCGCGTTCGGCGGCATCGACGAGCCTCTCGGCATCTTTTACGGTGTCGGCGAGCGGTTTCTCGATCAGCAGGTGCACCCCGCGTCCGATGAGTGTCAGGGCGGTCTCCGTGTGATAAGCAGTAGGGGTGGCGATGACCGCAAGGTCGATCTCGGGCAGATCGTCGAGCGTTGTGAGCACCGGGGCACCGACCGCTTTGGCATGCGGAAGCGCACGCTCGATATCAGGATCGATGACACCGATAAACTCTATGTCAGGCATTGCGCCGAGGATGCGTATGTGGTGTCGCCCCATGTTGCCAGAACCGATCACTGCCGCTTTTGCTTTGGTCACGCCGATACCCCGTTCCCGATGTCTACGCTATTAAGCGCACCCAAAAACGCGCACCTGAAAACAGCTCCCAGCATCAAGAACCGGTAGCGAGAATTCCACTCAACAGCTAAGGGTCGATGGCAAATGCTCTCGCTCGGCATCAAGCGCCGATAGCAAACACCCCACCCGACGACAAGGGTCGATAGCGAATACCCCGGATCCTTATTTTGAAGACCCTCATCTGACTAAAAGTATAGTCTGCCCTGATGCCGATGCCGATGCCGATGCCCGCATCCATACAGTTTCTACATATGACAAACGCTGAAGATCCACATCCGCCGCGTATATTGTATGGTTGTCGGATCGTTGCCAAAAGATTTCATGCGGAGGTGCCGTGCCAGCCCCAGCCCCACACAGCCGTCCACTGATCTCCATCGTGATCCCGGCGTATAACGCTGCTGCGACCATCGGCGAGGCTATCGAGTCGGTGTTGGCACAGGACGCAGACGACTGGGAACTCGTGATCACCGATGACGGCTCGACCGACGAGACGCGGGCGATCTGCGACAGGTATGTTGCTGCTGATTCGCGCATCAGTGTCGGATCCCAAGACAATGCGGGCACCGGCGCGGCAATCAACGCTGGGATCAAGCGTGCACGCGGGGAGTTCATCGTGCTTATCGGTGCCGATGACCTGCTGCTACCCGAGTTCGTTTTTGCGATGGGCGGCTTCATGCACCTGCGCCCCGGGTGCGACATCTATGCCTGCAATGCGTACCGCCAGTTCCCCGATGGTCGGCGCGAGCTATACCACACGGATCCGCGCTTTGCCGAGGCATGCTCGCTTACGACCGACGACCTGCTCACGGCGAACTACATTTATGGCGCGGCGGCCTTCCGTCGCGAGCTCTGGGAGCGGCTGGGTGGGTTTCGCACCGAGTTCTACAACGAGGACTACGATTTCTGGCTCCGTGCGCTCATCTCAGGTGCCACGCACATCTACAATCCGCTTGCGCTTGCGGCCTACCGGGTCACCCCGGGGCAAAAGAGCGCAGATGAGGCCCGCATGCGCCGAGAGGACGTCCGGGTGCTTGAGGCCGCCATCGAAAGCGGCATGCTGACCGCCGAGCAGACCGCTCACGCGACGCGGGCCATCCGGCACCATGTGCGCAATGCTGCTTTTCGCGAGCGCCTGACCACGATGATGGGGCCAAAAGCCGCCCGTCTGGTCTTCCGCACGGCTCATGCGGGTCTTAAGCTGCTGCGGGAGGCGAAGCGCGTGCGCCAAGGGCAGGCTGGCCTTGGGCTGTCGAGCGGGTTGCCAGGTGACCTGCCAGATGGGTCGCCAGATGCGGCAGGGCAAAGAGAGCTGGTGGACCTGGCAGGGGCTCCCATCATCTTTGTGAACAACTTCGGCCCTGGGCTTGGCGGCGGAGAGGCTCAGCTGCTGGTGCTCATCGAAAGCTCTGTTCAGGCCAGGATGGCGGTGACGTGTGTCTGCCAGCGCGGCTCGGCGCTTGCCGAGGAGGCCGCCGGTCTCGGTGCGCACGTTGTTGAGACTGAGTTTGCGGCGCATCGCCTTGCTTCAGCGGTGTCTGCGGTCGGCGCTGCGGTCAGGGAGGCGCTCATCGGCGGCACCGGGAGCCCGGACGCGGGCGGGCTCGCCGTGTGCGGAAGTGCGGGTGCGGGCGTGGGCGTGGGGGTCGCGGGCCGGCCACTGGCTCCGGGGGACTGGCCCACGTCGACCCACGCGGGCCCGCGATGCATTCTTGTGGGGACCGGATACCTTACCAACCTGGTCGTCAGGGTCGCCGCAAGCCTGATGGGCATCGCGGGAGGCAGCCTGGCGCTCCTAAACATCGTGCATGTCGAGCCGAATGCCTCGCTTTTGGACGGGGGGTCACGTCTGGGGCAGATGATCCGCACGCTTGCCGAGCGCACGACAAGACGCAAAGGGATCCACTTCGTCGCGGTCTCGAAGGCGGTGGCCTCCGCGCTCACCGATGGGCTCGGGATCGATGTTGCCCGCGTGAGTGTCGTCCGCAACGGCATCGACCCGGCCGCCGTGCGCCGAGCAGCGGTCGCCGCCGCCGGTGTGCTCACGGCGGAGCTGGGGGAGCGAGATGATCCCAGCGACGACGGCCTCGCCCTCGGGCGACCGCTGCTCGGGTGCGCCGCCCGCCTCGAGCCGGTGAAGGGGCTCGATGTCTTGCTGCGGGCGGTCGCACTGCTGCGCGAGGCGCAGCCGCACGGCGTCGGTGCGGTGGTGCTCGCGGGCAGCGGCTCCCAGGAGGCGGTGCTGCGCCGCCTTGCCGCAGACCTCGGGCTTACCGACGAGTTGATCATGCCCGGTTTTGTCGCTGCGCTCCCGCCTCTGTTGGCGCAGATAGACCTGTTTGTGATGCCTTCGCTCTCCGAGGGGTTCCCCCTTGTGCTTTTGGAGGCGATGGCGCTTGGGAAGCCGGTTGTCGCAAGCGCGGTCGGCGGCATCCCCGAGGTCGTGGAGGACGGTGTCACCGGAGTGCTTGTTCCGCCCAAAGACCCACAGGCGCTTGCGGATGCCATCGGCGAGCTGCTCGGCGATCCGGACAAAGTGGCGGCAATGGGAAAGGCCGGGCAGGATCGCGTGGAGGGGCTTTTTACCCAGCGGCAGATGACCGCGGCCTACCTGGAGCTGTTTGCCCACCTGTTGCACCGCTCGTGAGGTCAAGGCGCATCGGCGCATCGACTGTTGGATGGCGCGGTTGAAAATTCCCCCAGAAACCCGATAATAGAACCAGCATACCCGCCGGGCCTCTGCTTGCATGCTCACTCGGCGGGTCTTTTTTGCCCATGGAGTGCTGATGGAATATACCAGGCAGGCATTGACGTATGATCAACAGGCAGATCGGCTAATAGGCCGAGGCATGCGGTGTGATCGTGATGAGCTGATTAGCACTAATTGCCGTAACCGGTGCGGGCGTGGGCGCAGAAAAGGATGATATGAGGATCTTGCGTTGGGACCGAATCAAACGCCCGGGTGCCCCGGGTGCTGCTGCATCTGTTGCGGCGCTGGTGTTCGCTCTGGCGATATCCTTGATCCTGGCTGGCATGGTGGGCGGGGCGTACGCGTGGGGCATCCTTGGCGATGAGCCGGCTCCCGACAGCTTCGAGTCGGATAACACGCCAGCGCAGGCAAAGCCCATTGCGGTTGACGGGACCATGCAACATCGCACCATTGCCCCAGCAGGGGATGCGGACTGGGTGGCTTTTCAAGCGGTTGCCGGGAAGAGCTACGTGATCGAGACCTTCGCGGGCGATCATCCGGACACCGATACCATACTTGAGCTTTATGACGCTGCCGTGCTCGGGTCTTACGAGGTACCACCCATCGGGGCGAAGGTGCCCCCCCTTGCGGCAAGTGACGACAAAGACTTCCCGAAAGGCGATTATTTCTCACGCATCACCTGGACCGCATCTGCTAACAAGACAATGTATGTCAAGGTGAGCGAGATCGATCCCGAGTACACAGGCGATTACCTGATCAGCATCACCGAGACGGCCGCGTTCGGCAAGCAGACAATCCGGGTTGAGGGAACCGACCGCTACAGGACCGCAATTGCCGCCTCACAGGCCACCTTCCCAGAAGGCTCTCTTACGGCAGTGCTTGCCACCGGGGAGAACTTTGCCGACTCGCTCGGCGGGGCGGCGCTTGCTGGTGCTCTCGACGGGCCAATGCTTCTCACACGAAAAAGCCAGCTTCCCCCCGAGGTGCTCACCGAGCTCAAGCGCCTTGCGGTAGGGCGAGTCTACATCCTCGGCAGTGATGCGGCGATTTCTGTTGCGGTGGAAAACGCGCTTAAGGCTGCGTTGGGCTCCGGGAGTGTGATGCGCATCGGCGGGGCGACGCGCTACGAGACCGCCCTCATGGTCGCCGAGGAGGCCATTGCCCACAAGGGCGCTTCCTACGGCGGGAAGGTTTTTGTGGCAACCGGCGTAAACTTCCCCGATGCGCTCGGTGCCTCGCCGCTTTCCGCTCGGCTGGGCATCCCGGTGATACTCGCCAACCCGAACGCCTCTACCGTTGCGCTGCCTGATAAGGCGGCTGATGCCATCATCTTGGGCTCGACGACCGTCGTCTCGACCGCCATGGAGAACTCCTTGAAAGCCAAGCTGGGAGCAAGCCGCGTAAGCAGGGTGGCAGGCATCGACCGCTACGAGACCGCATCAAAAGTCGCGCATCTGGGCGTGGGGGAGTTCGGTATGCGCAAACAAGGCGTTGGCATTGCGACCGGCGCGAACTTTCCGGACGCTCTTGGGGCAGGGCCTGCGCTCAGTCGCCGAGGATATGTGCTTTTGCTGACGAGGCCGGACGAACTGCCGAGCTACGCAGGCTCGTTCCTCACGGTCTACTCAGGTGATATCGAAGAGGCGTGTTTCTTTGGGAGCGATGCCGCCATCTCGCAACGGGCGCGCTCACAGGTGATGGCCCTACTCAAGGACTGACCTGGAGATTCACGCGGAGCGCAGACCCAGATTCACGCGGAGTGCAGCTCCAGGCTCGCGCAGGGCGCAGGTGCAAGCAGAGGGTGCAAGCCGCACGATAGGCTCACGCAGGCCGAGAGGGCGGTCGCGGTCACATGGCAAAGCAGATGCAAGGGGCATCCAAACAGATTCTCCCAGCCGCCTTAACAGTGGCCGCACCCGCCGCACCCTCGCCTCTCACGGTCTCGCCCACAGTGGCCTCGCCCACCGCGCCCTCGCTGGTCACTGCCCCGCCCACCGCAACTTTAATCGCCGCCGCGGTCTTAGCCGCCACGCTTCTTGTGCCTGGGGTTGTGCGTGCTGTGCCCGTTCCCGCTTCAGGCACGCCGTCGCTCCAGGCTTCTTCCGCCGATGCCCACGAGCCAAATGACACGCTTGCGCAGGCCACGCCTATCACGGCTGACGGAACCTTTCAGGAGCACACGTTCTACCCGGCAGGGGACATCGACTGGGTGACGTTTCAAGCAGTTGCGGGGAAGACCTATGTCATCGAGACATTCAAGAGCGGCACCGATACCGCAGACACCCGCCTGGAGCTTTTTGATGAGGACGGCAGGCTCCTCAAGGCAAACGACAACAAGGACTGGTCTCGTGGCGACCGCTACTCAAGGATCCGCTGGACCGCCACCCAAAACGGGCCCATGGCTGTCAGGGCTACCTATTACGAGGGCAATTCCTCGGCGACCCCGGCATACCGCATCAGCGTCACCGAGCAGGCGCGCTCGGCCGCCACTCGGTATATCCCGGTTGAAGGGGCGGATCGCTACAAGACAGCAATCGCCGCCTCGAAGAACGCCTTCCCCTTAGGCGCTGACGCTGCGGTCATCGCCACCGGCGAGAACTTCCCCGATGCCTTAGGCGGGGCTGCGCTTGCCGGTGCTGTCACGGGGCCGATCCTGCTCACGCCAAAGAACGGCCTTTCTGCCGATGTGCTTGCCGAGGTCAGGCGGCTTAAAGCTACAAGTGTCTACATCCTCGGCAGCGAGGCAGCGGTTTCTGCCGCAATGCAAAACGCGCTCAATAGTGAGCCCGGCATCGATGTCGTGTACCGCATCGCCGGGGCCGACCGTTACGACACTGCCAACAAAGTGGCCGCCGAAGTGATCAGGCTCATGGGGTCTGGTTACCAGGGCGGTGCATTCGTTGCCACCGGCGCGAACTTCCCGGATGCGCTCGGTGCTTCGCCGGTTGCGGCCGCACGCGCCTGGCCTGTGCTGCTCGCAAAGCCGGGCACCGCAAGCGTCACCCTTCCTCCGGAGGTGGCGCTTGTTATTATCGTCGGTGGGGACAACGTCGTCTCTCAGGCCATCGAGACAGACCTTCGCAAGCAGCTCGACACGTCCGCGCAGAGCATGGTTTTCAGATTTGCCGGTGCTGATCGTTTTGAGACCGCCGCGCTTGTTGCCGAGATGGGTGTCTTGACGCTTGACCTAGACTGGGATGGCGTTGGTGTTGCTACGGGGATGGACTTTCCCGACGCGCTCGGCGCAGGGCCTGTCCTTGCGAGAGCGGGCACGGCCCTTTTGCTTACGCGCTCGAACGTGCTTCCGCCAATTACGGGGTTTGCGCTTGACTACTACAAAAGCGAGGTCGATTCAGTGCACTTCTTTGGCTCTACGGCGGCTGTCTCGGCGCTGGTCCGCGATCAGGTGAAGAGCATTCTTTTCTAGGTAAGGATCTGGGGAAGGGGTTACGAACGTCGGCAAACAGGGTACTCTTGGCAGGGTAGGTCTGGGTACTTTGTTGTTAGGCCTGGGTACTTTTGGCCTTGGCGCTTTTTCGGATACTCTCGGTCTTGGCAATTGGGATGAAAGGGTGGTCACATGCGAGGACAGGTGCAAAGAGCATTCAGGTGCGGCACGCGGGTTGTATTGACGGGAGTCTTGGCTACGGCACTTCTAGTGCCTGGAGTTGCGTCTGCCGCTCGTTTCATGCCTGAGGCACGCTCGCCTCAGGCTGTTTCTGCCGATGCGTATGAGCCGGACAACGAGCCCGCCCAGGCAAAATCTATTGCAGTGGACGGGACTCCCCAGGAGCATACGTTCTATCCATCAGGGGACATCGACTGGGTGAAGTTTGACGCGGTTGCCGGTAAGACCTACGTCATCGAGACATTTCAGAGCGGCACTGACGAGGTGGACACGCACATAGGGCTTTACGACGATCCGAGCGGCGACGAGCCTGAGCCTATCAGAGAGAACGATGACAAGGATTGGTTCAATGGCGACTTCTACTCAAAGACCCGTTGGATCGCTGACGAGAACGGGGTCATGTATGTCAGGGTGGCCGAGTGGTACAACGACATCGGGGCATACCGCATCAGCGTCACCGAGATGGATCAGCCTCTCATATCGTTTACCCCGGTTGAAGGGGCGGACCGCTACAAGACCGCAATCGCCGCCTCGAAAAACGCCTTCCCCTCAGGTGCCAATGTCGCGGTCATCGCTACCGGCGAGAACTTCCCGGATGCCTTAGGCGGGTCAGCGCTTGCTGGTGCCGCTGGAGGCCCGATCCTGCTCACCCCGAAAAACAGCCTTCCTGCTGATGTGCTTACCGAGATCAAACGGCTTCAGGTCAAAGACATCTGTATCCTTGGCAGTACCTCGGCAGTTTCTGCTACGGTAGAAAACGCGCTAGCGGCCACGCTCGGCTCTGGTCATGTGTTCCGCATTGCGGGCACCGACCGCTATGACACCGCCAACCAGGTAGCTGCCGAAGCAATCGAGATCTTGGGCTCTGACTACGAGGGCGAGGTATTTGTTGCTACTGGCGCGAACTTCCCTGATGCCCTTGGCGCATCCCCGCTTGCAGCCGTAGGGGTGACACCTGTGGTGCTTGCACGACCGGGCGCATCGACCGTGGCCCTTCCCCCGGAAGTCGAGGTTGCCATCATCGTCGGTGGCGAGAACGTGGTCTCGCCGACCATTGAGGCAAACCTTCACAAGCAGCTCGACACGCCCGAAGGGAGCATGGTTTTTAGAATTGCCGGCAATGATCGCTATGAGACCACCGCGCTGGTTGCAGAGGTGGGCTACTTTGCCGGCCTCATATGGGATGGCGTTGGCATTGCCACGGGAGCGAACTTCCCCGATGCGCTTGCAGCAGGCCCTGCCCTCGCCACGAAAGAGACAGTCCTTTTACTCACGCGTCCTGACGCGCTTCCTCCAATAACCGCGCTGGCTCTCGACTGTTACCGTGACGACATCGAGCAGGTGCATTTCTTTGGTAGCGCTGCGGCCGTGTCGGAGAGGGTCCGCAATCAGGTAAAAGCCGTTTTGAACTGAGTGCGAACTGAGCGATAGATCAAGCATGAGCAGCGTTTATGCTGGGCGCGTGTAGCGTCTAAGCCGGGTGTGCGTGCGTGGTGCGCATGCCTGGCTTCGCTCGTGCGGTTTCCCGTGCGTGCATGATGCGATGCGTCGCGTATGCGAGCGTGCGCGTGCGTGGTGCGTGCACCCGGCTACTGCGGTGCGCGGGCGGTGAAGTGCAAGGTGAGGTCTGGCCCGTTTTCCAAGCACACCTCAAGGGTGTCACCTGGCAGCAACAGGTGAGGACGCTCGGAGTAAAGCTCGTCGCTCCACAGCCCGAGCGGAAGCTTTTTCACCGCGGACTGCTCCTCGCTTCCCGAGGGTCTTGTGAAGAGCAGGCTTACGGTGCCCGAAGAAGCCTCAACGAGCACCCCCGTGTGGGGGTCGAAGGTGGCACCCCATGCGTGCAGGCCGGTGCCTGCGATGGCGTTCTCGGCAAGTGCGCGGTTGACACTTGCGAACCACGCTTCCGGTGAGCCCGAGAGGGTGAGGGCGGTGGATGTGATCGCTCGTGCGTCCGGCGCGACCTTGTCGGCACCTAGGCCCGGGGCAAGCACAAACAGCCGAAGGGGCCTGCCCTCGGGGTGAAGATGCTCAAAGACCATCTCGGTGTCGGATCGGATCTCGATGTCAGCGACAAGCACGGTCTCCGGTGCGTGCCCACCCTCTTCCTGTGGTGCTCCAAGCGCCGTGACGGCAAGTGTCTCTCGGCGTTCGAGCGCAGGGGCAGCGGGTGCATCAGGCAGCGGACTGCGCATCGTGCGTTCTCGGCTAAGCAAGAGGGCGATGACCGTTGCGATCGAGCACAGTGCCTTACGGGCGGTGCTGTCGAAGTGGGCGTTTTCCGCCCACTGGAGCGTGAGCACCCCAAAGGCATCCCCCTCGGCAAGAAGGGGGAGGGTCGCGTGCGATGCCGTCGAGATCATCTCGCGCCAGCGCGCTGTCCCGTTGGTCTGCTCGGGCGGGGGATCAGCACCCGAGACCTGGACGAAGCGCGGCTCCCGCTCGGCAAAGATGCGTGCAGCATCAAGCGGGGAGTCGAGGGGGATCGGGGGCATGCTGCTTAAAAGTGACGTGTAGCGGCTGCTGTTTGCGCAGGGGACAAGTGCCTCTTTGCCATCCGGCAGTGTCTCTAGAGCGACGATGTGGCAGCTGCTTGTGCCGAGGTGCTGGGACAGGATGTCGAGCAGGTGTGTCGCCGGGTCTTTTTTGTAATCCTCGCTTGCGATGCTTGAGAGGAGTGCATGCAAGGCCGTATCGAACCGGTTCGTGGGCACGGGTGTCTGGGTGGCCCTGATCTCGCTGTCAGAGTATGCCACGTCGCTGTTCCGCGCTGTTTTTTGCATCGGCATCGGTATGTTCGCTCGGTTTTCGGCTCGGCGAAGGGCATTATTATTGCACGTCTAAAAGGTCAAGGGGATATCTTTGAGAATATCTTTGATATGGGCGCAGATATGGGAGGATTATCATGGACGGAAGCGTTCATGGCGCAGCGCTGTGAGGATGCCGCTGCCAAAGGAAGCGTTCATGGTGCAGTGTGCTGCGAGGATGCTGCTGCGCCAAGCGAAGGGGATGGGACGACATCGATGTCAGAGAATGCCGATATCCGCTTTGGGACAGACGGGTGGCGTGCGGTTATCGCCGACGGTTTTACGTACGACCGCTTGCGCCGGGTCGCGGATGCGACCGGTCGGGTGTTTGCCGCCGAGCACCCCGGAGCGACCATCCTTGTCGGGTACGACACGCGCTTCCAGGCTCCTGCGTTCGCGCAGGCCGTCGCCGAGGTGATCGCCTCTCACGGGCTTGTCGTGAAGCTCTCAGACCGCTATATCCCTACGCCGGGGGTGTGCTGGTCTATCGCCCGCGATGCGGATGCCCAAGGCGGTGTGATCCTCACGGCAAGCCATAACCCGGCATCTTACCTAGGCCTCAAGATCAGGATGGCGGATGGGGGTGCATCGCCGGTCGCCTTTACTGATTGGGTCGAGGCAGCGCTGCGTGAGGAGGTGCCGGCCCCGTGCGGTGCGGATTCTGCCGCAGGTATTGAGACCGTCGATATGGTCGACCCCTATCTCGCGCAGCTTGCAGCAAGCGTTGATGCCGAGGCGATCGCAAGCGCACGTCTCAAGATCCTCGTCGACCCGCTGTATGGTGCTGCCCGCGGGTACCTGGCGGACACGCTCGAAGGCCTCGGCATCGAGGTCTCAGAGATCCACGGGTTCGCCAACCCCGGCTTTGGCGGGCTCCACCCCGAGCCCATCCCGCCGCATACCGGCAAGGCGCAGGCGCGTGTCGGGTCGGGTGGCTTTGATGCCGCGTTCGTCACCGACGGCGATGCTGATCGGATCGGGGCGATCGACGCGCTCGGCAACTTCGTCGACCCGCATCGCATCATCTGTCTGATCGCTCGGCATCTGGCCGAGGACAGGGGGGCGCAGGGCAGCATCGTCAAGACGGTCTCCACATCCGTGCTCGTGGACCGCCTTGGCGCGCACCTCGGCAGGAAGGTCATCACCACCCCGATCGGGTTCAAGTGGGTGTATGGCCAGATGCTTGCCGGTGACGTGATGATCGGCGGCGAGGAGTCGGGGGGCATCGGGATCCCCGGGCACGTGCGGGAGCGCGACGCGCTGCTCATGGCGCTCCTGCTCGCCGAGATGATGGGGCAGCGGCGCAAGACGCTCGGCGAGCTGGTGGAGGAGCTGTTCGAGGTCACGGGGCGGATGGAGTACAGCCGGCACGATATGCGGCTTGTCCCCGGAGCCGACATGGACGCCCTCAAGCGCGGTCTCGCCTCCCTGGAAAGAAGCGAGGTCGCCGGTCTTCCGGTGCTTGGGCGCGTCACACTCGATGGCGTCCGGTTCGACCTGCCCGATGATGCGTGGCTGCTCTTGCGTGCCTCGGGCACCGAGCCCCTCGTGCGCGTGTACGCCGAGGCACCGGACACGGCCACGGTCGATGCGCTTATAGCCGTCGGCTGTGGGCTGGTGGACACTTTGGCGGATCAGGTAGAGTGAGGCGGACGGAGCGGGTCGAGCACAGGGCGGTCGGGCAACGTAAGGCTGACGAGTGGGTCAAGCAGGGTCGATCAGATGAGTAGCAATAATCTGTAAAAGATAGCATGATCCATATAATAATGTAGAAATGGTAGCACCATGCGCATAACAATGCTTAATAAGTACTACCCACCGCACCTCGGCGGTATTGAATACCATGCACGCGATCTTGCCTGCGCCCTTGCCGAGCGCGGTGGGCGCGATGTGTGCGGCGAGCGCGTGCGCGTGCTGACGACCAACGAGTCGCGCACAAGGACGGTCGAGGAGTCCGGCGGGGTCGAGGTGGTGCGGCTTGCCCGGCAGTTCGGGGTCTCCTCGGCACCGGTGGCGTTTGGGACTGCGAAAGAGATCGCCCGCATGGCCGACGAGACCGACGTGTTCCACCTGCACTTCCCGAGCCCCTGGAGCGAGCTCTCCTGGCTTACGGCGCGCACCCAGGTTCCGACGGTGGTCACATACCACAGCGATATCGTGCGCCAGCGCCGCGGCCTGGCGCTGTACCGGCCGTTCATATCGCGGCTGCTTGACCGCGTGGACACCATCATCGCCACATCGCCGGACATGGTGCGCCACTCGGAGTTCCTTGCGACGCGGGCGGACAAATGCCGGGTGATCCCATTTGGCATCCACGTCGAGCGGCATGCGCCGACTCCGGAGGTGACCGCTCGCGCCGCCCAGCTACGCGCCGAGCATGGCGACCGCCCGATAGTGCTGTTCGTGGGGCGCCTGGTGTATTACAAGGGCGTTGACGTGCTCGTCCGTGCGATGGGCGGCCTGGACGCGGATCTCGTCATCATCGGCCAGGGGCCGCTTGAGCCCATGCTGCGCGAGATCGCCACAGACAATGGCGCGATCACGCGCACGCACTTCCTTCCTCCGCAACCCAGCTCCGAGCTCATAGCCTGGTATCATGCCGCAGACGTGTTTTGCCTGCCGAGTGTGGCAAGGAGCGAGGCGTTCGGGCTGGTGCAGCTTGAGGCGCACGCGTCAGGCACCCCGGTCGTCTCGACCAGCCTTACCACGGGGGTCCCGTTCGTGAACGCCGACGGTGTGACCGGGCTTACGGTCCCGCCTGGCGATGACGGTGCGCTTGCCGAGGCGCTCGGCACACTGATTGCCGATGATCGGCTTCGGCTGCAGCTTGGGGAGCAGGCCCGCGAACGGGCGTTCCGCGATTTCTCGATGGAGCGGATGGTCGAAGAGACGCTCGGCCTTTACCGGGAAGTCGCTTGCGGCAAGTGAGTGGGCGCGCAGGCGGGTAGGACGAGGCGGGGCGGCAGGCCGGGGAATGGGTAGGTCTGGAAGTGGCAAGTCTGGATGCTGCAGGCTGTCGCTGCAATCTATACACTACAAAAAATCGCAAAAACCTTGCAGATAATAAGATGTGTTGTGGTAGAGTGCCCTCAATGTCAGACCTTTGCATATCCACCAAAGCGAGAGGTGACACACCCATGTTGCACGGATCTGGTATCAACCCACAAGAATCCCCATTCGAGATCCCGCCGGGAGAGGCACGCAATGCTGCAAGCAGAGGCCCTTATCCAGGCAAGCAGAGGCCCCTGCGAAAAAGGCTCCGCGCACTCGTGTCCCTCGTGCTCGTGCTCACGCTCGCATCCGCCTCGGTGACGTATGCCGCCCCTCCGCCTGAGGAGGTGCCTGTCCCTATCGAGGACGTCACCAAACGCACCGCGAACACACGGACGCTCGACAACCGCGACGGCACCTACACGCTCGAGGGCCATCTCGCCCCTATCCACTACCTTGACCCGGCGACCGGCTCGTATGAGGGGATCGACTCCTCGCTCGTCGCGACCGACGGTGCCGGCATCGCCTCCCGCCATGGCACTCCGGGCACGGCGGCAGGCTTCACGAACCGCTCGAACGCGTTCTCGGTCTTTTTGCCCGAGGCCCTCTCGCCCGACGGCGCGCCGCTTGCCATCACCGCCCCTCAAGGGGCGCTTCTCATCACCCCTGCCGATTCTGGTGCCGGGGATGGGGGGCCAGGCGAGGGGCAAGCGCCAGGCGCATCTTCCTCTGACGGGCGCCTGAGCGCGCAGGCGCGTACCCAGGAAGGCGCCTCCCACGCACGCCGCCCCGACGGCAGCGGCGGCAACGCGCTTGTCTACGACGGCGTGCTCGGGCCCAAGGGCACCGGCATCTCGCTCGACTACCGCTCGCTCGCACGCGGCGTCAAGGAGACGATCGTCCTCGACGCGCCTGTGGACGACCCCACCTTCGGCTTCACGCTCTCAAGCGCAGACCTCATCCCCTCGCTTAACGAGGACGGCTCGGTGTCTTTCACCTCGCGTGCCGACGGCGAGGAGGTGTTTCTCATGCCCGCCCCCTACATGGAGGACTCCTCAAAAGACGAGGCAGGCGAGCCCGCACGCTCGGACAAGGTCTGCTACCTCCTCACCGCCACCGGGCACGACGAGGCGGGCGCGCCCGGCACCTGGCGGCTCGACGTCGTCGCAGACAAGGAGTGGCTCGACGACGCGTCCCGCGTCTTCCCTGTCCGTGTCGACCCGACCACGTACTACACGTATGTGACCGCACGGAGCATATATGACGCCGACGCGTTCGTGACGAGCGCGTTCCCCTCGACCAACTACGGGTACGACCCGGAGCTCAAGGCCGGCTACTACTCAGGCGCCGGGATAAACTACACCTTCGTGAGGCCCGACCTTCAGCCTTTGGTGGGGCAGGGCCTGAGCGTGCTCGACGCGAGGCTCAGGCTCTGGTGCTTCCACCGCTACGACTCGACCGCACGTGCGATGAAACTCTACCGGGCGGACGGTGCCTGGACAGAGACCGGGATCACCTGGAACAACAAGCCGGCCCTGACCGACCTTGCCACACAGGTGAACGTCACCCAGAACGCCGAGGCCATCTTCGACGTGACCGGCACGGTGCGCGAGGTGGTGCTCGGCATTCGCAGCAACCACGGCTTCGCCGTGCGTGCGTCAGACGAGTCCAACCAGTCGTGGTGGTCGAAGTTCTACTCGCTTGACAACGCGAACCCGAACTACCCGGTGCTCACCGTCAAGTTCACGTCCGAGCCGTCCGTGACCCCTGTCGCCCCCTCCGCCGAGGTGCCGGTCGCGACAGGCAGCAACTCGCTCCGCTTCCACTGGGAGTATGACGACGTGCTCGGCAAGGTGCAGGACTCGGCGCAGGTGCAGATCGCGACGTCGCCTGCAGCGACACCGCTCGTGGACACCGGCCAGGTGACGACCGCGGAGAGCTACATGAGCGTGAACACGACAGGCAAGCTCGCAAGCGCCGGGCGCTACTTCTACCGCATGCGGGTATGGGGCTCGACCGATGAGCTCCCGGGCACGAAGGCCACCTCGAACTGGACGGAGTGGCAGGCGTTCGAGGCAAAGTCGCTCCTCTCCTCGAACAACGGGCAGGGGATGTTAGGCTACGCTGCCGCAGAGCCGCTCGGCGGCGGGCTCTTCGTCGACCTTGCGACCGGCAGGCTCAAGGGCAGCCGCACCGACATCTCCGACCCCGGCGTGTCGCTCCCGTTGTCGCTCTCCTCTGCCTATGACTCCGCACGCACCACCCCTGACAGCGAGCAGGCCCCCGGCTGGAAGCAGGCTGCCTCCACGCTCACGCGCCAGGGCTTTGCAGTCACCAACCCCGGCTTCGAGACGGTGTCGGGCACCACGCCGACAGGCTGGGTGATAGGCCCCTCGAACGGCCCGACCGTCGAGTCGACCACGGCCGACAAGCGCTCCGGCGCCCGCTCGCTCCGGTTCGCGCTCACCTCCTCGACCGTCTGGGGCAACGCCTGGGTGTCGACGCACAGCGGCACCACGGCGTCCGCCATCAAGGTGACGCCCGGGGAGCGCCTCACCGTGCGTGCGTGGGCGAAGACGTCGGGCATGACGGTAGATGCCACCCAGGCGGAGCGCGGGGCGCTCATAAAGGTCCACTACCTCGACGGGGCGGGCAACGCGCTCCCGACCGCCACGTCGGCCGTCTCCCCGAACCTCCTCACCTCGACCACGACCGGCTGGGTGCCGCTCACGCTCGAGTCACGCGTGCCCCAGGGCGCCTACTACGCCAAGGCGAACCTGGAGATGCGCAACGCCCGGGGCACGATCTACTTCGACGACGTCGAGGTGGACAAGCGCTCGCTCACCTTCACCGACGCGAACGGCACCACGCGCTCGTTCGACACCGTGGGCGACGGCGTCTACACCCGCGACCCGCTCACGCCCGGCATCGCCTTCTCCGAGGTGAACGTCGGGCTCGGCACCCGGGTGAGGACCGACACGGGCGTCCTGATGCCGCTTATGACCGACGGCGGGTTCGAGGACTGCACGAAGTACAACTCGCTCAGCACCGGCGCGAGCAAGTTCATCCAGATGGACCTCGGCGCGAACCGCGTCATCGACACGGTGCGCATGCGCCTCTACGACGGGCCTGAGAGCTCCACTGCCACCCAGCCGCGCACCTACACCTACAGGATCGAGGTATCCCAGGACGGCTCCTCATACACCCAGGCCGTGGCGCAGACCACCGGCAGGTCCTGGGTCACGCACTCCTTCACGCCTGTGCGTGCCCGCTACATCCGGGTGTACGCATTAGGCAGCTCGGTGGGGGGCACCTTCGACGTCATTGAGATGGAGGTCCCGCAGCTCAGGCTTGGCGATACGGCCGTCTCCTTCGACGCGTCAGGCCGCCTCGCCTGCCAAGGCGACCTGTCCGGCAACGGCGTCCGGTACGAGTACAACGCCGCGGGGCGTGTCTCCACGGTCCGGGACGGCACCACGAACGCATCGACCGGCCGCTACGTCACCACCACGTACAACTCGTCGACGGGGCGCCTGAACACGCTCCATGCGAACCGCCTCGGCTCCTCGGGCACGGCCGCCTACGAGTCCGGCGTGGTCTCCTACCTGTTCACGCCCTCCGGCAGCGGGAAGGCCGGCACCTACAAGATCATGAGGCACGACGGCACGAAGTACGTGGACGTCGTCACCTACCAGTACGACAGCGCAGGCAGGATCGACAAGGTGACCGACGCGGACGGCGTGGGCTACACGGTCGGCTATGACACCTCTGACCGGGTGATGGCCGTGAACACCCTCGGGGCCAGCCCGGTCCTACGCATATTCAACTACAGCGGGCTCCCCTCGCAAGTGGCGATCACGACCGTCGGGATGGGGGTCTCCCCGGCCCTTTACGCCCCGGCGCGCGAGGTCGGCCTCTCCTCGGCGCTCGGCAACCAGGCCACGTTCGCAAGGACGCTTGACGCGAGCTCGAGCACGCACCCAACGGTCACCTACACCCATGACGAGTACGGGCAGCCCTGGAAGGTCAAGAGCCCCTCAGGGCAGGTGTCGCGTGCCGAGACCGACGGGCGCGGCAACGTCGTGGTCGTCGCCCAAGAGGATGCGGGCGGCAAGACGCTCAAGACGTCAGAGGCGCGCTACGACCGCGACCATGTCGTCTGGCAGAAGGACGAGTCCGGGAACATCTCCACGTTCTCCTACGACGTCGCCTGGCGGCCTACAGACAGCGCCGCCACCGTCTCAGGCGACACGGGGTATGCCGGGGCGGAGGCCGCAGGCGCAGACGGCGCGTACTCGACCTACGACGGGTACGGGCACGTCACCACGCAGATGGGCGGCACCGGCACCGCCTACAGCCTGCTCAGGAACGGCACGTTCCACCTGAGCCCGCTCATCACCGGGAACGGCTGGGACGGCACGAGGAGCGGCGCCTCTTACGTCGCCAACGCCTCCGACTACCTGGGCGGCTACGTCCTCTCCCTTGCAAGCGGCGGCTACATCATCTCCGACGAGGTCGCGGTGAAGGCGACCGACGTCTACACCTTGAGCGCCTGGGTGACCGGCAGGGGGTCGTTCCTCATCCACGAGTACAACGCCTCCCACACCCAGATCGGCTCTGGCACGACGGTGCTCGTGAACGAGCAGACAGGCGCGGCAAGGCGCATAGCGGCGACCTACGCGCCGTCCTCCTCAAACGTCGCCTACGTCCGCGTGCGCCCGTCCTGCGTGTCGGGCTCGGTACTGCCGTTCCTCGTGGACAACGTCGCCTTCGTCGCCTCTGCGAGGCTTACCCCCGACTCGCTTCTCGAGAACCCGGCGATGGAGCAGGTGAGCGCCGGGCACCCGAGGGGCTGGGCCCCCCGGGGCGGGACGCCGGCGACACAGGACGCGAGCACGGACGCCAAGGTGGTCGGCACCAAGTCGGCGCATATCCGCACGACGACGGCCTCGGGCTCGATGGGCTACTTCTACTCGGACACGCTCGGTGTGCGCCCCGGCGAGAAGTACGTCGCGGCGGTGAGCGTGAAGACGGTCAAAAGCGTCGGCGGCGCACACGCCCTCATGCGCTTCACCAACTCAAGTGGCGGGGTGCTTTCAAGCAACGACGTGAGCGTCACGGCAGAGTATGTCACAGGCACGAGCGCATGGAGGCGCCATGTGGTGGCGTTCACCGTCCCTGCCGGCGCCGCGAACGTGCAGATGAACCTCTACCACGAGTACGGCGGCGGGGACGCCTACTTCGACGCGGCCGTGCTCTCGCCGCTCTCAGGCGCCGTCACGGCCGCATACGACCCCTCGAACACGTTCGCGACCGCGGTCACGTCGGCGATCGGCGTGAAGGCGGGGGCCGCCTACGACGGGCGGGGTCGTGCGACCGAGGCGTCCGTCACGCCCGCAGGCAGTGCGACGGCGGTAAAGGCGCAGGCGATGACGTATGACGGGCTCGACCGGCTGAAGACCGCGACTATCTGGACGAACGCGGGCACGAACACGACGTCTGCCGCCTCGTTCGCCTACACCGACGCAGGCAGGCTCACGAGCGTGACCGACCCGCGTGGGAACACCTCCTCTGTCGCCTACAACGCCGCAGGGCAGGTCACGTCTGCCACCTCTGCCACGAACATCAAGACAAGGACCGACTACGACGCGCTCGGGCGTGCGGTGAAGGCCTATGTGCCCGCGCAGGGCACCACGCCGACCCTGGCGCTCGCCGAGACCTCGTACGACGGCCTCTCACGCCCGAAGTCCACGACATACAAGGACAGCGGCGGTACCGTACGCGCCACCCACACGCGCACCTACGACATCGAGGGCCGTGTGACGTCCGAGGCATTGGCCGGCTCGGCCGGCACCATAGCAAGCGCGTCTGCGACGAGCACCTACGATACCCTAGGCCGCCTCACCAGCCGCACGACGACGTCGAGCACCGGGGGATGGGCGGGCGGCGTGTTCTCGACCGAGACCACGTATACCGTGGCCGACCTGCCGAAGAAGGTCACGCGCTCCGCCTTCGGCGCGGTGTGGGCCGAGGAGAACACGTTTGCCAAGACCGGGGACCTCACCGCGGCGACAATCGCGGGCAACCCCTACACGTTCTCGAACGCGGCAGGTGCCTCGCTCTCCTCGGCGCTCTCCGCCTACTCGTACCAGACGCGCGCCTACGACCTCTACGACCGCGTGGAGTCCCACTCCTCCGGGACGAGGAGCGGCGCCAGCTCGGCCCGCCTGTACGAGTCGTACCTCACCTACGACTCCCGCGGCAGGGCCGGGGCGTTCAAGGTCGACGGGCCCACCTCGTCGGACTCCTACACGGACACCTACACCTACTCGGACGCGAACCAGCTCGTGGGCCTGTCGCGCTCAGGCGCCGGCGCCATGTCTTCAGGCTACGCCTACGACAAGGCGGGGAACGTCACGTCGAGGTCGGGGACGGGTGCGGCAAGCTACGTCTATGATGCGGAGAACCGCCTGACATCGCGCACCATGGGCGGGTCGGCCACCACCTACACGAACGACGTCTACGGGCGTCGCACGCAGGAGAGCTCCTCTGCCACGGGTTACCGGAACTACGCCTACAACGAGCTCGGCCAGCTCCTCATGTCATACGAGCCCAACAGGGCGACGGGTGTCTATTACTACGGCATAGACGGCATGCGTGCGTACAAGGGCGTCACCGACAGAACCGTCAGCCCCGCTGTGACGACCACCACCACATGCTACTACGACGGCGAGGAGCTCCAGGCGGAGCTCGACAACGACGGCAAGCGCTACACGTACATCTGGGGGCCTGAGGGCACCCCGCTCACGCTTTTAGTGAAGCCGTCGGGCGGCGTCACCGAGACCTACAGCTACCACACCGACGCGCTCGGCTCGGTCGTGGCGCTCACAAGCACGTCGGGTGCCGTGGTCGCCAAGTACTCCTATGACCCGTACGGCAACCCGGTGTCTGTGGGCGGCTCGAACCTCGCGCTCGCGAAGCGGAACCCACTCCGCTACCGCTCGTACTACTACGACACCGAGACCGGCAACTACTACCTGCCGGCGCGCTACTGCGACCCTTCCACCATGCGGTTCCTCACCCCTGACCCGGCACCCGCCTCGCCAGGCAACCCGCTCACGCTCAACCGCTACGCCTACTGCGACGGCGACCCGGTGAACCTTGACGACCCCGACGGGCGCGAGCCACGCGGCCCCGGCCACTGTGACGGGTACGGCTTCCATGGCTATAACTACGGGCGGACCAACTTGTGGAGGCAGTCATCCATGGGGTGGACGATCGCCAGGATCAATGTGCGCAGGTGGGGCAGAAGTGTACGGAAGAGTGTCGCAAGCACAACCAGGAAAGTGGCACCGCCAGTTTGGAAAGGTACCAAAACAGTACTGGGACTTATACGTGATTTCGTGCCGCTGTCCAAAGCAAAGGGCATTCCACTCGGAGATGCAGCGGGATTGGCGCGTTTTGGCGCTGATGCCGTTGAGTGGTCGAAGTACGCTAATGACACCTACGATACCAAGCACCCGACTGGGATATACAGGCGCTTCACGGAGGGCGACCCGGCGGCTATCACGCGAGTCAGAGTGAGCGTGGCAGACCACAGAGGCGTTCCCGTGTCAGAGGTCACCACTGCGACTGCCATGTCGCTTACCAAGATGGAGGTTATAGAGAGCCTTGACTTTTATCGGTTTCATTCCGGACAATATCGGGAAGACATGATAACGGTTCCACAAGGAGCAGCGGAGATTTTCAAGTAGAAAGGAAGCACACAGTCTTTGCCTGCGTAGCGATTGCTTGTATCGCAAGCGCTGGCATAATCTTAGGTTCTTTGCGTGCGCAACCTCAGTACAATTTAACTTGCAAGGGGCGCAGGTAAGCTGCCGGAAGGCTGACACTTGAGAACCTGCTGGTAAGGGGTGCAGAGCTAATATTTGTGATGATAGCATAGGAGCAGCGGTGCTAACCATGCTCACTTGTTCGTGCTGGTGTTGCGGAGAGAGGTGCTCAAATCCGATACCATTTCTGGAGCAAGAGGGGGCAGTGCAACTCGGATTATAGCTGCTTACCAACAGGGAAAAGTTACGAGCCACTGAGCGCACCAGCAGGCTCACGCTAGGTGCTGTTTGAATGTGAGGGATCCATGTGACTGCAAGCAAAGGAAGGCGCTTACTCGGATGGGCTGCGGGGTTGGCTCCCGCTTGGCTGTTTGCATTCTATGTTGTTAAAGACTATGCGCTTGTTAGTTTACGCAACAGAGCAGTGGCCGGTTTTTTCGTAAAGCTATGGTCCATTATCAGGTTGATCCTGCCGTTTTCAAGCGTACCGAGCTTTACAGGTACCAGCTATTTTAACCCGCCCTTGTGGTTTAAGATTGTCGCGTTCGCCATCCTGGCGCAGGCCATATCAAAACTCGTCAGCCGCAAGAGTACATTTCATGACGGTTTGCTGTTGGGGGTCGTGTGTGGGGTCTTAGTGGCGCTGCCGGAGTGGATCACGCCATTTCTTTTGGGGAGTCCAATAGCTGCTTTGGCCGGGCGGCCGGTGACAAGGTCGCTTGGCGATTCGTTTCTTATGGCAAGCCAAAACACAGCCTTTTACTTTGTCTCCACATTCATCGTTGTCGGTATTATCGGGAACTTGCTGACCGCACCTTTTTTCCGAGAGAGCAAGAGCGCGGTTTCCGGTAAGGCCGCTTAGGGAGTGCTCCGGAACCATAGAAGCGCAGCCTTGGACTCTAGAGCGTGTCGTCACGAGATTGTGGTAGAATGATGGAGGCTGAGAGGAGACCTCCATCATGGCAGCACACCGCAGGCACGACCTCCCCGATGAGAAATGGGCGGTGCTCGCACCGCTCCTGCCTGGCCAGGCAGGCCAGTGGGGCGGGATCGCTGCAGACAACAGGCAGTTCGTCGACGCAGTATTCTGGGTGCTTCGGACAGGGGCGCCTTGGCGCGACCTGCCCCCTGACTACGGTGACTGGAAGAACACGCACCGGAGGTTCTGCCGCTGGCGCGACAAAGGGGTATGGGAGGGGGTCTTGGAGGCGCTTATCGATGACCCTGACTTCGAGTGGCTCATGATCGATGTCACCCACATGAAGGCCCACCAGCACTCGTGCGGTGCCGTCGGGGGCAACGAGGACATGGGGCGTACAAAAGGGGGCTCGACACCAAGGTACATATGGCCGTGGATCCGTTTGGTATGCCGGTCAGACTTGTTGTCACAAAAGGTACCGAGGCTGATTGTAAGCAAGCCATACCGCTTATAGAGGGCATCGATGCTGACTACCTGCTTGCCGACAAGGCTTACGACACCGATGCGATCATTGCATTCGCGCTGGCTCAAGGGGCAGAGGCGGTGATCCCCCCGA
>WRDS01000019.1 GCA_009779675.1 Coriobacteriia bacterium
GAAGACAAGCTTCAGGGGGTGCTGTGCGACCCCTGCCATCGGGGAATTATGTCCCATATTCAAGAACAGTAAACACAGGACAAAAGTCGTCCAATGACGACGATGTTCAGGATACGAGGAGGTAGCGGAAAGGTGAACAGGCTGGAAATGGATAAAGTCAAAGAGATCTTAAGGCTCAACGGCCTGGGGTTCTCGTACCGGGAGATCGCAGCCTCGACGGGCTGCGGGAAACCTGCTGTCGGCGAGACCGTCAGGCGTGCGGGCATGGCCGGCATCAAGGAGGCCGATGGCCTGACAGCCGCCGAGCTTCAGGCAAGGCTCTTCCCTGAGAGGCCGGCCAAGTGCGCTGACGATAAGGAGCCGGACATGCCCTACCTGCTTGCCGAGCTCTCCCGCAAGCATGTGACAAGGCAGCTCCTGTGGGAGGAGTACAAGCTCCAGCACCCGGACGGGCTTATGTACTCGCAGTTCTGCAACCGCATCAGGGCCGCCCTCAAGGCAAACGAGATCGACTACCACAAGATACATAAGGCCGGCGAGGAGCGCGAGGTCGACTGGTGCGGGTCGGCGGTCCCGTATTTCGACAAAGGCCGTGCCCAGTGGCTCAAGGCCGCGGTGTTCGTCGCGGTCCTTCCCGCAAGCGCCTACCCTTTTGCCCGTGCCTACCCCGACCAGAAGACGGCAAGCTGGATCGACGCCCACATAAGCGCGTTCCGCTTCTTCTCAGGCGTCCCGAGGATACTCGTCCCAGACTGCACGAGGACGGCGGTCACCGAGAGCGACCTGTTCGACCCGGTGGTCTCGAGGGGCTACGCGGAGATGGCAGCGTACTACGGTGCCACCATAATCCCCGCCAGGCCCGGCAAGCCGAAGGACAAGGGCTACGTCGAGAACACCGTGGGGAACGTCTCGCGCCGCATCATCGCCTCGCTCAGGGACGAGCGCTTCACAGGCATCGAGGAGATAAACGCCCGGATAGCCGAGAGGCTCGAGGCATTGATCGACCGCCCGTTCCAGAAGATGGAGGGCTCAAGGAGGTCGGCATTCGCCCGGATCGACAAGCCGGCCTTAAGGCCGCTCCCAAGGGCGCCTTACGAGCCTGCGGACTTCGCGACGTGCAAGGTCGGCATCAACTGCCATGCCGCGTACGAGGGGTTCTTCTACAGCGTGCCCTTTGAGTACCGGGGGCAGGAATGCATCGTCAGAGCCACCCACAAGACGATCGAGGCCCTGGTCTCCGGGGAGCGGGTATGCGCCCACCGGCGGCATTTCACGGGGAACAGGTACGTGACAGCGCCCGAGCACCTCCCTGAGCACCATAAGGCCGTCAGTGACTGGAACGACGAGCGCCTCATCTCGTGGGCGGGGAGGTACGGGGGCAACACGACCGCCTACGTCAAAGCGCTCCTTGAGAGCTGCGAGTACTCGGTCCAGGCCTACCGGGCCTGCATGGGCGTGCTGCGCGAGGCGAAGGGCCAAGAGGCCGGGCTCGTGGAGGCAGCCTCTGGGATGGCGCTTGAGAGCGGCCAGCTCTCAAGCAGGTACTTCCGCCTTGCCCTGAGGCAGAAGGCGAAAGACGCATCAGGGTGCGGCGATGCCCGCATTGTGGAGCATGCCAACATCCGTGGTGCCTGCGCATTTGACAGGTGTGGTCAGAATGCTTGATAACCCGACTGCGGACAAGCTGCGCGAGATGCGCCTGAGAACAATGGCAGATGCCTTCTTGCACCCCGGCCGGGTGAGGACTCCTTGTCGTTTGAGGAGCGCTTCTCGCTTATGGTCGAGAAAGAGTGGTATGCCAAGAAGAACGCACGGATAGCACGCTTGAGGCACAGGGCAGGCCTTGCCCTGGACGCCTGCCTTGAGGACATCGAGTACGGGTCTGGCCGCAACATCTCCAAAAAGGATGTCGCGGCCGTTGGCACCTGCGCCTTCATCGAGCAAAGGCTCAACGTGCTGATCTCAGGGAAGACGGGCACGGGGAAAAGCTACCTTGCGTGTGCCATCGGCAACGCTGCCTGCAGGCATGGTTGCTCGACCAGGTACTACCGCCTGCCCGATATGTTCGCCGAGATCGCCCTGGCCCGTCTTGAGAACAAGTACCTCCGGCTCATGGAGTCCTTGAGGGGCATACGTGTGCTGGTCTTAGATGACATCGGCCTTAAGCCCTATAGCCATGAGGAGGCAAGGGACCTGCTCGAGATCGCTGAGCTGAGGTACAACAAGACCTCGACGGTGCTGGCAGGGCAAGTGCCGCATGAGAAGTGGTACGAGCTCATGCCCGACCCCACTATCGCCGACGCGTTCATGGACCGCATAGTGCATAACTCATACGCCTTCCCGCTGGACTCAAAGGTCTCGATGCGAGAGGTCATGGCAGGAAAGAGGGTGGTATGACTGGTTGATTTGATAAAGTCAGAGCAGTAGTGTTGTGACTGGCAGCAGGTGTCCACATGTTTTCGGATCGCTGTCCGCATCATTTTCGGAATACCTGTCCGGATGTGCCGGAATACGCAGCGAACGCCAAGAAGAGCTTCCCGTCGGTGGTGGCCGTCGTGTGCGTGCGCACCCTCCTCATGTCGATGTGGTTCTTCAAATCGTCGAAGCCCTTCTCTAACATGTCCCTCTTGCGGTAGACGTCAAGCACCTCTGTGCTTGTCATGGGCGTGTTGGTGAGGATGCAGAAGAACCCGCTCCTTGCAGCGATCGCATCGATCCTGTCGTAGTCGCGCTCGAAAGTGAAGGTGCCGTCGCCTGCCAGGCGGATGTCGAAGTAGGCCCGGTACCGCTCGGCCTCGCGCCCAGTGAGCCGCGCCGCCTGTGAGAGCCGACACTCGGCCGACTCCACCGTGCGGAACAGGTCGCGGCGCTGGCGCTCGGATGCCTCCGGGTCGTAGAAGACGTGCATGGTCGCAGCCGCCCCGTAGAAGGTGCCGGCCACGCCTTTCGCATAGACGCCCTGCCCGATGCGGTTGCGCATGGAGGTGATGCCTTCTGCCACCGAGCCTATGGCGCGCCTCACCTGCCTGTGGTGGGTGACCGCGCCCACCACGAAGTCTAAGGAGGCACCTGTCATGTACCGCACGTTGGCCGTGGTGCAAAAGCCTACACCTACGATGTGTTCGGGCGTGTCCTCACTGAGGCCCATGCACAAGGCGCAACCCCGATTAAAACTATCTCTTACGCGTACGACGGGCTTGGGCGTGTGACAATTGAGACGCATCCGTCGCGCACGGTTAGCTACACCTATCCTCAAAACACGGCAAGCGGTACTACCCGCACCGATACCTACAACGGGGTGAGCACGACAACTAATATCGGCGGCAATGGCCTTGAGACCTCACGCGTGAGCACAGGTGCAGGGGTTGGCATCACCCGTGCGATAAACAGTCGTGATGCTGGAGGGCGTGAGACGCAGGTCACCATCGGGGCTAACACGTTTTATGCTGAATACGACAGCGCCGGACGCCTTGAGCGTCAATGGGGGGCGGGTATGGCCGCGCCCTCCAAACCGCTGAGCCCAACCTACAACTACAACATTGCCGGTCAGAAAAGCAGCGAGTCTCTGCCGCTCGCATATGGCGGCGCTACCGTTACCCTTTCAAACAGCTATACGTACAATCTGACTGACCGGCTTGCAGGTGCGAACGGCACCGTTGCCTACGGGTATGATGCATCTGGAAATATCATGATCGCAGGCACAGCTTCGTTTGCTTACGGTGCAGATAACCGCCTGACCCAGATCAAGCGACCCATAGGCACAGATGAGGTTACCTACAACGCGCTTGGGCAGCGCATAAGCGAAGGCCCGGCATCAGGCTTTGGCAAGAAGGTGTTGACTTACACCGGTACGGGCCGTCTGGCAAGCTTTGACACCTCCAATGTTGCCGGGGTAGACGGCACGTACACCTATGATGCGGCAGGGCAGCGCAAGACAAGCGTCGTCAAGGACTCTGCCGGCCGGATCACCACCACCGAGTGGGTCTATGACGGCATCCAGCTGCTCTGGTACTCCGCAACGAGGACGGATGGTGCTACTTGGAACGTCACGTACCTCTATGACGGGGCAGGCATGCCTTACGCGGGCATCTACACGGGTTCTGACACTGGTGGTGCCAAGATGCCTTTCTATTTTGTGACTACTGACCGGGGGGACGTGGTCTCGCTTCTTGCAACTGACGGCACCCCCTTTGCGTTTTACCGCTATGACGCATGGGGCAACACGACTGCCTCCTCAAGTCAGGCGGTGACTCTGGTTTCCGCACCTATTGCCGCATCCATCGCTGAGCGCCAGATACTCAGATACGCAGGGTATGTGTGGGATGCCGAATCCAAGACCTACTACTGTTCAGCTCGGCAGTATGATCCGGTCACCATGCAGTTCCTTTCAAGAGACATCGCAAAAGCAGACGGCGAGGAGAGCGCGTACCAGTACTGTGCGGGCGATCCTGTAAACGCAACAGACTCAACGGGGATGTGGGCAAGAGACGTCCATTTTGGCCAGTATGGGCTAGTATTTGGAACAAGATATTGGGTGGAGTGGGCTGGGATAAAGCCGGGCCATGCTGGAAGTGTAGCGAAGGCAAATCAGGATGTTGATGAGTGGTATACTTCGGCTGCCACTGTGCCACAATTGCATTTTAAGGCTCATGGTGCACTGGACTATTTTGGTAGGCGGATCAATGGCGCTATTCAGCTGTGGAAAGACTACAACAAGTATTCTTGGGGCAGGGCGCTGTCATTAGAAGCACTCGGACATGCGCTGCACGCATTGCAAGACTGTCACGCACACTTGGATTGGCATATTCCCAGAGACGGAATACAGCACTGGTCACTCGTGCATGCTTCGTACGATCGCAACGGGGGGAACAAACGCGTTGATCGTTTTGACGATGTGCTATACGACGTATACAGAACAGCCAACGGAAAGTTTCGCCATGTTGGCACGGGCACCCTTCCATCCAACAACCCGAGATATCGATTAACGTCGCAACAAACTATGTGGCAAGTCACAAACAGATTTATAAAGGAGTCGGGATACTGGTAGTAAGGACAGCTGATAACTAGTACAAAACAGGTCATGGCACTGACATGCACCACCATAACTTGTTTTGTCTTTGCCCATAGGAAAACGCCATGAGAAGAACCTGTCTTGCCAATAACGCCATCGCCCTAACCGCCTATTCGCTATCAGCAGTAATATGGTGTTTTCTTGCCGTTATAAGCACCGAGCTAGACGTCTTTGGTCTACCATGGATTATTCAGGGGAGCATTTCCGTATTGTCCTGTGTCGCAATAGGCTTCTTTCTGAGGCCTTTAGAGAAATCCTCTTTTCTGTCAGTCGTTTCCGTTCCAGCTGCTTTAGTGCTTGCCTTTATTTTTCTCTTGGCACAAGGTGGAGAATCTGGATTTTATTATTTTAATCTCAATCCTCTTGCAGTTTTAGGATATTTCTTGGTTTTGTCTAATGATTCCTTGGTGTTTCTGGCACCCGTGATGCTCTTAGCATCTCCAGCACTCCCGCCATTGCTGATGTGCGCGGGAATGACGTTGAGAAAACGTTTTATGAACCGGAGGGATAACTCTAAAGCTGCAGGTCAAGGTGCTTAAAGTTACAAAAGACTGACTGGGGTTTGTTTCCGGAAATTCTGTGGGTGCACTTTGACAATTGGATATGGGGTGGGGGATTTGTGCAGATTGCATAAATCCCCAGCAGCCAGGAGTAACACAAAATAAACTGCTGGGTTGGAACGGTTTTGGAAAGCGAAGGGTCCAAAAAAGTCCCCCACAGCAGTCGCATTGCTATGGGGGCTTGAATACAGAGAGGTATTGCTCCGAAATGGAAGTTTGTGAGTGCTTTTTTGCCACCTCTTCTCTTCCCGAGCTAATGAGGGAGCGGGCCAGCCACTCGGAGTTCACCCGGTCGTTCTTCCTCCGGTCCCTGCGTGAGGGCAGCTTCGATGCCGCCGCCACAGAGCACGCTATCCCGGCGGCCGCCAGCGCACGTGCAAGGGGGTACCCTGTGGGGCCGGACCCGTAGACGGCCGCCATCACAGGGGTCGGGAACCGCTCGGTGCCGATCCAGTCGATCAGCAGGCCAGGCTCGGCAGGCAGCTCGGCCTGCCTCGTCTCGCCTGTCGCCGGGATGATTAGCGTAGACAAAGGGGCTGTATCAAAAGCTCCACTTGTAGAAAAAGTATGCATTGCTGCAGAATCTACAAGGTAGATTGTTGAGAAAAATATGTAACTGCTTGCTGTTTTCATGTAACGTTTTTGGCTTTTGATACAGCCCCTTTGTCTACGCTAATCAAAGAAGAACTCCTGCAGCGTGTAGAGGATGTCGTCAGAGACCACGTTGCTGCCGCCGTATATCTGGACGTTGGGCCTCAAGCCGGTGTAGGCGCTCGGCAAGTAAGCTGCCCAGTTCGCCGAGAGCGCATCGGGCGTGGTGAGCACAAGGATGCCACCGCGCTCGCCTGTCGCCGCGCCACCGGCAAGCGCATCCGGGAAGTTCAGCCCCGTTGCCACGCCGATGAAGTTCTTGGTCGCAAGGGAGTTGTCGAACGCATACTCGGCGATCTTTTGCGCGGTCTCGTAACGGGTGGCACCGGCCACGCGCCTGACGGTCATGCCCGCGGCAAGACCCTTGACCGCGCTCTCGACGCTGTCAGAGACCGCAGCAGGAGAGCCAAGGATGGTGACGTCATTGATCTCCAGGTACTCGATGATCTCTGCCGCAGCCGAGGAAAGGGACGTGGGGCGGGTGAGGACCACGGGGATCTTGTTCTTGTACGCAAGGGGGGACACGGCCAGGCCGTCTGCGAAGTTGTCCCCTCTGGCGAGGAATGCCTTCTTGACGAAGCCTGCACCTTCTAGCCCTGAGACTGCAAAAGCGATCTCGGCGCTCGTCTCGTAGCGGTCGGTTCCTGCAATACGGAGAACGCCGAGTCCGGCGCTGCGGAGCGCGTCCTCTACCGTGTTAGAGACTGCTGCCTCCGAGCCCATGATCCAGACCTCGTCCGCCCCTAGGCGCTCGATCTCGTTAAGCACACCGTAGCCTAAGGCATCGGGCCTCGTCAGGAGGAGCGGTGCGGAAAGCGCGCCTGCGAGCGCGCTCGCGGAGAGCGCGTCGGCGTAGTTCATGCCGGTGGCGAGTATGACGGCATCTGCCTTGTCGAAGTTCTTCACGCTTGCGTCGATGGCGGTCGTATAGCGGTCGGTGCCATAGACACGGACGATCGTGTTGCCCCTGTCGATACGGGTGGGGGCGCGCCTACGCTCATTCGTGCCATCGCCGAGCTGCCCCGCGTCATTATCCCCCATGCCCAGGGCGTTTTGTTGCTTTTGAGAGAGGTGGCCGGGAAAAACAGGACAGCCGCTTAAGTGGTTTTGGGTGATACTGCCCTTGGGCAAAATAACCCAAGGAGGAGTATGGATCATGCCAAGGAGACCGAGACGCAACCACTCGCCTGCATTCAAGGCAAAGGTGGCGGTGGAGGCCATCAAGGGGGAGCAGCCGATAATCGAGATAGCCGAGCGCTTCGATGTGCACCCGAACATAGTGGCCAAGTGGGAGCAGCAGTTGCTTGAGAACGCCCCGGGCGCCTTCGGGGAGGGCCCGGCAAGGAACAAGGGGCCGGGCGTTGACGAGCTCAACGCCAAGATCGGGCAGCTGACGATGGAGAACGATTTTTTATCGGGTGCGCTCGTGCGCATGGGCGCTGCGAGCGCAAAGAGATGATAGGGGGCGGGCCCCCCTGGCCATCAGGCGCCAGGCCGAGCTGCTCGGCATCTCCCGGTCTGCCGTCTACTACCGGCATGCCCCGATGCCTGCGTCCTCGCTCGCGCTTATGGCGGAGATAGACAAGATCCACCTCGAGCTGCCTTTCTTCGGGGCCAGGAGGGTCAGGAACGAGCTTAACGACCGCGGGCTCGATGTCGGGCGCGCACGGGTGGCCACGCTCGTCGCTATTGCCGCCGCCGTTGCCGCCGCTGTCTTGCCCTGCTGTTGGTTTTAATGCCCGATTGATCCTTGCGATTGCGCTGAAATACTTCTTGCAGTCGCTATTCAAGCTGATCGAAAGCATCGATATGGCCTGAGCCAAGGCCCCAATAATAAGAGTAGTGGCGTAGGCCCTGTAAAGCATGCCGCCCATCTGGAAACTTAAGATGAAATTATTCATGAGCAGGACCAACACTGACAGTACGCCGCCAGCTGCCGCCAAATACGCTAACTCCTTCATGCCTTGCCGGTAGATGCCGAGCACAAACAAAAAACCCATAACGAGCGAGAGGAAGTTTGGCATGCACGTGGTGATCGGCAGCCCTTGGTGCAGCACGTATGCGGTCTCTACAATCAAAAAAACGGTTCTTGTTGCAAGGAATATAAGACAAAGCTCTAATATGAACCTCTTAGCGACGGCGATGCGCGGCTCCTGCTCGATGGCTTCTTGGAGCAATGCGCTTCTCTTGGCTTTCAGCTCGCTTGGCATTCTGCCCGCGTCCCTCTGCCCGTGTCCCTACAGATTGATTCAGTCCTGTTGTGCTGTTTTCGTTGCGCCGTACTCGTGGGATATGGCCTCCACTGTATCAAGTCCGTGCTCTGTGCGCATAAGATACCGGCAAGAAACTGTACGGTCTACTGTACGGTCTACTGTACGGTCTACTGCACGGATTCAACCGCAGCTCGGCTACCGTTCCTACAGTTGCCCCCAAAACCCGGACAGCGGCCAAGGCAGACGGTAGAATAGGCCACGATGCGATCACCGGGGCGGGCACCCTATCGGAGTTGCGTTGCAAGGGTAGAGACCGCTGCATCGCTGCCGAGGATGTACGCCGGGGCGGGCACCCTATCAGAGCTGCGTTGCAAGGGGGATGGGAAAGGTGGCACAAAACACGTCTGACACCGCTGCCACCGGGCACGCCCCTGCCGCTGCCACCGGGCACGCCCTTGCTGTTGTGGACGGCAACAGCCTGTTGCACCGAGCGTTCCATGCGCTTCCTGAGACGATGACTGCTCCCGACGGACGTCCGACAAACGCTGCGTTCGGGTTTGTCTCGATGCTTATCAAGCTGATCTCCGACCTGCAGCCCGATGGGGTGGTGGTCGCATTCGACAGGGGCAAGCCTGCGTTCCGCACAGAGGCACTTGCCCAGTACAAAATGCAACGACCGCCTACCGCTGATGCGCTGCGTGTCCAGTTCCCGATGGTGAAAAAGCTTGTAGAGGCCATGGATCTTCCCATTGTCGAGATCGAGGGCTACGAGGGCGATGACATCTTGGGGACGCTTGCGTGTCAAGCCGAGAAGGCTGGCTCGCATGTGCTGCTTGTTACTGGCGATCGCGATGCGTTCCAGCTTGTTACCAAGATGGTCTCTGTGGTCACCACTAAAAAAGGCCTCACTGAGATCTCGGTGATGGGTCCTCTCGAAGTAAAAGAGCGCTATGGGATAACGCCGACGCAGATCCCTGACTACCTGGGGCTTAAGGGCGATACGAGCGATAACATCCCCGGTGTGCCTGGGATCGGCGAGAAGACAGCGGCGAGGCTTTTGGGCGAATGGGGAACGCTCGAAGCGGTTATCGAGGCCGCAAAGCGGGGGGAGGTCCGTGGCCGAGCGGGGACGAACCTTATAGCCCATGAGCAGGCCGCGTACGCGAGCAGGGCGGTGGCGACTATCGCTTGTGACGCTCCGGTCACGCTCGATCCGATCACCGTCCGTTTCGGCACCTTTGACCCTGCCGTTGTTGCGCGGGCTTTTGGCGAGCTGCGCTTCACAGCGCTGCTAGAGCGGTTTCTTGCGCTCGGCGCGCCAGGCACGTTTGGCGCAGATGCCACATCCAGCGCACCCGGCGCAGATGGCGCGTCCCGCAGCACGCCCGCAAGTAGCACCTCGGCGCGCATCATTGTGGGTAGCGCTGCCGATGCGCTGGAGACCGTGCGAGCGTGGACGGCCTCCTCATCCCTGGTGTCCTCGGCGGGCGGGCGGGTGCCTCTCGGCGTTGCGTTCGGGCCTCAGGGGGACACGCTTTTTGCTGAGGAGCCTCCTTTGGCGGTTGCCGCAGAAAAAGAGGTCGCCCTTGTTGCGCCGGAGGCCGCGGCAGATGCCTTGGCGATACTGGCAGGTTCTGCATGTTTTGCGGCTGCCGACTGCAAGGCGCTGTTGCAGCACATCATCCCCGCAGACAGCGTGAAGCCGTGTTCGGTGGACTCTTTCCTGGTGAGCGGTGAGCGGCTTTCCGATGTTGGTGTGGCTGCGTACCTGCTGGAAAGCAGCCGCAGCTCTTATGAGGTGGGCGCGCTGTACCCCGACTACATGGGCGTTCCGCTTCCCGAGGCCGCCCTCGGCGCTTCGGCTGTCACCGACCTTATCCAGGTGCTCGAGGAGCGGCTTGAGGCAGACGGCTCCTCGGAGGTCTATCGGCGTATCGAGATGCCGCTTATCCCCGTGCTGCTCCGCATGGAGCGCGTCGGAGTCGGGCTTGATGCGGCCGTGCTCGGCAGGCTTTCGCACGAGACCCAGGGCGAGGTCGACTCCTTGCGTGCCCAGATACACGGGCTTGCCGGCACCGAGTTCCTGGTCGATTCGCCCAAGCAGCTTGCCGAGGTCCTTTTCGAGCGGCTTGGCCTTCCGCCGCAGAAGAAAAAGAAGACGGGGTACTCGACCGATGCGGGCGTGCTCGCCGCGCTGGCACCTCTGCATCCGATTGCCGAGAAGATCATCGCGTACCGGGAGCTTGTCAAGCTTCGGAACACCTATATAGATGCGCTGCCTCGGCTTGTCGGCGAGGACGGGCGCTTGCACACGAGCTTCAACCAGACTGTGGCCGCGACCGGTCGTCTGTCGTCAAGCGCGCCCAACCTGCAAAACATCCCTGTCCGCACCGAACTTGGTCGGCGCATCCGGGCTGCTTTTGTGCCGTCGGACAGCGGACGGGTGCTGATCGCTGCCGACTACAGCCAGATCGAACTTCGGATCCTTGCGCACCTTTCCGGCGACGGGGGGCTTATCGATGCGTTTACCAGCGGCATCGATTTCCATACCGCGACGGCCGCACGGGTTTTCGGGATCCCCTCTGCCGAGGTGACCCCGCCTATGCGGCAGCGGGCAAAGGCGGTGAACTTCGGCATCGTCTATGGTATCTCGGCGCACGGGCTTGCTCCCAAGCTCGGGGTGGGGAACGCCGAGGCACAGGCGACCATCGACCGCTATTACGCTGCCTACCCTGAGGTGCGCAGGTACCTCGATGACGTTGTCGCCCAAGCGCGGCGCGACGGACACGCACGCACGCTTTACGGCAGGAAACGTCGGATACCCGAGCTGGCGAGCTCGAACTACAACCTCAGGGCGTTTGGCGAGCGGACGGCGATGAACCACCCGATGCAGGGCACGGCGGCTGACATCATGAAGCTCGCGATGATCGAAGCCGACCGCCGATTGCAGGAATCCGGCCTTACGGCCAAAATGGTATTGCAGGTTCACGATGAGCTGGTGTTCGAGGCACCGGAAGCAGAGACGGATGCGGTCTTTAAGCTCGTGCGTGATGCGATGTCAGGGGTGGCGCAGCTTGCGGTGCCGCTTGAGGTGAGTGTTGGTTCTGGCTCTGACTGGGCCAGTGCAAAATAGCACAGGACAGCAGGACAGTAGGGAGAGTAGGGACAGATAGCAGGAGCAGTAGGGACAGCAGGGACAGCAGGACAGTAGGGACGATAGAGACAGTAGGGATCGACGAAGGGGCACAAAGTGGAGTACAGGATCATTGGCGAGCCGATGCCGGTTGTCGAGTGTCAGGTGGCGGCAGGCGAAAGCATGAAAACCGAGAAGGGCTCGATGGTTTGGATGAGCCCGAACATGAAGATGGAGACCAGCACGGGTGGCGGTATCGGCAAGATGTTTGGTAAGGCGCTTACCGGCGAGTCCGTCTTTCAAAATATCTACACCGCACAGGGCTCGCCCGGCTACATCGCTTTTGGCTCAAGCTTCCTTGGGTCTATCCGTGCGATCGAGATTGCTCCGAACAGGGCTGCTATCTGCCAGAAATCGTCGTTCCTTGCCTCCCAGGCAGGCGTTGAACTTAGCGTGCACATGAACAAGAAGCTTGGCACAGGCATGTTTGGTGGCGAAGGCTTTATCATGCAGAAGCTGAGCGGCCAAGGCATCGCGTTCATCGAGATCGACGGGAGTGCAGTAGAGCGCGAGCTTGCGGCGGGCGAGTCGATCATCATCGACACGGGCAACCTCGTGATGATGGACGAGAGCTGCACGATGGACATCCAGAAGGTAGCAGGCCTGAAGAACAAGCTGCTCGGCGGGGAAGGTTGGTTCAACACCATCGTCACCGGCCCGGGCAAGATCATCCTTCAGACGATCACCGTCCCACGGATCGCATCGGCGCTTGCTCCCCATATGCCCAGCCAGGGTAGCTAACCCAATCAATCATGCTATACTTGGAGGTCGGTGTATAGCGGGTGCCGCTCTGGCGCCTGCCGCACCACTATAATGTAGGCCCCTCGACATGTGTGGACCTGTAGGCGACGGATGTAAGTGCAAGGCGACCAACAGACCTGTAGGCGGAAAAACATGATGGGGGCCCCGACGTTCGGAAGGGGTCCAAGCAGTGACGGAGCAGGAGAACAGCGACACAATCATTGAGCAAAGAGTGTATTCCGACGAGGAGATGCAAGCTCTCATTGACGGGACAATGACCGAGTTCGACGACGGCGATCTCGTTATGGGTACGATTGTGCGCGTTGAGCGCGACGAAGTACTGCTTGACATCGGCTACAAGTCTGAAGGTGTAATCCCCGTTCGCGAGCTATCGATCCGCAAGGATGCCGATCCGTCCGATATCGTCTCGCTCGGCGACGAGGTAGAGGCTCTTGTCCTGCAAAAAGAGGACAAGGACGGGCGCTTGATCCTCTCGAAGAAACGCGCCGAGTACGAGCGTGCGTGGAACCGCGTCGAGGGTAAGTTCACGGGCAAAGAGAACGTCGAGGGCGAGGTCATAGAGATCGTCAAGGGCGGGCTGATCATCGATATCGGCCTGCGTGGCTTTCTTCCTGCCTCTTTGGTGGATCTCCGGCGCGTCAAGGATCTTTCGCACTTCCTTGGCCAGAGCCTTGAGGCCCGCGTTATCGAGATGGACCGCAATCGCAACAACGTAGTGCTTTCGCGTCGCCTGGTGCTCGAAGAGGGTCGCAAGCATGAGCGTGCCGAGATCCTCGGCAAGCTGCAAAAGGGTATGATCCTGCCGGGCAACATCTCTTCGATCGTGGACTTCGGCGCGTTTGTGGACTTGGGCGGGATTGATGGCCTGGTGCACATCTCCGAGCTCTCATGGAGCCATGTCAACCATCCCTCAGAGGTTGTCAGGGTCGGCGATCCGGTCAACGTGCAGGTCCTTGAGGTAGACCTTGGCCGCGAGCGCATCTCGCTTGGCCTCAAGCAGACCACAGAGGACCCGTGGAAGCAGCTCGCGAAGAGCTTCCCGATCGAGTCGATTATCGAGGGCCGGATCACCAAACTCGTGCCGTTTGGCGCGTTTGTCGAGCTTGGCAACGGCATTGAGGGCCTCGTGCACATCTCCGAGATGGCCAAGGGGCACGTTGAGACACCTGAGCAGGTCACAACCGTGGGCAGCCAGGTGCACGTCAAGGTCATGGACATCGACGAGGAACGCCGTCGCATCTCGCTTTCCATGCGGGCGGCTGCCGAGACGCTCGGTTTTGAGATCGAGATCATCGGTCGTAAGGACGCGGCAGAAGAGGCAGAAGACGGTGTGGCAGCCGAGGATGCAGCGACCGAGGACGACGTTCCTGCAGCCGAGGACGCGGCAGAAGGCGATGTTCCTGCAGCTGAGGACGCGGCGCTCGAAGACGAGCCTGAGTTGGCTCCCGAGGCCGAACCAGAACTGGCTCCAGAGGCCGAAGCTGAGTTGGCCGAGCCTGAGCCCGAGGCTGAAGAAGCTGAGGTTGTAGAGGCTGAAGCTGAGGCAGAGGCCGTAGAGGAAGAGGCTGTTTCAGAGGAGTCGGCTGAGGCAGAGTAGGCATTATATACCCTGGTGCGCAGGCTGGCTACATTAACTGTTTGCGCTAACTGTGAATTTTGCAAAGCCGAGGCGATCTGCCTCGGCTTTGTGCTTGATGGCATGTCTCCTGACAAGCCCCCGCTATTATTTGTAGCGCAGGACTTTCAGGGATGCATGTCTGCTCGGTCGATTGCCCTAATGTACCTGTAAAGTGCCGTGTTGTTTGCATTTGATACTTGGTAAGCTATATCATCTCTTGACAGGTTTTGCGTGAACCGACTTACGAGGAGGAAATCGCATGGATCAGACCTTTAAGAAAGCGGCGGGCATGAGGAGGCGGGCGCGCCTCTCGGTGCTCCTCTGCGTCGCGCTTGTCCTTGGCGCTCTGCCGGGGGCGGCGTGGGCGGGCGGTACGCCTCCGGCGGTTGCGGCATCCGGGGCCACGTCCCTGTCCGCGGTAGGGTTCGTGGGATGGAAGGCTGTGAGCGCAGGGGAAGAGTACTCCCTCGGCATCAAGGACGATGGCTCGCTCTGGGCGTGGGGGAGCAACAGCTACGGTCGGCTCAGTAACGACACAAGCAGCCCGGACACCTACAAGACCATCCCCGTTCTTATCGACAGCCCGCTGCCTGACGGGACCGCGCCTATATCGGCCTGCGACTTCCTGGTGAGCTACATCGGCACGGCGACGGTCACCATCACGGCGACCGACCCTGCGGTCGCAGGCGAGGAGGTGAGCGGTGTCAAGCAGGTCACCTACATGCTTGACGATGATGCGCCGGTCGTGACTTCTGGCGACGAGGCGGTCGTAGTCGTATCAGGCGGCGGGAACCACGCGCTCGGGTTCTTCGCGACAGATAACGCAGGCAACACCGAGGAGACCAAGACGGTCACCTTCGAGGTCATGCCTGTGGACGGCTCTGATCCGGAGGACATGCCGATAACGGCGACGATCAGGAGCCGGCACCACACCCTTTCTTCTCCCCTTAACCCTGATTGCAGCGCAAGCGAGATCACCAGTCCTTCTCCTTGCAGTGCGTGCCATGCCTCTAGCATCACCGGCTGCACGTACGAGGGGTGCCACCGCGTCGCGGAGGCTCGTGAACTCGACCCAGAGGAGCTAGGCGACGACCCGCCTGCGAACCACAGCTACATCAGGCCGGACACCTACGGGTGCGAGGACTGCCACAAGGTCATGGGCGGCGGCACGATCAGGCGCATCGCCGGCGACGACCGTTACCAGACCGCGATCAAGGTGAGCGAGGCGAACTTCGAGTCCGCCGGCTCGGTCATCATAGCCACCGGCATGAACTACGCCGACGCGCTCTCCGCAAGCGCGCTCGCAGGCACTTTACGGGCACCGCTCCTCCTCACGAGGGTCGAGGTATTGAGCCCTGGCGTGCTCGCAGAGGTAGAGCGCCTAGGCGCCAAGGATGTCTACATCATGGGCTCCACCGCAGCGGTCTCCGCTGCTGTGGCAGACGCCCTTGCCAGCGAGGGGCTCTCCGTCGAGCGCATCGGGGGCGCGGACCGCTACGAGACGAGCGCGCTCATCGCAGGCAAGGTGGCATCCCTTACCGGCCCCGGCTTCGCGAGAAAGGCGTTCCTCGCCCGTGGCGACAACTTCGCGGACGGCCTCTCGGCATCGCCTGTGGCCTACGCGAACAGGTATCCGGTCATCCTCACCCGCCCGACGTCGCTCCCCGCGCCTGCGTCAGGCACCATCACCTCCCTCGGCATCACGGACGTGACCATCACCGGCTCCGAGGCCGCGGTCTCCGCAGGCGTGGAGGCGGCAGTGCGCGCCCTTCCCACAGGCCCGACGGTCAGGCGCCTTGCAGGCACCGACCGCTATGGGACCGCGCAAAAGATCGCCGAGCACGCCCTTACGGAGTCGCTTGCCACCAAGGGCTTCATCGGGGTCGCCACAGGGCTCAACTTCCCCGATGTCCTTGCAGGCGGTGTCGCCACAGGCGAGCGCGGGGGCATCATCGTGCTCACCGAGCCTGCCGCGCTCTCGCCTGTCTGGGACACGTACCTGCCCGGCGCATACGCAGGCACAAAGCCCGACATCCAGCTCTTCGGCGGGAGCAACGTGCTCTCCGACAACGTCATGAGCACCCTGAAGGAGATGCTCATCGACTGAGGCTAGCAAGGCGCATTGGGCAGGAACGACCAGCAAGGCAGGAACGACCGGCAAGATCGAAGCGTGGGCTGCGATCCCCTCCTCGGGTCGCGGCCCACGTGCATGGTGAGGCGTATGCGTAATCGGGCAGGCAGCACGATGGCATGTGGGATACCGCGCTGCGTCCGGCTCTGATGTATCCCGTGGCATTTGATGATTTTTGGTGATGATGCCAGTGGGATGCAGGGGGGCACTGTTTTCGGCTATTATTTGGATGCGGCCATGACCGCTTTTGCCGAGATCGAGAAGCCGATAGTAGGAGGTGGCGTGCGTGTCGAGTATTGACCCGCTTGAGGTCGTAAAAGAGCATGGCGTAATCCCCACGGTGTCTCTTCCTTCAGCCGAAGTCGCCTTGCCGTTGTGCGGGGCGCTCATCGAGGGCGGATTGCCCATTCTTGAGATCATGTTCCGGTCAGATTTGGACGCTGTGACAACCGCGATCGAGCAGGTCCGTGCCGAGTTCCCAGATTTTTGTGTGGGTGTTGGAACGGTAACGGATACCGAGCAGGTCCTGCAGGCAAAAGCCGCTGGAGCCTCTTTCGCCGCGTCGTCCGGGCTCCATCCGGTCGCTGTCCAGCTTGCAGCAAAAGAAGGACTGCCGTTCTGGCCGGGCGTTGCCACGGCAACAGAGATCGAATGGGCGCTTGAGTTGGGTGCCAAGGTGATGAGGTTCTTCCCGGCCAAAGCCCTCGGTGGCCCGCAGGTCGTCTCCGCCTGCTTTGCCCCTTACCTGCACTTAGGCGCGCAAATAATCCCGATGGGGCATGTCGATGGCGGCAGCGCCTCACAGTATTGGGGTCTTGAAGGCGTGGTTGCCGTTGCAGGCAGTTGGGTGGCTACCGCCGAACTTATCGAGAGAGGGGCCTGGGGCGAGATCACCCAGCGGGCAGCAGCAGCCCTTCAGATGCATAAAACGTGTATGGGGCGCAAGGCATCCTAAGCGGATTTCGGATCTGTGCGGGACGCAAGGCATCCATAACCTTCCGCTGAAGGAGTTGTCATGCCCGAGGATCCTGGCACTGAGACGGCCATCGCTGATGTAGCCCAAAAGGCCTCTGCCGCCGAGATCCGGGAACGGTTCGATGCGGCTGTCGAGCGTTTCTCGGATCTTACCACGGGGCAAGAAACGATTGTGGATGCCCCGCTCATACTCGACCTTGTCTCGGCATGTGCAAAAGCGGTGACACCCGACGCACGGCGGATCCTGGATGTGGGAAGCGGTGCCGGAAACTACGCGCTTAAACTGCTCGAACAGCTTCCCGACCGGGATGTGGTGCTGCTCGATTTGAGCGCACGGATGCTTGAGCGGGCCCGGGAACGGGTGAGTGCGCACACGAGCGGCAGCGTAGAGTGCGTCCAGGGCGATATGCGAGAGGTAGGACTCGGCGATGAGGGGTTCGACATCGTGGTCGCTGCCGCATCGCTCCATCATCTGCGGGGCGAGGACGAGTGGCGCGATGTGTTTGGCAGGATCTATCGGACACTGCGGCCTGGTGGGTCTTTTTGGATCGCCGACATCATCGCGCATGAGGACCCGCGCATCCAGGGGCTTTTCTGGGAACGCTATGGCGAGTATCTTGCGCAGGTCCTCGGCACAGATCGTCGCGACCGGATGTTTGCGGATATCGCTTTAAACGACACGCCGCGTCCGATCGGGTTCCAGGTGAAGCTGCTTTACGAATCCGGGTTTGCCCGCGTTGATATCGTGCACAAAAGCAGTCTGTTTGCTGTGCTCGGCGCGATCAGGTAGCCATGCGCATCGTATTCCTTACAGGTGGCCTCGGGGCTGGGAAATCCGTAGCGGCGCGTTTTTTTGAAGGCCGTGGGACGCACGTCATCAGTGCCGACGCGATAGCACAGGACGCTCTCAGCCCCGGCTCGCCGGTCGTTGCTGCCTTGATCGCCGAGTTTGGCTCCGGCGTGGCCGCGGGATCGACCGACAGCGCGGGATGCCCCGGCGGGGGCGGTCTCGGCTCGGACAGCCTTGACGGGGAAGGCCCTGCCATCGATCGCGAGGCGCTTGCCGCGCTTGCGTTCGCCTCGCCCGAAGCAGCCGCTCGGCTTAACGCGATCGTGCACCCGAAGGTGGTCAGGACGTTAGCCGAGGAACTCTCGCGTCTTACGTCGCTTGATGACCCTCCGGCGGTGGTCGTGGTCGAGGTGCCGCTCCTTGTCGGACAGTCCGCGCTCATGGCATTTGCCGATGCGGTCCTGGTGATCGAGGCACCGCTTGAGACGCGCATCGCCCGTGTCCGCATGCGTGGGATCCCCGAAGAGGACGCACGACGGCGCATCGCTTTACAGCCGAGCGACCAGGAGCTGTCGGCGCTTGCAACCGAGAGGATCGTCAACGATAGTGCCGAGCAGAAGTTCTTTGGCAGGCTTGAGGGGTTCTTGGATCGGCTGATGGCTGCATCCTCCGGCTGCGGAGGCGGCGGCCAGGATAGAAGAGCAGGCGGGGATACGAGAGGAGAGGCGAGCGGTGAGTGAGGGACGACTACTGCGCGTGGAGGCTCCCTTTGAGCCCGCCGGCGATCAGCCAAAAGCGATCAGCGAGTTGGCCGACGGCGTGGCGCGTGGCCTGCGCTACCAGACGCTTTTAGGGGTGACGGGCTCGGGCAAGACGTACACGATGGCAAAGGCCATCGAGGCTGTGCAGAAGCCGACGCTTGTCATGGCCCCCAACAAGACGCTCGCGGCGCAGCTTGCGTCTGAGCTTCGCGAGTTCATGCCGGAAAACGCGGTCGTGTACTTCGTGAGCTACTACGACTATTACCAGCCTGAGGCGTATGTGCCCACCTCGGATACCTTCATCGAGAAGGACGCCTCGATAAACGAGGAGGTCGAGAAGCTCCGCCATGCGGCGACCGCCGCGCTGCTCTCCCGTCGCGATGTGGTGGTGGTCGCCTCGGTGAGCTGCATATACGGCATCGGCTCGCCCGAGGATTATGCGGGGATGGCGGTCTTCCTTGAGAGGAACAAGGGTTACGGGCGCGACCAGCTCCTGCACGACCTTATCGACATCCAGTACGATCGCAACGACTACGAGGTCGAGCGTGCGGCGTTCCGCGTGCGGGGCGATGTGGTCGACATCTTCCCGCCCTACGCCGACCATCCGCTCCGTGTCGAGTTCTTTGGCGACGAGATCGAGTCGATCGGCGAGGTCGACCAGCTCACCGGCGAGATAGTGAGCACGTACGAGTCGGTCCCGGTCTGGCCTGCGACGCACTATGTGACGAAAAAGGTGAAGCTAAACAACGCGCTCACCACCATCACCGAGGAGCTGGTTCCTCGGCTCGCTGAGCTTAAAGCCGAGGGGAAGCTGCTTGAGGCGCAGCGTCTGGAGATGCGCACGAACTACGACCTCGAGCTGCTTGAGACGATGGGGTTCTGCTCGGGGATCGAGAACTACTCGCGTCATCTGGACGGCCGCGCGCCCGGGGAGGCACCGAGCACGCTTATCGACTACTTCCCGGACGACCTCTTGTGCATCATCGACGAGAGCCATGTCACGTTGCCCCAGATACGCGGCATGCACGAGGGCGACCGCAGCCGCAAGATCACGCTGGTCGAGCATGGGTTCCGCCTGCCGAGCGCGCTCGATAACCGGCCGCTTCGGTTCGACGAGTTCGAGCAGCGTCTGCCGCAGTTCGTATACGTCTCGGCGACCCCCGGCGACTACGAGCTCAAGGTCTCAGAGCAGGTCGTCGAGCAGATCATCCGCCCGACGGGGCTCGTCGACCCCGAGGTCGAGGTGCGTCCGGTCAAGGGGCAGATCGACGACCTCATCGCCGAGATCCACGAGTGCACCGAGCGCAACGAGCGGGTGCTTGTCACGACGCTTACCAAGAAGATGGCCGAGGACCTGACGGACTACCTGTTCGAGCACGGCATCAAGGTCCGCTACCTCCACAGCGACATCGGCACGCTTGAGCGCGTCGAGATACTGCGCGACCTGCGGGCCGGCCTGCACGACGTGGTTGTGGGCATCAACCTGCTGCGCGAGGGGCTCGACCTGCCCGAGGTATCCCTCGTGGCGATCCTCGACGCGGACAAGGAAGGGTTCTTGCGCAATTTCCGCTCGCTTATCCAGACTATCGGCCGAGCGGCACGGAACGTGTCAGGAAAAGTAATTATGTATGCGGATCGTGTTACTGATTCGATGAAACTTGCTATCGACGAGACCCACCGACGCCGTGAGCTGCAGGTTGCGTTCAACGAGGAGCATGGCATCGAGCCACAAACGATCCGCAAGGCGATCGCCGACATCGTGCAGTACATGCGCGAAGGCGACTCCGAGCTGATGCCGGCCGTCGAGGCCGCTCGCGAGCTTGCGCAGCTCCCCAAAGGGGAGGCGATGCGGCTTATCGCCTCAATGGAGGAGGAGATGGCATCAGCCGCCGAGAACCTCGATTTCGAGACCGCGGCGCGTTTGCGCGATCAGGTGGTGAAGCTGCGTGCCGAGGTCGAGGCGCTTTCCGCCGAGGATGTGCTCGGCGAGCTTAAAAAGACTGCTCGCAAGGGGAGCGCTTACGGCAGGAGGCGTCGGCGGTAGAGGCCGGATCATGCTCATTCATCCTCGTTGAGGTCGATGCCGAATTCTGCCAACACGTCATCAGGATCATGGCGAATGCTTTCGACTGTCCTCACAGGGCTGCAGCCCGGGTCTGGCTTGATGGTCAAGGCGGCATGCCGGAATGTATGCCGAGCAATTGCGTTCCGGTCGCGACCGTCATGGTCTATACTTGTCCTCGGTAGTTTTCACCTGAATGGCAGCATAACCCACACAAGGCAGCCTAAGAGGCCGCCCTGTCCTTCTGGCCGCCTCTTACTGTCCCGTATGGGCATCGGCACGATGCCTATACATGAAGCGAGGGGGTCGAATGAGAGTGCAAACAACGAAAAGGCCCAAAGGGCTTAAACCCATTGCGCGGATCCTTTTGACGGTAGCCCTGTGCGGGGCGCTGCTGATCCCCGGGGTAGCGGTAGGGGGAGTCCCTGCAGGAGAGCCCTTGGTGCAGTCTGCGCCTGGGCTTGCCGCGCCGGAGCTTGCTGCCCCTGCGACTGACTGGATGACTGTCAGTGCGGGAGCGAATCACAACCTCGCGTTCAAGACGGACGGCTCGCTCTGGGCGTGGGGGTCTAACGCTTACGGCCAGCTCGGCAATGGCTCGATAGGCGTGTCTGCGGGCAGAGCCGCTCCTATTTGCATCCGGGCTGCAGCTGACTGGAAAGAGGCCATTGCAGGGAACCAGTTCTCACTCGCGATTAAGAACGACGGCTCGCTCTGGGCGTGGGGGCGCAACGATGTTGGCCAGCTCGGCGACGGCACGACGACTAACAGGACGACCCCCGTCCGCATCGGGACGGCGAACGACTGGAGGGTCGTCGCCGCGGGCAGCGACCACTCCCTCGCGATGAAGAACGACGGGTCGCTTTATGCGTGGGGATGGAACAGGTTCGGCCAGCTCGGCGACGGCACGACGACGGACAGGATGACCCCTACCCGCATCGGGACGGCGACCGACTGGAAGGTTATCGGTGTAAGCAACTACTGCACAATCGCGCTAAAGAACGACAACTCGCTCTGGGCGTGGGGGGCCAACTTCAGCAACGCTCCGACCCGCATCGGGACGGCGAACAACTGGCAGGCCATCAGCGCAGGCGACAACTACTTCCTCGCGCTACAAAACGACGGATCGCTCTGGGCGTGGGGGGCCAACACGTACGGCCAGCTCGGCGACGGCACGAACGTGGGCAAGCCCACCACCCCCACTCGCATCGGGATGGCGAACGACTGGAAGGCCATCAGCGCAGGCGGCGACCACTCCCTCGCGCAAAAGAACGACGGCTCGCTTTACGCGTGGGGGCGCAACGACTACGGCCAGCTCGGCGACGGCACGACGACGCGCAGGACGACCCCGACCCGCATCGGGACGGCGAGCGACTGGAAGATGGTTAGCGCTGGCACCCTCCACTCCCTCGCAATGCGAACCAACGGCTCGCTCTGGGCGTGGGGGCTGAACGGCAACAACAGCAGGCTCGGTGACGGCACGTACCAAGAAAGGCATACTCCTGTTCGCGTAGTGACTGCGACCGACTGGAATGCCGTTAGCGCAGGAAGCACCCACTCCCTCGCGATCAGAAACGACGGCTCGCTCTGGGCGTGGGGGGACAACAGCTACGGCAAGCTCGGCGACGGCGGGTACGCCTCGTCAAGCACGTCCCCCAGGCGTGTCGGGATCGATAACGACTGGGCGGTCATCAGCGCAGGCAACAACCACAACCTCGCGATCAAGCGCAACGGCTCGCTTTACGCGTGGGGGCGCAACAACTACGGCCAGCTCGGCGACGGCACGACGACGGACAGGAACGTCCCCACCCGCATCGGGACCTATAGCTGGAAGGCCGTCAGCGCAGGCGGCGGCCACTCCCTTGCGATCAGCGAGAACGGCTCGCTTTACGCGTGGGGGAACAACGGCAACGGCCAGCTCGGCGACGGTACGACGACGGACAGGAACGTCCCCACCAGCATCGGGACCTTGCAATGGGAAGAGGTCAGCGCAGGGGTCGTCCACTCCCTCGGCGTGAGGAGCAACGGTTGGCTCTACACATGGGGGTCCAACCAGTTCAGCCAGCTCGGCGACGGCACGACAGGCGTGATCAACAGCAAATCCGTCCCCACGCGCATCGGAACCCTGTCTAACTGGGCGGAGGTCAGCGCGGGGGGCTTCTACTCCCATGCGAGGCAGAGCGACGACATGCTCTGGGGATGGGGGGACAACGACTACGGGCAGCTTGGGGATTACTCGACCTCGAACAGGCGCAACCCTGTCCTGGTCACGAACTCGGTCAGCACGATGACATCGGCGAGAACAATCAGCGGGGGGAGTGAACACGCCGTTGCGATCACACAGGACGGCTCGCTCTGGGCGACCGGCAGGAACAACTACGGGCAGCTCGGCACCGCCAGCACGTCCGCACGGTCTCTCAGCTTCGTCCGCATCGGGAGCGCGACCGACTGGCAGGCGGTGAGCGCGGGCACGAACCACTCGCTCGCGGTCAGGGGCGACGGCTCGCTCTGGGCGTGGGGGGCCAACGGCTCCGGCCGGCTCGGCGACGGCACGACCACGGACAGGGGCGCCCCTGTCCAGGTCCAGGCCCCCCCGCTCGAGCCTGATACCACGCCGCCGGTCACGACATCCGATGCCGTGGCAAGCTACACCGGCACGGCGGTGATCAGGCTCACCGCGGCAGACCCGGTGGTCCCGGGGCAGGTGGCACCGAGTGGCGTGAAGGAGATCCGCTACAGGTTTGACAGCGGCACCGAGGCCGCCGTCGCCGGCGCAGTCGCGACCGTGACGGCCTCTACAGTAGGCACCCACACGCTTCTCTTCTGGGCCGTCGACAACAACAACAACACCGAGGCGCAAAGGACCGCTACCTTCACAGTAGGCCCCGGTGTCGCCCCCGACACCACGCCGCCGGTGACGGAGTCTGATGCCGTGGGGTCCTACACCGGCACGGCGGTGATAAGGCTTTCCGCGACAGACCCGACTGTTGCCGGACAGGTGCCGCCGAGCGGCGTGAAGGAGGTCCGCTACAAGCTTGACAGCGGCACCGAGGCCGTCGTCTCCGGCGCGGCCGCGACCGTGACGGTCTCTGCGGTAGGCAGCCACACGCTTCTCTTCTGGGCCGTCGACAACAACGGCAACACCGAGGCGCAGAAGACCGCCAACTTCACGGTGAGCACCGGTGTCGTCCCCGACACCACGCCGCCGGTGACGGAGTCTGATGCCGTGGGGTCCTACACCGGCACGGCGGTGATAAAGCTTTCCGCGACAGACCCGACTGTTGCCGGACAGGCGCCGCCGAGCGGCGTGAAAGAGATCCGCTACAAGCTTGACAGCGAGGCAGAGGCCGTCGTCGCCGGCGCGGCCGCGACCGTGACGGCCTCTACAGTAGGCAGCCACACGCTCGTCTTCTGGGCCGTCGACAACAACAACAACACCGAGGCGCAGAAGACCGCCAGCTTCACGGTGACCGGCGGCGGCAGCAGCGCCACCATGCCCATCACCGCTGACGTGAAGGACAGGCACGGCGGGGCATCCGCGCCCCACGGTGCGGGCTTTGACGCAAGCACGGCTCCAACTGTCTGCCAAGGCTGCCACTCGGCAGGGTCCGTGCATCCAGACCCCGATGCGGCGCAGGGGTGTGTCGGGTGCCATGACGTGTCTGCCGCCCCCGGCATCGTCTCGGGCACCCCGGCCCCGCCGAACCATGCCTACATCAGGCCGGGCACCTACGGCTGCGACGGCTGCCATGCCGTTGTCGAGGGCCCGGCCGGCGGCTCGATCGAGCGCGTCTTCGGCTCAGACCGCTTCCAGACGGCGCTTGGGGCCAGCAAGAAGAACTTCACCTCGGCGGGGGCGGTCATCATAGCCACCGGCCTGAACTACGCCGACGCGCTCTCCGCGAGCGCGCTCGCAGGCTCGCTTAGAGCCCCGCTCCTCCTCACGGCACCGGGCGCGCTCAGCGACGGGGTCTTGGACGAGGCCAGGCGCCTCGGGGCCACGAAGGCCTACATCATGGGCTCGACCGCGGCGGTGTCTGCCGGGGTGGAGGGCTCGCTTACCGGTGCAGGCCTCGGTGTCGAGCGCGTCTACGGCGCGGACCGCTATGCCACGAGCGCGGCGATCGCGGCCAAGGTCGCAGAGCTCGAGGGCGGCGCGTTCACCGGCAAGGCGTTCCTCGCCCGTGGCGACAACTTCGCCGACGGCCTTGCGGCATCGCCTGTGGCGTACCGGAACAAGATGCCGGTGCTCCTCACGCCGACCGCCGCGCTCTCCCCGAGCGCGTCGCTGAGCATCACAAGCCTCCATATCACCGATGTCACGGTCACCGGCTCCGAGGCGGCCGTCTCCGCGGCCGCCAAGGCGTCGGTGGACGCGCTGCCCGGCGTGACGTCCCGGCGCGTGGCCGGCACGGACCGCTACAGGACCGCCGAGGAGATCGCCAGGTACGCGCTCGGCAGCGGGCTTGCGGCCAAGGGCTTCATAGGCGTGGCCACCGGGGTGAACTTCCCCGACGCCCTTGCGGGAGGGGCCGCGACAGGCGAGCGGGGCGGCATACTCGTGCTCACCGCCTCTGACGCGCTCTCGCCCAACTGGGACGCGTACCTGGGCGGCGGCGCCTACGCGGGCATCAGGCCCGACATCCAGGTCTATGGGGGGAGCAACGTGGTCTCCGACAACGTCATGGAGCGGCTGCAGGCCATCCTGCTCGACTGACGCGCCTGCCTGCGGGGGGCTCCGCTGAGGAGCCCCCCGCAGGCGGCATCATACCGATAGGGGGGCGGCCCCGCCAGACACGCAGAGAGGCATCGACCGGGCCGTCGGTCGAAGCCTCTCTGCACATGGAGGGTGCCTCGGGCTACCCGCTCGGCTTAAACCGCTTCAGCCGCAGTGCGTTAGTCAGAACGGAGACCGAACTCAGGCTCATGGCTGCCGCGGCGAACATGGGGTTTAGTAGTGGCCCGCCGAACAGATGGAGGAGCCCCGCCGCTACAGGGATCCCGATTACGTTGTAGCCAAACGCCCAAAACAGGTTCTGCTTGATGGTGCGGATCGTCTGCTTGCTCAAAGAGATGGCTGTCGGCACAGCGGCCAGATCTGAGCGCATCAGCACGATGTCTGCGCTTTCCATCGCTACATCCGTGCCGGAGCCGATCGCGATGCCTATGTCTGCCTGCACCAACGCAGGTGCGTCGTTTATGCCGTCGCCGACCATCGCCACCCTGCGGCCTTCCGCCTGCAATTTCTTGACCTCGTTGGATTTATCCTGTGGCAGCACCTCGGCAAGTACCGTATTGATCCCCACTTGTTTTGCGATAGCGTCGGCGGTTTTTTTGTTGTCGCCGGTGATCATCGCCACCTCGATCCCCATTTTGCGCAAGCTCTCGACAGCTGCGCGGCTAGAGGGTTTTACGACGTCGGCTACCGTCACGATCCCGGCCAGCCTGCCGTCTACTGCCACATACATGGGTGTCTTGCCTTCGTTTGCCAGTCTTTCGGCATCGGTCTCTAAGTGAGCGCACACGATCCCACGCTCGTCCATCAGCGTGCGGTTTCCGGCCAAGACGTCTTGGCCGCTGACAGCCGCCTCAATACCACGTCCTGTGATGGAGTTGAAGCTGTCTGCCTTTACAAGACCCAAGCCCTTTTCCTGCGCGCTTGCGACGATTGCCTGCCCGAGCGGGTGCTCTGAGTATGCTTCGGCGGAAGCTGCGAGTCGCAGCAGGGCATCGGGGTCACTGCTGTTGATACCGAGGATGTCTGCGGCAAGGGCACCTAGGGTGCTGCGGTCGGCGGCTGGGGTGCTGGCGACGAGGATGTCTGTCACGGTCGGCTTGCCCTCGGTGACCGTGCCGGTCTTGTCAAGCACGATGGTATCGATCCGGTGTGCGGCCTCGAGCGCCTCGCCGCTTTTAACCAAGATGCCGTTTTCTGCACCCTTGCCGGTTCCGACCATAATGGCCGTTGGGGTTGCCAGGCCAAGGGCACAAGGGCAGGCGATCACCAGCACCGAGATAAAGATAGTCAGCGCAAGCCTCAGGTCGCCGCCTGTCCCGATAAGCCACGCGGCTCCCGCGAGCAGCGCGACCACACACACGATCGGCACGAACACCCCGGAGACCTTATCGGCCATAGCCGCGATGGGGGCCTTGCTGCCCTGCGCGTCCTCAACGAGCTTTATGATCTGCGAAAGGGCGGTGTCTGCGCCGATCTTCTCGGCCATGAACCGGATGGATCCTGTGGTGTTAAGCGTTGCGGCGTATACGGGGTCGCCTGCCTGCTTGTCGACCGGCATGCTCTCGCCGGTCAGCATGGACTCGTCGATGGCCGTATACCCGTCTGTCACCACGCCGTCCACTGGGATCTTCGCACCCGGCCTCACAATGATGATATCCCCGATCTCTACCTCGTCGATGGGGAGCTCTTTCTCCGTGTCACCATGCACGATGATGGCGGTTTTTGGCGTAAGCCCCATGAGTTTCTTGATCGCTTCACCGGTGCGTCCTTTGGACATGGCCTCCAGTGATTTCCCGAGCAGGATCAACGTGATGATGACACCCGCCGACTCGAAATACAGGGACTCTGCGGCCATGTGGTCGCCGCCTATGATCTGCCATGTGCTGTAGGCGCTGTACAGCACTGCCGCCGTGGTGCCTATGGCGATCAGCGAGTCCATATTCGGGCTGCGATGGGCAAGTGCCTTAAAGCCCACCGTGTAAAACCTGTAGCCCACGCCTATGACCGGGGCTACGAGCAGGAGCTGTACCAAGGCGTAAGCCAGTGGGTGGCTCATTGGGGCAAGGGCGGACGGGAACGGCAGGCGTACCGCCGAGAACGGTAGGCGTGCTGCTGTTGCCGCAGCCATGTTTACCATCGGGGCCATTGCTATATAGAGCAGCGGGAGCGCGAACATGGCTGCGATGGCGGACTTTGTCCACAGGGCCGCTATCTCTTTTTGCTGCCGGGCCCGGGCCTCGTCGGCTGCGGCTGAGGCGGCCTTGTTAGTCTCTAATGCCTTGAACCCGGCGCCTTCGATGGCGTTTCGGATTGCCGAGAGCCGCACTGTTTGCGGCATGTAGACGCAGGTGGCCTTCTCGGTTGCGATGTTCACCGAGACGCTTAACACGCCGTCCAGCTGCCCGACCACCCTCTCCACGCGCCGAACACAGCCGGCACACGTCATGCCGCCGATCGGGATGGTCACCTGCTGTGTGGCACCGGCCTTTTCTGTTGCTTTATGCATGGCTTTACCCGCTGTTTTCCTCGGTAACGGTGATGGTGGCCTTAATCATGCCCATCCAGCAGCTATACGGGAACTTTCCTGCTTTGGTTGGCGTGAACTCGATCACGTTCTCGCCGGGCGCAAAGGAGTGTTCAATCCTGTATTCCTGTATAAGCACTCGGCTATTGCAGCCGTTGATGTTTTCCTGGGATGCGCTGATCACCCACTTCACAGGCGTTCCGGCCTGAACGGTGATGTTCGGGTACTGGTTGCGAGAAAGCGTGCTCTTGACGAGCTGTTTCCCATCTATAATTTGAATGTTCCGAACACTGTTATTAGCGGTCCCGTTATTAGCGGCTCCGCCGGTGGCTGTTATGCCGGTTCCTCCGCCAAAGGGCGGCAGGAGCCCTGAAAGGCTGCTGCCCTGCGAGAGCATGGATAACCCGAGCACGACAACCAGCACCGCGCCGACCGCCACGATCCTTCGTGAGAACCTTTTCCCTAGCGTTAGAGAGATTGCGCCAAGCCCGAACATCAACGGCACGGTGCCCAGGCTGAACAGGAGCATGGACAAAGCACCAGTAAGCGGGCTTCCGGTGGACAGTGCGTAGATTTGCATGGCCTGCAAAGACCCGCAAGGCATCAGGCCGTTCAGCAGGCCGACAAAGAGCGGGGCCCTGTTGCTTGTCGTGCCATTATCGAGATCATGTGCGGGGGCTTTTGGCATTCTTGGGCCCAGCTTGCGCAGCCAGGGGAAGATCCCCAGCATATTGATCCCCATTATGACCATGACCGTGCCGGCGACGAGCTTTAGCACCCCCTGCGTGGTGGCAGAGAAGCTGATCACCGAGCCAAGCGCACCAACGATAAAGCCAACCGCTGTGTACGAGATGACACGTCCGGAATTGTAAAGAATGGCAGGTCGGAGGAGGGCAGGCTGAAGCACGGAAAAACGGTCTGGCTCGGCGGTGCTCCCGTTGGCTTTTTCAGGTATGCACTGAGAGAGGTTGATGCCGCCGCACATAGCGATGCAATGCACCGACGTGACCAGGCCGAGCACAAACAGTACCGCGTAGCCTATTGCGCTCTCAGCTAATTGAGTCGGTGCAAGCCTGTTCAAAACGCCGAAGTACTCAAGCAGCACATACAGTGCAACGATGCTGATCAGGAGGCCTGCAGTACGGCCTGCGCCAGGCTTTTGCCGAGTGTCTCTCGGCGACGCTCCGCGATCAATGGTTTTTGATGATTTCTGCAATGGTCTCAATACTTTCTGCACTGTGGCCCTACTGTGGCTGGAGCGTGCGGGGCCTTGCGGTCGGTCTCAACTTGGATGCCTCTGGCGGGACAACCAATCCGTGTCCAAAGCTCGGGAGCAAAGGGCCTACAGGTTCAAGCAGTCACGGTTCAAGAGGAAATCAAAAAGACCCATGGTGACGATGCCGCTCTCGTCACGTTTGGTTTTAATGTCGTCTTTTACGATGACATACTTTCTAAAAGAGTCAGGGACCTTTTTTAAGGAGCGTTTCTCCTGCGCTTCTTTCACGTGACTGCCTATTGCAAATGCTGACTGGATATAGCATTGGTCGCTGCCTCTTCTCGCGATGAAGTCTATTTCCAGCCGTTTCTGCTGTCTTCCCCCCTTTGCGTTGGTTTCAGTTATGTCCACAACGCCAACATCTACCGAGTATCCTCGGATCCGTAGTTCGTTGTATATGACATTTTCCATGATGTGATTTTCCTCTTGTTGCCGAAAACCCAGGCGTGCATTACGCAGGCCGACATCTACAAAGTAATACTTGTGCGGCGACCCGATGTAATTTCTTCCTTTTACGTTGTAGCGTTGTGCGGATTCCAGCAAAAAGGCATTCTCAAGATGATTAATATAGGTCTTGATGGTCTTGCCAGTGATAGTGCTGTTTCGTTTGCTCTTGAAGGATCGCTGTAGCTTAGGGGGATTGGTGAGTGATCCGACGGAGGAGGCGAGGATATCAACAAGAGTGTCCAGGTCGGCTTCGTGTCTGATTCTGTTGCGCTCGTAGATATCACGCAAATAGACCTCTTTGAACAAGTGTGCAAGATAGTCCGCCTTCATGTCGTCTCCCTCGCGGGATATGACGAGAGGCATTCCCCCAAAGGTGTAGTAATCCTTCCAGGCGTGACCCGTGCTGCCGTTATAGGCAGAGGCGTATTCAGAAAAGCACAGGGGGTAGACCCTGACCTCGTCGCCGCGTCCCCGAAACTCTGTGAGAGCGTCGCTTGAAAGGAGCCTCGAGTTGCTTCCGGTCACATAGATGTCAAGGTTGGGGATATGGAGCAAGCCATTAACCACATCAGAAAACCCGTCCACAAACTGGATTTCATCAAGAAAGATGTAATGGATAGAGTGCCCTGCTAGCCGGCCTTTTATCTGTCTGTAAAGAAGGTCGGCGTTCCGCAGTTTTTTGTTGGAAATGTCATCCAAAGCGATTTCGATGATATGTTCCGGAAGGACACCTTCCTTGATTAGATGGTTTTTGAAGAGCCTGAAAAGCAAGTAGGATTTGCCGCAACGCCGGACACCGGTTATGACTTTCACCATGCCGTTATTTTGACGCTTGACCAGCTTATCCAAATATCGGTCGCGTCGAATCTCCATCGGCTGCTCCAAATTCGGGCATTGGTCGCGTCGAGCCTCCATCGCCCACTCCGTATTCAGTCTACATGTAGACTGAATACGTAATAGCATATATCTATTCAAGGCTACGGTCAATATACCGATGCGCCTCACGAAGGATGCTCGCGAAATATGCTGCGTGTCGGCGCGGGAACATTCTTGTCTGGGCTTGAGCCGACCGCACATGCCGCCCAGCCGCGTGTCAATATCAAGCAAGAA
>WRDS01000020.1 GCA_009779675.1 Coriobacteriia bacterium
CTGGACGCTCGCTATCCGGGAAAGGGTCTCGCCTGCCTCGCCGATAGTCAGGATCGCCGGGCGCTGGGTCGTTGACCCGCCTGTGACACCCTCGCCGAGGTTATACCAGTTCGAGTAATCGTCGGTAGTGTCCAGATATTGCCAGATCAGTTCCTGGACCTGATACGAGTCGGTCCCCCACATATCCTTGCCGTCTTCGATCGTCACCTTGTCGTTGACGATATTCAGCCACACCGGCATCTTTGAAGCGCCATGGACGATGATCCCGTCCCAACCGGCGAACTTCAGGAACGCACCGAACTTCCCGCCAAAGTTGCTGCGGGAGAACTGCGGCCGAGGGGAAGACCACGGGGACAGTGCCATGATCTCGCAGCGGGCGCTGCTGGGGGCCAGTGTGCCCTGCTGGGGGCCGGCAAAGACACAGATGGAGTTCTCAGGCTCAAAGCCTGTCTTGTCATGGGTGTCGGTGATGTAGTCATGGTCGACCTCGTCGAACCAGAGGGCCATTCCCATCCCGAACCCGCCGATCCACTGCTCATACTTCTCAGTGGGAATCGAGCTGATCTCGCGAGTCGTAAGGTTAACTCTGAGAATCTTGCCTACGTGTCCTCCTATCATGCCTTCGACCTCCCCCATCCGCGCCGGTTGGGCCTCAACTCATAGAACTGGAGGTCGTACTCGTCCGGAGCCGGAGGATCAGTGACGAACCTGATCGCTTGTGCAGGACACACGGCAACACAGGCTTGACCCTTTTCAACACCCGGGCCGCTTTTACGATTCCAGAACGGCGCATTCTCGCATAAATCGCATTTCTGCATGACATTTGATTGCAGTTGGGCGGTTCCCGATCCCAAAACAGGAGCGGACGGGTCTTTGCCATCAGGTTGGTACTGGATGCACTTTGGCGTGTACGGGCATGCCGCACGGCACGCGCCACAGTTTATGCACTTCGTCCGATCGATCCGGCGGACGTTCTCCTTGTCCTCATCGACAAAGCACGCGCCGGTCGGGCAAGCTGCGGCACATGGTGCTGCCTCGCACTGACGGCATTGGAACATCCCGATGTCGCCTGGGAACGGTGCCAGGTCGTCCTTGAGGATCTGGATCCTCGAATGCGAAAGATTGACGTTCCCCTCGTGGACCAACGAGCAGGCCGCCATGCAGCTTGTGCAGCCGGCGCACTCGGTATGGTCTACTTGGAGAAAGCCCCCGGAGACCGGGAAGTACGTAGAACTCCCAATGCTGAACCCGCCAAGGGCAAAAACAGCGGCGGCAGTACCGCCCATGCCCTTGACAAATGCCCGTCTTGAGATACCAGAGTCAGTGGCATCGACCGCCGACCCGATACTCTCAGAATCTTCAGGCACAACAAACGTTTTTCCTTCAGGTACTTTGGGCACTCTTGCTCCTCCTCTCTCAAAACACGTTTGCGACTTCTTGGCATCAAGGCTCTTGGCATCAAGGCATAAAAAAGCAGAACCCTGCTGCCTCGCCCCGAAAACAATAACCAGCCTATATCTTACTCTGTACGTTTCCCCAATACAAACTATCGGTTGCACATCACGGAAAATACCGCGAAATGCGCCCGAAAATGCAGACTGTTAATTGCGCATCGCGAAAAATACCTGCGCGATGTGCCCGAGATGTGCCCGAAAATGCAGCCTGCCGATTGAACATCATGGAAAATACCTGTGGGATGCGTCCGGACGTGCCACATGCGTGCATGCTGCGTCCTGCGAGCTGCATGCTGCGAGCTAGCTGAACTGCGAGCTGCGTGTTACCCGCGTTGCCTCTGGTCGTTTTCCAGAAGACGCTCAAGCCTCTTGCGCACCCCGGGGGAGATGCGGTCCTCCACACGCGCCGCCCGCCCTTGCATACCGGCGCGTTCCTTCCAGGCGGCTTCAGCGGCCTCAAGTTCGGCAGCAAACTCCGGAGAGGACCGCCTGATGATGCTCGATCCCATGACCGCCCACTGCGTCTCGGCATCGCTTGTCACGACCTCAACGTCTTGGCCGCGTGACCGCGCAGACCTCGCAACCTTCTCGATAACGCTGTCCGCGCTTTCCCCATAGGCCGAAAAGATCACGGTGATCCCTGCAACCCGCTCTTCGCTGCCGCACGAGTGGGGGTTGCCCGCCCCATCGAAAACGCATACCGCGTCCCATTCGCCCATGGCATAGCTCGCGACATCGTTTATAAGGAGTTCGCGTGCAGTATCGATATCCCGCTCGGCGGCCTCCCGATACCGGGAGGCGATGTGTATGACGTTGTAGCCGTCGATAAGCAGCAGCTTGCTCATTGGTGGCCTGCCGAGTCTGTGCCTGCGGTGCCTGCCGAGTCCGCGTTTGCTGCCCCGCCTGCGCCTGCACTCGCGCCCGCGCCTGCTGCATCTGCCCATGAGCGCCTGAGCCACTCATAGGCAACAGCCGTTGTGGCCTGTGCCACATTCAGGGAACCCACTTGGCCGGCCTGCGGCAGGCGTACAAGGAAGTCGCAGCGCTCACGGGTCAGCCGAGACAGGCCGGAGCCCTCAGAGCCTACAACGAGTGCGATACGTCCTGTAAGTGGTGCCTCCCAGACGTTCTCCTCGGCATGCTCAAACGCACCAGCCACCCAAAACCCGGCATCCTTTAGCTGCTCTAAGGCCCGCGCGAGGTTCACCTCACATACGACGGGGACATGCGCGAGCGCACCGGCGGATGCCTTCCAGGCCGCGGGCGTTACCGCGGCACTTCGCCGGGAGGCGACGAGCACGCATGCTGCCCCCACTACCTCGGCGGTACGGACGATAGCGCCGAGGTTCCCCGGGTCCGTTACGTGGTCAAGCACGATCACAAGGGCCTGCTCGGCGGTTGCAACCGGATGAAGGGCCTCATGGAGGGGCGTGAAGCGGAATGGCGCGGCGGTCGCGATGACCCCCTGGTGCGCGCCGCGTGTGCTCTGGCAGTCAAGCTCACGCCTATGCAGGCGGTCGACCGGCACCCCGGCGGCTGCGGAAAGACGCACGATCTCATCGAGGAGCGGCTCGCGCTTCGCCCCCGCGGCGATGCTCACACTGGTAAGCGGGACACCCGCCCGGAGCGCCTCGGCAACCGCATGCTTCCCCTCGAGTAGCACAGCCGTCAGCCAAAGACCACGCGGGCACCCTGCGGCGTGTCCTCGATGACAAAGCCTAGCTCCGAGAGGCCGTTGCGCACGGCATCGGCAAGCTCCCAGTCGCGTGCGGCGCGGGCGGCGGACCGTGCGGCGAGCAGCTCGTCCACGGCGGCAGCCGGATCGTGGCCGCTGTAACCGGCGATCCTCGCTGCAAGTGCGACGCACTCAGGCGGGTAGTCGAGTGCTGCTTCCTCGGCAATATGGATGCCGAGCACGCCGAGCAGCTCGACCACGGCCTCCTTAGCCTGGCCAAGGGCCTCCCTGTCATCTGCGCAAAAGACGCTCTGGTGATCGGAGAGGAACACATTGGCAGCCCGCGCAAGCTCGAAGACGGCCGCCAGCGCACCGGCGGTGTTGAAATCGTCGTCCATCTCCGCCTCGAACTTCTCGCGTGCGCTGCGAACCTGAGCGACCACGGCCTCACGCTCTGGGGCCGGCGCACCCGCGCCCTCGGCGGGCAGGGACCGCGCCCACCGCAGGTTGCGGGCCAGGTTCTCAAGCCGCTGATAGGCATGGCCGGCCTCGTCAAGCCGCGCATCCGAGAAGTCCAGGGGGCTGCGATAGTGGGCCTGCAGCATGAGCAGCCTGACGACCGGTGCCTCATGCTTCGCCAAGATGTCTTTTAAAAGCAGGAAGTTGCCGAGCGACTTGCTCATCTTCTCGGCATCGATCTGCAGCATCCCGCCATGGAGCCAGTAGCGGGCGAACTGCACGCCGGTCGCCGCCTCGGACTGGGCCAGTTCGTTCTCATGATGCGGAAAGACGAGGTCGGCACCGCCGCCGTGGATATCAAGGGGGAGGCCGAGCTCGTCCTCCGACATCACCGAGCACTCGATGTGCCAACCAGGACGCCCCTCTCCCCAAGGGCTCGGCCAGTGGGGTTCGCCAGGCTTTGCGGCCTTCCACAGGGCAAAGTCCAGCGGATCTTTCTTGCGCTCGTCGAGCGCTACGCGTGCGCCCGAGCGCATCTCATCGATATCGCGCCCGGAGAGCTTTCCGTACGCGGGGAAACTCCTCACCGAGAAATACACGTCCCCATGGGCGACATAGGCGTGCCCCCTGGCAACCAGCCTCTCGATCATACCGATCATCTGGGGGATAGCCTCCGTGGCTCGGGGGCGCACCGTGGGATCCTCCACGCCGAGCTGGTGCATCGCGCTTACGAACGCCTCGGCGTACTCGGCGGCTACCTCGGACGCAGGCCGGCCCTCTTCGTTCGCCCTGTTGATGATCTTGTCGTCGATGTCGGTGATGTTCTGGACGTAAGCGACCTCGAAGCCCTTCCAGGACAGGTACCGCCTGATGACGTCAAACGAAAGGAATGTGCGCGCATTGCCGATATGCACGTGGCCGTAGACGGTCGGACCGCATACATAGATAGAGACCCTGCCGGCCTCTGTCGGGATAAACTCCTCTTTGCTCTTGCTGAGCGTGCTGTAAACACGCATGGCGGCTCCCTTGTGCCTTCCTTCTCCCTTGTCCCTTCCTTTGCCGAAAGCCTTGCGGGACAGGCAAGTCTTGCGGGACAGGCGTTTGCTTAGTCTTCCTGGGCAGGCGCTTTGTCGCGACCGGCCTGCGCGGCAGGTGCTTCCTCTCGGCAAGCTTCCTGTGCAGATGCCTTGTCGCAACAGTCTCCCACCTGTTGATCGAGGCGGTCGATGCGCCTCTCAAGGCCCTGGAACATCTCCACGACCGGATCGGGGAGGTCCCCATGGCGCAGGTCGATCGTGCGGACCCGTTCGCCAGAACGGACCACAATCCGGCCTGGAATCCCGACGACCGTACAGTTAGGGGGCACATCGTTGACCACAACCGCGCCACCGCCGACCTTGGAAGACTCGCCGACGATAATATTGCCAAGAACCGATGCCCCAACGCCGACGACAACCCAGTCATGCAGGGTGGGGTGCCTTTTGCCGGTCTCCTTGCCGGTGCCGCCAAGGGTGACCCCCTGATACAGCGTGACATCGTCGCCTATGATCGTGGTCTCCCCGATGACCACACCCATCCCGTGGTCGATAAAGAACCTCTTGCCGATCATAGCGCCCGGGTGGATCTCGACACCGGTGCGTCCCCGAGCAGCCTGGGAGATGTAGCGCGCTAAGCCGCGCCTCCCTCGGCCCCAAAGCCAGTGGGTGACCCGATGCGCCCAAATCGCATGTAGCCCGGGATAGTTCAGCAGGACGCTCGCAGCTGAAGTCGCTGCGGGATCCCGCTCCCTCACAGCATTGATGTCTTCGCGGATTCTCTCAAACATGGCATCAAGTCTATCAGGAGCCGGGAATCTGTGCCTCTTCCTCCAGCAACGCCACCGCATATGCCGCAACGCCCTCTTCGCGTCCTACAAAACCAAGGCCCTCCGCAGTGGTTGCCTTGACCCCCACCTGCGCAGCCACGACCCCCATTGCCGACGCAAGCGCCGAGCGCATCCCGTCCCGGAAAGGTGCCAGCTTGGGCACCTCGCAGGCGATCACCGTATCCACGTCCACGATGCGGAACCCCCGCTCGGCGACAAGGGCCGCCACTTGGGAAAGCAGCTCAAGCGAGTCCGCCCCCTTCCATGTGGGGTCGGTATCGGGGAAAAGGGCCCCGATGTCCCCCTCTCGAAGCGCACCGAGCAGCGCATCCATGACCGCATGGGCGGCGACATCGGCATCTGAGTGCCCGGCGAGCCCCTGATGGTGCGGAATACTCACTCCGCCGAGGACAAGCGCCCTTCCCTCGGCGAAGGCGTGGACATCATAGCCGATTCCTATCCTCACGCGCCCACTCCCTCGCCTCGGCGGGCAAGCACCGTTGCGACGTACTCCAGGTCCCCTGCAACCGTGACCTTGATATTCTCCCGCGGGCCTTCGATCATGCGCACACTCCCTCTGCCGAGCCGCTCGACGAGGCTTGCGTCGTCGGTCGCGGCCAAGCCTGATGCCTTGGCACGGGAATACGCCGATTCGAGCACCTCTCGGATGAACACCTGCGGCGTCTGCGCGATCCAAACACGGTCGCGTTCTGGCGTGGTGTCCACCCGGCCGTCCTGGACGATCTTTACCGTGTCCACCGAGGGATGGCCGACAACGACCCCGCAGGCACCGGGCGCGTCAAGCTCGTCTAAAGCGGCTGCGACTATCTGCGGCGTGACAAGCGGACGGGCCCCGTCATGGATCGCGACCACCTGCACCGCAGACGACAGCCGACTGAGCCCAGAGGACACGGAGTCCTGTCGGGTCACGCCAGCAGGAGCGAACTCTAGCGGCGTGGCAATCCCTGCGGACATCACCGCATGCGCGTACTCATCCATCCGCTCCTCTAGGCACACAACCACAAGCATGCTAAAGCGCGCCGAGGCATCCAGCGCCCGCAACGACCACCCAAGGACAGGGCACCCCGCGACCTCGGCGAGCTGCTTGCCTCCTGGTCGGCCGAACCTTTCCCCGATCCCACCCGCCACCACAACCGCCGCGGTATGGGTAACATCAGTCACCGCGCCCCCTCAGCCTCGGCGGGGGGGGCCGGCGGTAGCGCCTTCTTCCTCCCCGTCCTCTTTCTCATCTTCGATCCACCGGGCAAAGATCATGCGTCCAGCCGAGGTCTGCAACACCGAGGTGACCTCTACCTGGGATGTCATGCCAACCGACTCCCGCCCGTCAGCGACAACGACCATCGTGCCGTCCTCAAGGTAGCCGACACCCTGGTCTGCCTCCTTGCCTGGCTTGAGGATCTTGAGGAGCAGTGTGTCGCCAGGAATGTACGCAGGCCGAAGCGCTGCCGCCACCTCGTTGATATTGAGCACCGCTATCCCGCGTACGGCTGCAACCTTGGCGAGGTTGTGGTCGACGGTGACGAGCATCGCCTCGGTGTCTGCGGCAAGCCTCATGAGCTTCTCATCGACCGCGGGCAGCTCAGGGTAGTCGACCTCGAGCACATCAAGCGCCTCGTCGGCAGGCAGCGTCGCCAGCAGGTCAAGGCCGCGCCTTCCACGCGCACGCCGGATGTCGTCAGCCGAGTCGGCCAGGGTCTGAAGCTCGGCGAGCACAAAGCGTGGCAGACGGGCCTCATGCCGAAGCAGGCCAAGGCGCCGAAGCTCCATGAACCGACCGTCGATGGCCACGCTCGTGTCAAGGACGACGACCATGGGCGCCTGTGTGGCCGACGAGGATGCCAGTGCGGGGAAGAGCGTCAAAAGCTCACGCCGCCGACCCATGCCGACGGTGGCACCGATGTATGCGCACATCAGGTAAACGACAATGCTGAGCATCACCGCAAGGGAAACGGGCTGGAGCAATCGAAGCGGCTGGGTCAACAAAAGGGCAGCGAGCATGCCTGCAAGCAGGCCGACTGTGCCCAACACCACATCGGCACCGGCCAGCTCGGCGATTTTGGTCTCAGTGCGCTTCCAGAGAGCGGTGAGTTCCCGCCCGACGATCCCACCGATGACAATACCTAGCGCTGCCCCGAGAAGTATGAACAGGATGATGACGTAGTTTGGAGCAAGCCCTACCTCTGTCTGCCAATCGATGACCGTCGAAGCCGCATATCCGCCCAAAAGCCCTGCCACGACCATCACAAACCGTGTGATCCATAAAATCAATGGCTTCGGCTTCAGCGGTGCCTCCCGGCCGCTGAGCCCTCACCTCCTCGCATATTGATGACAAAGCGCAGTACTGACCCGCTATTACGATACTGACCCGCTATTACGATACTGCCCCACTATATCGACGTTGGGACTTTACCACTAAAGGCCGAGGGCCGTGGCGTGCCGAGCGCCGCCAGGTGCCAACGCCGCGTGCGCCGAGAGCCGAGCGCCACCAGTATCAGCGCTACACGGCGGTGTGCGCTTTCAGCCGAGCAAGACCGGCGTGTATGGCCCGTGCACGCCGAACCCCCACACCATCTATGGCATCAAGCTCTTTGGTCGTCGCAGCGGCAACCTCCACCAAAGTCCCAAAGCGGTCGATGATGCGCGCAACAACGCTTCCCGGCAGCATGGGGATCTGAGCAAGCGCACGATAGCCACGCGCACGCAGATGCCGCTCGGCGTGATCGCCTGGCATCAGGCCAAGCTCCCGAGCGATCGACTCCGGTTCGAGCAGACGGTCGGCGGACAGCTCTGAGAGCCGATCACGCACCTGGGTGACCTTGCGGGCCAAAGAGCTTGCAGCATAATCGCGAAGCACGAGCGCATACTGCTCGTCCACGCCGGCAATGAGCTCGTCAGACTGCATCCGCACTAACAGCCCCTCGGTCCCAAGCTGCAGGATATAACGGCTGACCGCCCGCTGCACGCGACGGGCCATCTCGAAACGGACGACGATCTCGGCGACATCTGCAAGCGTGACAAGGTCCTGGAACTCCAGAAGCGTCAGTCGTTCAAGCATCTCATCGAGCCGGTTGCGGTAGTTCTGCAGCGTCTGGATCGCTTGGTTTGCCTTGGCAAGCAGCACCTCGATGGCTTCGAGCGTGACCTTATTGCCGTCGAGATAGAGGTTTATGACGTTGCGGCGCTTGGAGATCGCAATGGTAAGGGCATCGATCTGCCGACTGACCCGCTCGCTGGTCCGGTGACGCATGCCCACCTCCGACGTAGGCAGTCCGGAATCAGGGACCAGGTGGACACCCGCCTTTACGATGCGGTCCCCCTCGGCATCAAGGATGATCGCGCCGTCCATCTTCGCAAGCTCGAAAAGGCGCTGGGGGGTGAACGGCATATCGATGGTGAAGCCACCGTCGCACACCGGTTCGACCACCTTGGCATCGCCCACAACGATGAGCGCGCCATCCTGCGCATCGAGGAGCATGTCGAGCGCTTCGCGCAGACGGGTCCCGGGCGCAACCCTGCGCAGCCCGGCCAGCACCATATCCTGCTTGCCGCCCTGCTTGCGGGCTCTTGGCTCTGTCACCCGATCCACTACCCCTCCTTTGACGTACCGCCGAGCAGCCCCGCTCGTTCCGGCCCCGCTTGACCCGACCCAAGAAGGCCGGCCACCTGGAGGGCATCGACGACCGTCCTGGCCTCAACAAAGGCTGCATCGACCGGCTTTTTGCGCCAACCGGCCCCTATCACCCTCCTGATCCCCAAACCCACCGCCTCGCGGCAGCGCGATTCAGAAAGGCTCACCGGACGCACGTGTCCGGTCAGACCGACTTCCCCGAAAGCCGCCATGTCAAGGCTGACCGCTCGGCCAAGAAGCGCCGAGGCAAGCGCGAGTGCGAGTGGCAGATCGACCGCGGACTCGGCGACCTTCAGCCCTCCGGCAACCGAGACGAGCACATCAGCCGACGCAAAGGAAAGGCCGGCCCGGCTCTCAAGCACCGCGAGCACTTGGAGGAACCGTGCGTTCTCGACACCGGTGGCAAGCCGCCTCGGCATCTGGCTTACGCATGGCGTGACCAGTGCCTGGATCTCAACGAGCAGGGGGCGGGTGCCCTCGACGGCGACCATCACCACCGAGCCGGGAACGCACTCGCTCCTCTCGGCAAGGAGCGCCGCCGAAGGCGAGTCAACAGCGGAAAGGCCGGCTTCCCCCATCTCGAAGATCCCGATCTCGCCGGTGGCGCCAAACCGGTTCTTTGCCGCACGGACCACCCGGAAGGCATGGTTGCGGCTGCCCTCGAAATAAAGCACCGTGTCCACCATGTGCTCAAGCACCCGGGGGCCGGCGATCGCGCCCTCTTTGGTCACATGGCCCACAATCAGCGTGGTGACGCCTAGGTCTTTGGCGATGCGCATCAGCCTGGCGGTGCAGGCACGGACCTGCCCGACACTCCCCGGTACCCCAGACATGTCGGGGTCGCAGGCCGTCTGTATCGAATCGAGCACCAGCACATCAGGCCGCTGCTCGCGGACCGTCGCCTCTACGACAGCGATATCTAACTCTGGCAGCAGCCTCACATTCTCCGAGGCCGCGTTGATGCGGCGCGCACGCACCCCTATCTGCTGAGGCGACTCCTCCCCGCATACATAGAGCACGCCCTGCCCGCTTACACCCAAGCGGTCTGCCACTTGAAGCAGCAAAGTCGATTTCCCGATACCAGGCTCCCCGCCGAGCAGGACGAGTGAGCCTTTGACGAAGCCGCCGCCGAGCACGCGGTCCACCTCGGCAATACCGGAGGCAATGCGTTCGACTTTATTGTCTCCTGCCTCGGCAAGGGAGAACACCGTAGCCGGGTCAGCCGCCGATGCGGAGGACTGGGACGTAAAAGCGGGGGACTCGGACTCCTCCACGAAGGTCCCGAACTCCCCACACTCACTGCAGCGCCCGGCCCACCTGGGCGCACTTGCCCCGCACGTCTGACATCGCCAGATGCTGCGCGGGCGGGCGGGCACTTACTGCGTCGCTGTTCCGCCGGCACCCTGGCTGCCCCGGCTGCTTTGGCTACTTCGACCGCTTTGACCGCTTCGGCTGCCCCGGCCCCGGGCTGGACGGGCGCTTGCCGCCGCAGCCTTGGCCGCCTTCGGAGCAGTCTTTCTCACAGCTGCCACGCCATCACCCGTCTTGCGGAAGGAGAGCCCGCCGTCCTCGTCGGCATACGCCTCGATGGCATCACCTGCCACCCACATACCTGCGAGGATCTGCTCGGACAAACGGTCCTCGACCAGCCGCTGTATGGCGCGGCGGAGCGGTCGCGCACCAAGTGCCGGATCGAAACCCTCTTTTGCAAGCAGCTTCCGCGCCTCGGCGGTCATGGCGATCGAGATGCCATGCCTGAGCAACTGCTCGCGCGTGGCCGCAATCATAAGGTCGACGATCTGCTCGATCTCCTCGCTTGTCAGGTCATGGAATACGATCACCTCGTCCACCCGGCTGAGGAACTCCGGCTTGAAAAGCGACTTGAGCTCTCCGGTGACACGCGACTTCAGCTCATCGTATACAAGGCCGCCCTCCTCCTTTGATGGCGCAAAGCCGAGCAGGCTGCCTTTGACGATATCGCGCGCGCCGAGGTTGCTTGTCATGATGAGGATCGTGTTCTTGAAGTCGATCCTGCGGCCCTGCGCATCCGTCAACCGCCCCTCTTCAAGGATCTGGAGCAAGACGTTGAACACATCCGGATGTGCCTTTTCGATCTCGTCGAAGAGGACCACGCTGTACGGTTTGCGCCTCACGAGCTCTGTCAGCTGCCCGCCTTCATCGAACCCAACATAGCCCGGGGGCGAGCCTATGAGCCTGGAGACCGTGTGCTTCTCCATGTACTCGCTCATGTCAAGCGATATGAGTGAGTCCTCGCTGCCAAACAAGAACTCCGCAAGGGCCTTGGCAAGCTCTGTCTTCCCAACACCCGACGGGCCGAGGAAGATAAAGGAACCGGCCGGTCGGCGCGGGTCTTTCAGCCCGGCGCGGGCGCGACGGATCGCTTTTGAGACCGAGGTCACCGCCTCATCCTGGCCGACAATGCGTCCGTGCAGCACTGCCTCCATACGAAGCAGCTTCGCAGTCTCCTCCTCGGTCAGATCGGTCACCGGGACGCCGGTCCACATGGAGACGACCTCGGCGATCTCGCGTTCGGTTATCTCGACCACCCGCCGGTTGTCGGGCTTCATCCACTCCTCTTCCATCGTGCGTCGCTCGACGAGCACCTTCTTCTCGTCATCGCGCAGGGCCGCCGCCTTCTCGAACTCCTGGGATTCGATGGCGGCCTCCTTCTCTGCACGCACCTGACGCAGGCGATCCTCGATCTCCTTCATCCCGGGAGGGGCCGTCATCATGCGGATGCGCATCTTTGCGCCGGCCTCGTCGATGAGGTCGATCGCCTTGTCCGGGAGGAACCTGTCCGAGATGTAGCGGTCGGCAAGGTTGGCTGCTGCATCGATCGCCATGTCAGTGATGATGACCCGATGGTGCGCCTCATAGCGGTCACGCAGCCCCTCAAGGATCTGGACAGTCTCCTCGACAGAAGGCTCGCCGACCTGGATGGGCTGGAACCTGCGCTCAAGCGCCGGGTCCTTCTCCACGTACTTGCGATACTCGTCAAGCGTCGTCGCGCCAATGGTCTGGAGCTCCCCACGGGCAAGTGCAGGCTTGATGATACTGGCAGCGTCGATCGCACCCTCAGCGGCACCAGCGCCCACAAGCGTGTGCATCTCGTCGATAAAGAGGATGACATCCCCCCGCTCACGGATCTCTTTGACAACTTTCTTGAGACGGTCCTCGAACTCACCGCGATACTTGCTTCCAGCGACAAGGGCTGCCAGGTCAAGCGTGTAAAGCTGCCTGTTTTTAAGCGTCTCAGGCACCTCGTTTGCGGAGATTCGCTGTGCGAGGCCCTCGGCAACGGCGGTCTTGCCAACGCCCGGCTCCCCGATGAGCACCGGGTTGTTCTTGGTCCTACGCGAAAGGATCTGCATCACGCGCTCGATCTCGGTCTTCCTGCCGATCACCGGATCGATTTTCCCCTCCCGTGCCTGCCGGATAAGGTTGCGCCCGAACTCATCAAGCATCGATTGACCGCTGCCGCAGCGCTCTTCGCAGGATTCGCCCTGCTTGCCGCTATGGCCCGAAAGGAGCTGGATCACAGCCGAGCGGACCTTCTCGAGGTCGGCACCGAGATTGGAAAGCACCTGAGCGGCAACACCCTCGCCTTCACGGAGCAAGCCGAGCAGCATGTGCTCGGTACCGATATAGGTGTGGCCGAGCTGAAGCGCCTCACGCAGCGAGAACTCGAGGACTTTTTTTGCACGAGGAGTAAACGGGATGTGCCCGTTGGGGGCAAATGTCCCCTTGCCGATCAACTCCTCGACCTGTGAGTGGACATCCTCCAAAGAGATGTTGAGCGACTCCAATGCCCTGGCAGCGATACCGTCCTGCTCCCGGATGAGCCCGAGGAGCAGATGCTCGGTGCCGATGTAGTTTTGATTGAGCATGCGCGCTTCTTCCTGGGCATAAACGATGACGCGGCGCGCTTTCTCGGTGAACCGTTCAAACATCTGGGATGATCCTTTCAGATCCTTTCAGATCCTCTCGGATCCTTCAGGCTGCCTTTTTAGGCTGCCTTTTTTAGGCTGGATGGCCGTGGATGCAATCGTTGCCATCAGTATAGTACCTTAGATCTAAGTCTAGCACACTCAGATCTAAGAGTACAGTCGCGGACAGAAAGCGACATCGCAGACAGAAGACACCTACGGGAATGCCACTCTACGAGGATGCTTCCTGCCGCATGTGCGGGAAGAGCAACACATCACGGATCGAGGCCGAGTCCGTGAACAACATGACCAGACGGTCGACACCGAGACCCATGCCTCCGGCCGGAGGCATACCGTACTCTTGCGCACGAAGATAGTCCTCGTCGACCCACATGGCCTCTTCGTCACCGGCATCCTTTGCGGCAGCCTGCTCTTCAAACCGACTGCGCTGATCCACCGGATCAACCAGCTCCGAGAAGGCATTCGCAAACTCCCGACCGGTGATCACCAGCTCAAAACGATCAGTCAGGTCAGGATCGTCATCATTGCGTCTGGAAAGCGGCGAGACCTCCGCCGGATAATGCGTCACGAAGGTCGGCTGGACTAAAGCAGGCTCCACAAGTTTCTCGTAAAGCTCATTGAGAAGCTTGCCCGACCCCCATGCAGGCTCGACCGTGACCCCATGCTCTTCACATAGCCGACCCAGATGCTCTCGATCAGTGTGCACGTCCAAAGACCCGCCCGCAGCCTCGCTCACCAACTCCGCCATTGTGGCTTTGCGCCAGGGGCCTGCAAGCGACACCGCCTGCCCCTGATACGTGATCTCAAGGGTGCCGAGCACCTCAGTGGCAACCGTGGTGATGAGCGACTCGACGAGTTCCCGCATCGTCTCCATATTGCCGAATGCCTGGTACGCCTCGATCATCGTGAACTCAGGGTTATGCCGAGGGCTCATCCCCTCATTGCGAAACGAGCGGTTGATCTCGAACACGCGCTCAAAGCCGCCTACAAGCAGGCGCTTGAGATACAGCTCGGGCGCGATGCGCAGGTAGAGCGGCATGCCAAGCGCGTTGTGGTGGGTCACGAACGGGCGTGCGGCTGCACCACCGGGGATCGGCTGCAGCATCGGGGTCTCCACCTCAAGATAGCCGCGCCCGCCCATGAAGCGCCGAACCGCCGAGATGATCTTGAACCGGGTCTCAAACACCTTCCGGACCTCAGGGTTTGCAATGAGGTCCGCATAGCGCTGGCGATAGCGCTTCTCGGTGTCACTCAGCCCATGGTACTTCTCTGGCAAAGGACGAAGTGACTTCGAGAGCAGCGTCACCTCTGATGCCTGCACCGATATCTCGCCTCGGCGCGAGCGCAACACAATGCCCGTTGCGCCGACCCAGTCACCGAGATCCAGCTCTTTGACCGCCAAAAACCCTTTTTCGCCCAGCACGTTGAGGCGGCAGAAGAGCTGTAGCTCCTCGGCCCCGTCCCTGAGCACCAAGAACACGATCTTGCCCTGATCGCGTTTTGCGACAAGGCGACCGGCTACGGTCACCTCATCGGCTGTCTCAGAACCCGCTTCGAGCCCCGCATATGACCTTTTGACCTCCGCCGCGGTAGAAGTCACCGAGAACCCATTGACATAGGGCTCTACCGACTCCGCCCGCAGCGGATCCAGTTTGGCCCGCCTGACCACAAACGGATCATCTTTGTTGAGTGCATCGGCAGATAAATGTAGGTCAGACACAGCGATCAGCGCGCAATCCTTACGATCTCAAACTCGATAGTAGAGCCACGGGGCGTCTCCACGTGTACCACGTCTCCCTTGGCGTGCCCCATGATTGCCTGCCCGACCGGCGACTCGTTAGAGATCCGGTTCTCTGCAGGATCCGCCTCGGCCGAGCCAACAACCTGATACTTCTGTTCCTCGCCTGTTTCAATATCTTTAAGCAGCACACTGCAGCCCAAAGTGACTTTGCTCGGTGCCGATCTTGGCTTGCGGATAATAGTAGCATTGGCCAGTATCAGGTTTATCTCTATTATCCGGCTCTCGACCCACGCCTGCTCGTTCTTGGCATCCTCATACTCTGAGTTCTCAGAGATGTCGCCAAACTCCTTGGCCTCCTTGATCCTCTCGCCAACCTCACGACGCCGAACGGTCTCCAGGCGCCGTAGCTCGTCTTCAAGTTTTGTCTGACCCTCGACGGTAAGTGCGACTTCCTTCTGCATTCGCTATTGCTCCCGTTCACGTCGTCATTGGACTCGGCGAGCGCTGCCGGAAACACGCGGGCTGCCTGACGTTGGCAGCCCGGTGAAATGTCCAGAGATTATAGCGGATGCGGCGCGTGCCGCAAATAATGCTCACAAGACAATTTGCAAAAAGTTGCAAATTGCAGCAAAACAGCCATCCAAGCACACTCGCAACGCAAAGACATAAAGACACACGGCCAGCCAACACACAGCCCAGCCAAAGGTGCACACGCAACGCGCATGTTGCAGAACCTACGTTCAAGAAACAGCGCTTTGCGGCTCCTCGGCTATTTGTGAGACGGGAGCAGAGGCGACAGGGCTCCCGGCAGAGGCCTCTGGCTTTGCAGGAGCAGCCGGAGCCGCTTCCTCTTCGTCCTTGCCGTCAAGACCATCGCGCACATCTTTCATGGCCTTGCCAAACATCCTGCTGAGCTTAGGGATCTGCTTTGGGCCAAACAGCACAAGGGCGATCGCAAGAATGATTAACAGCTCGGCCGGACCAAGTCCAAAAAGTCTCATCGCACACCCTCCAGTTCACTTGATGAAAACCAACGATTAGCACCATCAGCCGTACCATTTTGGTCGCGCCACCAGCTACGCCACCAGCCACGCCATTGGTCGCCAAGTACGCTCATTAGACACTATCAGAGCAGCCCCAGCGCACACAAAGCGTGCTGCGAAAACAACACAGCTGCAAAACGCAGTATGGCTGCAAGACGCAGTATCACGAAATGATATTGTGCGGCTCCTCGACCGTTTGAGAGACAGGAACCGAGGCGGCAGGGCCCTCAACAAGGGCCTCTGGCTTTGCGGGGGCAGCCGGAGCCGCTTCCTCTTCATCCTTTCCGTCAAGGCCATCGCGCATATCTTTCATGGCTTTGCCAAACATCTTGCTGAGTTTAGGGATCTGCTGCGGGCCAAACAGCACAAGGGCGATCGCAAGAATGATTAACAGCTCGGCCGGACCAAGTCCAAAAAGTCTCATCGCGCATCCTCCAATTCGCTCGATGAAAGCCGATGACCGATGCCATCGGCCACTAAATTAAACAGTATCCGGCAGTTCCGGCGCACTACAAAACAACAGCACGACTACAGGGCACCCGGAGCAGCATACCACTATCTCTTTTGCCCTGCACAAAACAACACTTGCCGAAACCCGCCTGTAGCCCGCCATGCCTCCGCTAGAACCCAGCGCCCTCAAGCGCACTCGCGCACACGCACTTTCGCTCTCGGGGAAGAGCAGGGGTCATGCGGTGGATAAGATCCCGGACTTTGCTGTTGTTTTTTGCAAAAACCCGGATAACCTCATCGTTGCTCACCGGCGGGACCCCCTCCATCCCAACATCGTAATCCGTGATGAGGGAGATGTTGCAGTAGCATATCTCAAGCTCTCGTGCGAGGTAGCACTCGGGATACTGGGTCATGTTTATGACCTCCCAGCCTTGGGAGGCAAACCACTTCGACTCCGAGCGGGTGGAGAAGCGCGGGCCTTGAACCACGACCACGGTACCTGCATCGTGAGTGGTTATGCCGAGCGAGCGAGCCGATTCGATGGCAGCCGCCCGCATCTGGGGGCAGTAGGGATCTGCCGATGAGACATGAGTGGTGATCGGGCCATCAAAAAACGTGTCCTTACGACCGCTTGTGCGGTCAACGAACTGGTCGCATATGACGAAATGTCCAGGCTCCACATCTTTTTGGAGCGAGCCGCATGCATTAGGGCCGATAATCTGGGTGACTCCAAGCTCTTTCATCGCCCAAAGGTTGGCCCGGTAGTTGATCATGTGCGGGGGCAGGCCGTGATCCCTGCCATGCCTAGGCAGAAATGCTACCGAGCGCCCGGCGATATCTCCTATCATGACCGGAGACGACGGAGCGCCGAACGGTGTGCTGATACGATGCTCCTGCGGATCTTCTAATAACTCGTAAAAGCCACTGCCACCAAATACACCGATCTCTGCCTGCGGAAGGCTGGGCATAACGATTCCTCCTGAACGTAAAGATTGGCCTTCTGTAAAGCCCCTATCGCAAGTTGTGCCCTGCACGTGCCTTACGCACACCTTGCACGTGCCTTAGCGCACCTTAACGCGAATTCTAAAGCATCTACGGAAAATGCCTACGGAAAAAACGCCGCTCATGCAGACAGGGGCAGCAGGGGCGACACAGGCAACGAGGACGGTGAGGACAGCTGCTTGCCCGACTGGGTTTGTCCGCATTGAAGCGCCGCGGCAAAAAGCGGCCTCTCGAATGCATTAGACGAATCCGTCCATGTCTCTTCAAGAAGCGCAGCACCTTTAAGTGCAGATGCGAACTCGACTGTTTGCGCGTCAAAAACATCAGCCTGCCTGAGCGCCAGTGCCTCGATCGTCATCGGCACGGGGTGCTCGTTGGAACCGTCGTCTTTTCCGTGATGGGAGAGGATAGCGTGCTCAACCCGCATCAGTACCGCAGACTCGATTCCTGCTTGCAGAGCACAGTCCCGAACCTTCAGCACGCCGAGCATCGCATGACCAAGCAGTCTGCCCTGATCGGTGACCTTGACACCTGTGTCGAACGAAAGAGAGTCCACCACCCCCACATCGTGCAGCAGTGCTGATGCGAGCAGCAGGTCTGTATCTATGCCCTCGTAACGAAGGGCAGCGTCACGGCAGATAGATGCAACAGCTACCGTATGCTCTAAAAGCCCAGTAAGGTATGTGCGCCTGCCGCGTTCAGAGGCGGGGCACATGCTGAACCGTTCAAAATACCCCGCGTCAAATACCGAGCGCAACAATCGGCGCAGCCCTATATGCCCAACCTGGCGGGCAAGCATATTGAACTCCTTGACGAGCTCCTCACGCGCCCTTGTCCCAGACCCTATGAGATCAGCCGGATCCCATCTTTCTGCCGCAGTAAGACTGTCCACGGAGAGCTGACGCGCACCGCGGAACCTGGTGACCCTGCCGCACGCACGCACTGCAACTCCTGAGGGAACCGAGACTGCCGTTTCAGAGGGGCGGAAAAGCACCGCGGGGATTGTCCCCGTGCGGTCACCAAGCTCCATCGCAAGATAAGGGTCCCCCGTGCGTGCCACCCGTATCTCCTTGCTGCATAGGCAAAACGTCGCCTCCACTTTCTCCCCATCGTCAACTTCTGCAATCCCTACCTTTTTCATGTCCCCCCCTTGCGTGCAGGTTTATCTCGTGATGACAAGCTCGTGTTGATCATCCCATTGCGGCGGTATGTCTGCGGACAGGCATCGCTTGCCGACTAAGCCTACCTGAAGGGTCTGACAAAGTAGCAGGTGCGCCTCTCGGTTGGCCGCACGCGCCTCTCGGCGGGCATAAGCGCCTTGCGTGCGCACCCTCTCGGCTGGGCACATGCGCCTCTCGGTTAAGGTAGTATGCATAGCGTCCGAGTTACGGGGAGGTACTCGTGTGTGGAGGTACTCGCGTGCGTAAGCGTATGATCCGCTGGGCGGCAGTGACAGCACTGCTGATGCTGGCTTTGACAGCTGCTGGTTGCAGTACGGAGCCCATCGCTTTCACCGACAACCCCAACCAAGACTACACGCGTGACTCCGCCCAGCAGCTCCTCTCTGACACCGCCGAGAAGATGTCTGCCCCCTCGGCGACTGAAAACGCCAAAAAAGCGTTCCGCGATGTGCTCGTCAAGCTGAACCTCGCCGACGCGATCGAAGAGACACCTGGCCTCAAGGTCATCGAGGACGTTAGCAGAGGGCGACGCGATGCCCTCGTCAGGCTTCGCCGCAAGGATGCAAAAGCTACCGAGGCTGCCGACCTCATTACCCGCGTCTTTCCGCAAGACATGGTCGGGGTTCCCTTCTATGTCGAGTCGGCCAAGTTCGATTCCACTCCCTCTATAATGGTCATCGAATGGATCGGCTACTCCGAGGACGGTCGCTCCGAGGTTGACGTTACCAGCGCCCGGTTGTGGGTGCTGGACATGGATGGAAACGTCCTGTTCTCGGCAGTCCAACCGCTGTAGCAGCAGCCGCGCAGCCGTAGCACCACCCGCGCCCGGTGGCAGACAAGGAGAGCGCGGATTCTGCATCAGCACGCACGCTGTCGTAACGCGCCCACGCAAGCTGCCCCCCGCACGCTGCCACTGCGCCATGCCGCAGCAAGCCGCTCAGCTAAGCAGGAGGACAACCCTTTCCAACCAGGCTTTTGCCTGACTCGCAAAGCCGATCTCAAAAAGCGTGAGCACAAGGCCGATGCATGCGGGAACGACAAGACCGGCCCAGGATGAGACCCGGCGGTTAAAAGGCGGCAGAAGAGCCACGATCACCATGTTCACGGCCACATACGTCGCTAGGATGGCGAATGCTATCACCAGGGGGAACGCGATGCCCAGAAGCGGCCCTGCTCGGCTTATCAGCACGTGTGACACCGGGATCCCAAGCAGCCAGAGCGCAAGCCGCCAAAGGGGGGAAAGCGCTCTTTGTTCCGTCGATTCCGTCCAAAACTCGCCATTGAGCATCGGAAAGACTACTGCGGCGGCCGAGAACCCGACCCCAAGACCGGTGATCAGCCGTAACTCATTGGTGGTCTCGCGTAAGCCAGCATAGGAGGTCACTCCGTCCCAGCCCATGAATCCCACAAGGCACAAAAAAAGCACCCACGCGCCTGGCGCAGGGAACCCCGAAGCCCTCTCCCGCCTATGAATCGCCGTCAAAAGGGCTAAAGCAATGACAAAGCCGAGGTATATGCCGGTATCACGCACACAGACAGGTGCCTGCAAGCCCCCACCAAAAAATGATCTCTCGGGAAGCTGATGGCAAAGACCATACCCAAGCCAGCCGAGCAACCGTTCAAGCAGCTGTGCAATCACCCTGTTTCCTCACGCTACGAACAACGACGGGCCGCCATCGCGACCCGTCGCACTCTGCCGAATGGTCGGGATGGCGGGATTTGAACCCACGACCTCTCGGTCCCGAACCGAGCGCTCTACCAAGCTGAGCCACATCCCGACGAAGCGCTATGCTAGCACCTCCCTGAAGCCACGCCAAGCCCTGACATACAAAAGCAGCAGCAGCCCGGCGGCTCAGTACCACCGGACTGCTGTCTTAAAAGCTATTCGGCTTTAGGACAAACCTGCAAAACTCTTGGAGTCTTGCCTTGCGCCGCAAATGCGCCCTTCGCCTAGCGGAAGTACTCCGCCTTCACCGGCAGGATCTTGTGGCAGTTCTCGCAAAACGTCTTGCGGTGGCACGTGGCGCAGTAAAAGACCGTATCCACCGAAGGCAACTGGGTGCCAAAGGATGCGTGGGGATCCGACTCGTGCCCCCGCTGCTCCTCAATGAGCTTTGAGACCTGGTCGAACGGGACTGGCTCGCCACCGCCGCCGCCAGAGGCATACGCATTCTGCACGCCAAGCGGATTGGCCTTCGCCTCTTTGCCATGTCCGCTGGCCAAAGCGGCATCAACGCCTTTCTCGGCCTCTTTGGCGATCTTGCCATGCCCGTTTGGATGGAAACCGCTCTCGCGGTGATCATCCGGCTTGAACTCAAAGCCAGCGGTGTGGCATGTCGCGCAACGCCCAGTTGCCGCCGCCGCACTCTCAAGGCCATGGCAGCGGAAACAACCCTTCATCTTGGTGAAGTCCTCATGCGGGCGGTTGGGCTCGCCCGACTGCGGATCCTTCAGCGTAAGCTCGAAGTTCTCGATATGGGCAATCCGGTTATGGCACGTGGGGCACGACATGTTAAATCCCAGGTGGGCATCGTGATCCATCCTGATACCCGCCGATGGGGTGACCTTCCGCGTGCTTATGGTGTGGCACTGCGTGCACTGCAGGGAACCCATAGAAAGCGCCACATGGCTTTGCCCGTTGAGCGGAAGCTCATACTTGTTGGTAACCGTAAGATACAGCTCGCCTAGGGCCTCTGCCTTATGAAGCACAAAGACTATAGGATTCGCGTCCGCAGGCATGTGACAGGCTATGCAGCTGACATTTGCATGGGACGATGCCTCGTACGCAAGGATGGAATCGTCCTGCACCTTGTGACACGCCTCGATGCAGAACCACCGCGTCGATGTGGCCCCCAACGCCACGATCACAAACGCGGCCAGTGAAAGGATGATGACTCCCGTCCAGATGATATACCGAGGACGCCGAACCGGATCTTTGAACCCGGCTAGGGAGATCTTTGCCATTATGCTACCTCTCCTCGCTCTTTTTCCATGCGCTCACTGCCTGACAGCCCGAAAGCTGTCACAAGCAAACGATATAAGATTAAACGCCCACTCACAACATCTTACACCTGTAAAAAATTAGATTCTACCTTCGAATGTGGCTTCGATGCCGTTTTTACGCAAGAAAACGGCTGTGACGTGCCCTATCCGCCAGCTTTACCGCCTCATACCACAAGACCGATGCCGCCGCCACGCCCAGGGCCACAAGCAGCTGCCCTGCCGGGATCGGCGCGAGCCCCAGGAACATGTTGAGCGGTGTATAAAGGATGACGGCCAGCCCGGAGAGGGTGAGGAGGCACACCCCCCACATCACCTTGTCTTTCGCCAGACGCCCGATCGACATGATCACAGAATCCCTATCGGAACTGTTGACCTGTACTAAAAACAGGTTGCCGAGCATGAGTACCGCAAGCCCCATGGAGCGGGCCACCGCGGCGTTGTCATACCCCTGAGGTACACTGCCCTGGCCGTGGAACAGCGCAAACACATATGCGCCAAAAGAGGCCGCGAAGATCACCAGGCCCTGGACAACGCTTTTGAGCAGCGTTTTTGCATCCAACAGTTTTTCTTTTGGATTCCGAGGCTTGCGCTCCATAATGTCTGTCTCGGCTGGCTGCCGCTCCAGCACAATCGAACAGGTCGGATCGATGACCAGCTCAAGCAAGACGACGTGCAGGGGCAGGAACATGAGGTTTGCGGGACTTATGCCGAGCATTGGCGCAAGCAAAGACGATAGTGCGATGGGGATGTGTATCGTAAACACATACCCCACAGCTTTGCGGATGTTGTCGTAGATCCTGCGACCGTCCTTCACCGTGTCCACAATGGTGGAGAAGTTGTCGTCCATGAGTATCAAATCGGCGGCCTCGCGGGACACTTCGCTGCCGCGTTTGCCCATGGCAATGCCGATGTCGGCATATTTCAACGCAGGTGCGTCGTTTACGCCGTCCCCGGTCATGGCGACGACCTCGCCGTTGTCTTTGAACGCCTGCACGATACGCATTTTGTGCTCGGGCACAACGCGGGAGAAGATGCTGGCGGTTTTGACGTTCTCGCGCAGCTCGGCATCGTCCATGCTCTCAAGCATATCGCCCGTGATTATGCGGCCGTGATCCTTCATGCCGATCTTTTTTGCGATGCACGCTGCTGTTATGCCGCTATCGCCGGTTATCATCACTACACGGATGCCCGCCTTGTTGCAGACGGCGATGTCGTCTTTGATCGTCTCCCGCGGAGGGTCGGCCAGGCCTATGAGCCCGCAAAAGGCCAGTCGGCAGTCCACCAGGCTTTCTGGGATCGCCGAGCCGACCGCCTCCGTCGCCGCCGAGCCGCCTGCCGCCGCCGACACCGCGCCGCCTGTCCCCCGTACCGCCGAGCCACCCGCTCCCGGTGCCGCCGAGCCGCCTGTCAGATTTGACGTTGCCACAGCGATCACACGCAATCCTTCTTTTGCGAGCGCAGTGATCCTTTGCAGCACGACTTCCCGCTCTTTGCGCGACAGATCGCAAATGACCAGCACGCGCTCGGGCGAGCCCTTCGCCGCAAGGACAAGCCCGCCGTCCCGCCGCCAGACGTGACCCATCATCTTCAGCTCGTTTGTAAACGCGTACTCCTTGACAAGCTCACTGCCACCTGCCCCAAACAGGTACTCTTGCGAGATGCCAAGCTTCTCACAGTAGGCGAGCATCGCTTTTTCCATCGGGTCATAGGCATCCATCTCGCAGCCGAGCCCCATCGTCTCGCAAAGTCGGCGCTCGTCGCCGTCGATGGCCCACGTCTCCTGGACAGTCATCTGGTTCATGGTGATCGTCCCGGTCTTGTCCACGCACAGCACGGATACCGCACCCAGCGTCTCAACAGACGGCAGCCTACGGACAAGCGACTGTTTCTTGGCAAGCCGCCACGCGCCCATCGAGAGGAAGACGGTCAGTATGACCGGGAACTCCTCGGGGATCATGGCCATGGCAAGCGCTATGCCGGCGAGTATGCTCTCGGTGAGCCTGTCTTTAAAAAGATGGTCGGGGATGTTGAGCCACGTCACAACGGCCACCAGCGCAAACAGGACAGCGGCGATGCCGGCACACAGCTTGACAAGACTGCCGGCCTGCACTTGAAGCGGGGTGCTCTCTTCGGGTGCCTCGGCTACATTGACCCCGATCCTTCCATACTCGGTAGCCGAGCCGATCTTATCGACACATATCGCCCCGGAGCCTTGCGTGACGAGCGTCCCAGCGTAGCAGTAATCCCTGCGCCAGTAGCCGGAAGGCCGCCCGATGCTTTCTGCGGGGATCTTCCATACACCCTCAGCCTCCCCCGTGAGCGTGGACTCGTCGACGCATAGGTCGCTGCACCTGACCACAAAGCCATCGGCTGGGATCTTCACGCCCTCATGGACCATCATGACGTCGCCGGGAACGATATCCGCACTGGCGATCTGCGTCTCCTCCCCATCACGCAGGACGTTTATGTGCGGCGCAGACAGGTCTTTCAAGGCACTTAAGGTCTTATCGGTCTTCCACTCCTGGATAACGTCAATGCTGATGATGCCGATGACGAAAACAAGCATGACCAGCGCATCGTGTGGCTCGCCGAGGATAAAGTAAATCCCCGCGGCGGCAATCAGCAGCAGGAACATAGGCTCGCATATGATATGGAGCACTTTTTTCGCAAAGCTTTCCTTTTTTTGGTGGGAAAGCTCGTTTTTCCCGTGCTTGAGTTGCAGCGATCTCGCTTCGTCGGTGGTTAAGCCTAGGCCGCGAAGTCCGCTTTTTTCGCCTGCCCCTCTTCCGTCTCTTTCGCTTGCCACAGTGGTCGTCTCCCCGATCCGTCTGTCTGTTGCTGCGCCACAGGCACAGCCTGCGGTTTTCTCATGCATAACTCATGCATAACAAAAGCGCATCCGCGGAACATATACATGTCCCACAGATGCGCATGCCGTTCATCTGCTGCCGCGATATTCACAGCCCGGCTTCATGAACCCAGCGGATTCATCGCCTGCTCAGGTTGTATTGTAGCTCATGCAGTGCGCGCTCGGCCATCGCGGCGTTCAGTGCATTCTTGTAATTGAATCCCAACATACGACATAATCCCAGGCAGGCCATCAAGCGGCCATCGACAACGGCTCTTGGGCGGGGGACATGTGCGGGGGACATGTCGACCACCCTTGTCCTGTCCCTATACTGCTTGAGGCCGCAGAGATCACGCTTCAGCAGGTGGAACCTGGCAGCGCGGTTCCTGTCGGTATAGCGGTATGAGAGCTCGTCCATGTAGCTTTGCAGGTACTGCTTGGTCACGCCGTGGTAGGTGCCGATCACCATGGCCTTGAAGTCCGGGGCGAGGTGGTGGACGGCCGGCGTCGCAAGCCTGTCCCCGGCATTGATGGACGGGACGGGCCCGTGTCCTTTGTGGCGGGAGGGCCCGGCGGCGACGGAGGCGGGCCCGTCGCTCGTGATGTGCGCAGACAGGCCCAGGTGGTCGTAGGCGAAGCGCCGGTACTGGCCGCCTGAGACGGAACCGGCAAGCCGCAGCGCAGCGCAGCCCGACCTGCTGCCCGTCCCGACCGCCACGATGAGCGGGGCCTTCCCAGTCCCCCTCCCCCTCGTCGTCCCCTTCGGGCCGATGTAGGCATCGTCGATCCCCACGTCACCGGAAAGCACGCGGCAGGCGGCATCGGCCGCCATTGCGGCCCGGATGCGCTGCAGCAGGTAATGGGCGGTGCTGCAGGAGACGGGGAGCCCTGCCCCTATGCGCACTGCCGGCACCCCGCGCTTGTCGGCCATGAGGAGGAAGGCGGCCAAGAGCCACTTGCGCAGGAGGACCTTCGTCTTCTCCATCATGGCGCCCGCAGGTATCGACTCCGGGCGGCTGCAGGCGCTGCACTGGGTCTGCCGTCTTCCCTTAAACCCTGCCGTAGCGTGCGTTGCCACACCTCGGGCAGCGGTACCCGTCCGGGTGTTTGAGTAAGACCAGGTACTGCTCGCACGCCTCCTCATCGGGGAATGCGTCGAAGAGCTCCGTGACCGTGCGTACCTTGGTCCTTGTGTTTGGCATAGCCGCCCCTTCTCGCGTTGGCCCTGCGGCCATGGTACGGCATGCCTCTGACATCGGATTATGTCGTATGTTGGGATTCAATTTCTTGTATGAGGTAATCCGCGTGAGAAAACAGACCGCCAGCTATTGATAACCAGCGACACCTTTCCCGAAGCAAGCGTGATGGCATTCTTGGCTTCCATGCCTGCAAGATTAGCCTAAACCCACAGGTCAAAGATGTAGCTTGTGTGTAATGAACATGTGTTTTATACCAACAGCCAACTAACAGACCCTACGCGAAAAAACGTACGGACACCTGATCCCGCCTAAGCCCCCGCTCAACACTGGCGACGGAGCGGAAATAAGCGTGCCGAGCGCACCTGCGCTCAGAATCACGGCTCGCTAAATCCAATATGCTCATCGTTGACATGCCACTTGACCTTGCAGAATTTGCTATAAGGCCAGACGCGATTAAAAGGCCAAAAACCATCCCTGACCGAGACGCAAGTAACATAGAACTCTTCTTTGCACAGGTCAGGCTTTCCCTCTTGCGTGTAGCTGACAGTGACCGCCAACCCGATGGAGTCATCAAACTCACTGACCTCATAGCCATCGTCATCGCTCACGCCATAAGCAACAGATAGCAGGTGCGGAGGAACTACTGAGACTGCTGTGCTTTTAATCTCAAGGATCGCGTCCAGCTCCCGCCAAGCACGCTCGGCAGCCATTGCATCAGGAGTCACAAGCTGCCAGCTTGCCATCCGGACGGCATCTATGTCGTTGCGGACAAAGCCAGTGGCGTAAAGTCGTGCGGCATCTTCGGAGGATGGCAGACCATCCGGCAGCCTGTCATCCCACCAATCAAAGGCAGACGAACCCACCGCCAAGTACTGCTCGCCCACATAAAGCGTTTTGTCGCCGACCCAAACCAGAGGCGAATCACCGTATAAGCGGGGGCCACACCATAAATCGCGTTCCGGCTCACTCCCGTCTGCAGGGACGACCGCCACATAATCGCAATGTGAATACCCAAGTGAACCGTAGTCGTAACGGTACCATATGGCCACCATGCTCCCGTCCGGAGAAGGGACGGTGTCAATCACCGATGCGACCGACGAGTCGCTGCCACTGGCGCACCCGACGAGCAGAATGAGCATGACCATCAAAGCGCTTGCTATAACAGCGTGAGCCACAGCCCGTTTTAGCTGTAACTGAATCCCAACATACGACATAATTGCCCGTAGCATCGTTTCCCTGCCAGCAGTCTCTCGAACCCCTTGGGTCTGATTATGCTGTATCGCTGAGATCAAGTTTTATTACTCGGTAATAAATTCTGCTTTGATGACTTCAAATCTTTGCACCTTGGGATTGAATCTCAGAACACTTTTGGCATCCCCAATGTAGTCTGCGTGACTATATAGAGAAGCATATTGCGAACAGACTATTTCAAAAACACCATCGCTATTCACATCTTCGGGAGTAAATTCCATGAAACTGTCGCACCGAATCATTCCGTCACCTATGGCTTTGCCAGTCTCATCAAAATAGACACCGATGTACTGCTCTTTTGAGCTAAGATCAAGCGTTTTTGAATATCCCGTAAATCTGTTTTGCACTTCCAATTTGAAACCATCTTGTAAAATGCTGGAGAATCCAGTGTCATATCCAGCGTCATCTAAATTGGCTGTTAGCGAATTAAAGATCTCTTGAATCTCATCATCAGCCACCTTGAAGATGCGCGACAAATGTTGCCCTGCCCCGCCAGTCATTCCGACAGTCTGCTGAACAATAATCTCATCAATTCCATCGCCATTAACATCACGCGCATACAGTGTGTCCCCGTAACTACCGCTGTCATTATCACTCGAAAGGTCTTTGAACAGTATTTTAGAATCTGTTTCAACCGCTAAGAATGAATCGTGGTACGTGCTGTTTTCCCCATCCTCTGCATAGTCACAAAGAAGATGCACGAAGCGCGGTGACGTTGAATTGACCGTGGAAAAGCGCCCCTCTGCCGTTTCGCCAATAGCAATATCCTTAAGTCCTACTTTTGGCAAATCGGCTTGAAACCAATTATTCCTGTAAGGCAATTCTGTGGCGGTAAGATCCTGGTGCCATTCGATACTTGCAGTTGATGGATTGTTATTCGCCGGTGTATCGCAACCAACGGGAACAACCAATATGCTCAATATGATCAGAAAAACAAATATCTTTCTCATTCCAATATCCCGCAATCAAAGTCCCATCGCTTCTCAGAGACTGTCGTCCATAACGAAGCTGGCATCTTGCCGTCATGGAGCCGGGCATGAACGGCAGAGGTGCCCTCGCGAGCAACGCGCCCCGTATCTTTGACCGATCCGCCCCAACGGCACGCAAAAACCCTCTTTGGGTTTTCCAGCCCAACGATCATTCAACCAGCACCGGAGCGGAATAAGCGTGAACTATCGGGTCAAATGTTCTTGCCGACAAATCGTACTTGCCAGGAGCCGGCTTTGGAAGGATATAGGTCGTCCCTTCCGCCCAACCTGGCTCAATAAGCATGCTTGCAGGCTCCGCAGACAGGTCAACACCTGCACTTTGCATCACTTCGAGCTCCATCGATCTTGACTCCGCTACAACCTTTCCGCCCTCGTCAGTGAGCTCTACGATCCACTTCACTCCCTGAGGGGGTCGTGAGTAAAACCGGTGTGGCCTGCTCGGCATCAAGGGAAAGAGAAACCATCACCTCAATCCCGCCATTACGCGCCTCTGACGCTACCAAAGCCAGCACCAGACCCTCATGTTGGGCTACCCCAATACCACCCGGAGTAACCACCCTCGTTTTCCCCATGCTGCAAGCGCTTGTTAAAACAACCACCAAAATTAAGAATGGTGCGCCTACACGTCTCATTGCTTCACAAACTCCTTGTGGCCAACGTTTATCTTTGGGCAAATGCCTTCTTGGGTGAGTGCTTATCGTATCGCATCAAAATAAAAAGTGAATCCCAACATACGACATAATCCCAGGCAGGCCATCAGGTCACCACTGGCAGCGGCTCTTGGATCAGGAACGTGTCTACCACCCTCGCCCTGTCCCGGTACGGCTTGGGGCGGCAGAGGTCTCTCATCAACAAGTGGAACCTCGCGGCACGTTCCCTGTGTGGGGTGCCCGCCGTTCCCTGCCTTGCGCTTTGTTCCTGTCAGCATTTGGATAGCGGTTATTCAAAGTCGGCCATTTGGTCGCCTGGGAAACGATCCGCTCATTTACCGTGGCCTCTGCGTTTCTTTGAGCCGGCAGCCCTCGCCGCTTGTCTCTGCTGTGACCGCACTGCTTGATAAGGCCGCGCAAGAAAGAGCCGCCAGGGAGCCTGCGCCACCCGTGCCTCCGCAAGGGACAGGTTGTTCGTTGTTTTGCCTGCGCTTCCAGCGGACGGCTGCCCGGCTGTCCGCCAGAAGCAGGTGTCAAGGTGCTTGGGGCATGTGTGGATTGGCCATACTCCATTGGGCAGATTTATAGAGGTATTGATCTGTCAACGAAGGGAGTTGCGCCATGCAAGGAAGACGCCCCATGCGGCAGTACTCGGAGGAGTTCAGGTGCCAGATGGCCGGGCCCTGCAACGCCGGGAAGCCGGCATCTGAGATCTGCCGGGAGCACGGGCCCACACACTCGGCGTTCAGGAACTGGGTGAAGAGGATCAACGCCACCGGGCCCTCGCGTATCGCCGACAACCGCACCGAGGGCGAGAAGGAGCTGATCGCGCTCAGGAAAGAGAACAGGCAGCCCAGGATGGAGAACGACATATTAAAACAAGCTGCGCTGATATCCGCTCGAAGGTATCAGTGGTCTCGGGCAATGCCCACAGGTACCCGGTATCAGCGCAGTGTGACATACTCGGCATTGCCCGCTCCGCCTATTACTCCTGCCTGGGGAGGGGGCCAATCCAAAGGACCGATGACGCAGCCTTGGCCGCAAGCGTCGAGAGGGTGTGCCGGGAGAACCGCAGCGTCTACGGGGCACGCAAGACCAAGGCGGTGCCCGATGCCGAGGGCATCGTCGCGTCAAGGAGGCGGGCCGTGAGGGCGATGAAGGGGCCCGGCATCACGAGCGCCTACACGAGGAAGGAACCGCGTGCCGGCAAAGCGCCCGTCAACGAGGCCGACACCCCCGACCTCGTGGGCCGGCAGTCCTCGGGCAGGAGGCCGCCCGACGTGCTCGTGGGCGACATCGCCTACGTCAAGGCCTGCGGCAGGTGGGCGTGCACCTGCCTGCTCCTAGGCCCCGCCAACCGGGAGATCGTCGGGCATGGGGCAGGCTGGCAAAAGGACGCCTCGCTTGTGCGCTCCGCGTTCGCGTCAGCGGGCGCGGGCCTCTTCGATGCCGGCATCCTCCACACCGGCCGCGGGAGCGGGTCCGACAACAACAAGATGCTTGATTTCTTCGGCATCCGCAGGTCGCTCTCAAGGAGGGCGGGGCCGTGCGACAACGCCGTCGCCGAGGCGACGTTCAAGCTCTACAAGGCTTAAGTTCGCTTACAAGGAGCATTTCGGCACGGTCGCTGGGCTCCAGCTAAAGCTCAGCGACTACGTGCATTGGTTCAACAACATCAGGGTGCATTCGACCCTGGGGTATATGACGCCGGTGGGGTTCCGCAAGAAAGGCTTGGTGATTCCGTCCAAATAAGGGTTGCCAATCCACTCGCCGCTCATGTCCAGGACATGGGCCTTATGGGCAAGCCTGTCGACAAGGGCCGCTGTGAGATTTGCGTCTGAGAACACCTCCTCGTATCCTGAACATCGTCGTCATTGGACGACTTTTGTCCTGTGTTTACTGTTCTTGAATATGGGACATAATTCCCCGATGGCAGGGGTCGCACAGCACCCCCTGAAGCTTGTCTTC
>WRDS01000021.1 GCA_009779675.1 Coriobacteriia bacterium
ATCCTGGTGGCCCTCGACCATCCGAACAGCCCTCTCGCGGACCCCTTTGGGGTGTCTCGTCCCTTTGTCCATGGCTCCATCCTCTCACACACTTGGAGTCTCCAGGAAAGCCGGAGTGATTCACTATTGTGCGTGCCGTGTCTGCGCTGCGCTTATGTCGTGTGTGTGTTTGTTTGCGTGTCTGCACCGCGTCTATGCTGTGCTTATGCTGCGATAAAAGATAGCTTATCATGTGGTGGCTTTGGACTATTCTTTTGCATGGATCGCCCTACATGGACTGCGCATGGGCTGCTGCTGCCCGTATGCCTTCCCGCTCCCCATCAAGGGCTTTTGAGGTACTTGGCCCCACCGCGTCATTTGCCTCCGCCTCAGCCTGGGAGTGTATAAACTTGCCCGATCGAAGCATGACCTGTTCAATAAGCGCAGCCCCTGGCCACGCAAGCACCGCAAGCCAGATCGTCCACGCCCAAAACTCCCCTCCATGAGCAACCGCGGCCTCCATGATATTCAAAAAGAATGCGACAGAACAAGCGCCCGCCCAGTGGAGCAGCCTGTGGAAAAGTACCTTCCAACTTTGCTCTATCATCGCTGTAGCCTGTGGCCTTGCATGAAACTGCTGCAACGTAAAAGCAATCCAGGCGCTGCCGGCCATACAAAGCATGAAACTCCAAACTGCTACCCAGCTTCCCCCATTGGAGGTCGTAACCACAATTAAAAGACTAGCGACCAGCACACTGAGTGCAACAGCACCACTGAGAGAAACCGCATGAAGCCTCAGGCGAGCTGTATAAGCATTCACCTGTGGGGCTGGTGGTTTGTCCGCCCCCGGGTGCACAGGCTCTTCAAGGGCAAACTCACGGACAAGCCCCGAAAGGTCACCCATTGACGCAATTGCAATCCCTAATGCCTCTTCTTCCGATTTGCCCTCACTTACAAGGTCTTCAACCCTTGCGGACAGGTCAGCGATGAGTTCTTCTTGCTGCTCAAGAATTGCCGACGTTTCTATGATCCCCAGGAAAGCACCCTTGACGTAATACTTTATGGCTTCCATCATCACTCCTTCTCGTCCTCACCGGACACCAGCCTATCAATGAGTCTGCGAGCGCGCTTCCAGTCCTCAAGGTTGCGTTCGTATGTTTTAAGTCCTTCGTCCGAAATGTGGTAGTACTTGCGCCGCCCTCCCTGTGATTCGCCTCCCCAATAGGAGCTGATAAGCCCTGCTGCTTCCATGCGACGAAATGCCGAGTAAAGCGTGGGCTCTTTAATCACGTACTCCTCATCTGACAAGAGCGTCACCTGCTTACCGATCTCATAACCGTAACGGTCTTGAGTGCTGAGCAGGCCCAAAACTATGGTGTCGATGTGACCCCTGATCAGGTCACTGCTAATGAGCACATCCGTCATATCACCACCTCCTGATTGATAGTGTAGCCATAATACTATGTCTGTCAATGTACTATAACAGCTGATACTATACAACTACCCATGCCTGAGCAGAGAGAAGCCCCCGTGTGGGGGCTTTAATAGGTGTCCGTCTGCTGGGGTCCGCCTGTCAAAGTGCTCATCTGCTGGGAGCCATCTGTCAAAATCCGGCTTGGCCAAACTCCCCCTGCTAAAGCTCCGCACGGCGGATCTGCCATGCCCCTATGACAGCCGCAATCACAAACATAGCGAATATATATATGAGACTGCTTTGGAGCGGTAGGTATTCCCCGCCCACCTCCATTCGAGCGTGGATCCCTTCCATCAAGCGTACCCCTGGACTCGCCACAAACCAGGGATCCCAGACTTTTACAAGCACGTAATCGGCCATAAGCCCCAAAAAGGCCAACGCGACGGGCAGCACTCTTTTGGTCACCCTAACGCTGAGTGCAACAAGCAGGCCAGCAAGCGCCGAGAACCCGATCGCGATGTAGCACGCAACAGCGACCTGCCGAAACGCCATGTTCTCAGTTGCCGCAACAAACGGGAAGAGCATCATCCTACGCATCTGGATAGGCGCAGCTGCCATCGCCGAAGGAACAGCAGAAAGCGCCCATTTCTGAAAAACAACTCCGACCAGAAGACACAGGACAAGGAAAAGCGCTTGCGCCACAAACGCCCCTGCAACCAAAGCAAACAGTTTTGAGAACCACCACGTATGCGCGCTCGTATGCCGAGTGCGCACAAGATCCGCGTAACCGGAGACGATGTCAGCAATCACCGTATCGCCAACAACAAACACAAAGGCGGTGAACAGAAGGTAGCCTAGATACATCAGGTTGTTGCTTGCCGCAGCATGGACATCAAAGGCTCCCGCTGCAAGACCTGTGTTTGCGCTCTCGGCATATACCTCTCCTGAGGCAAGCACCGCTGAGAGAAGGGCGATCAAACAAAACCCGAGCCACCGAGGATCTCGGAAAAGCCGCACCGTCTCGTGCTGCAATGCCCTGAAAAGCCCGCTCATCGGACATGCTCCGCGATCAGCTCAAGATAAACAGCCTCAAGAGAACCGGCCTCATCAAGTGAAAGGTCTTTGAGTATCCGGCCACCGTCGATCAAAAGAACCCGCTCTGACACCGTTTCGACCTCGGAAAGCAGGTGACTGGAGAGGACAACGGTGCAGCCCTGAGCAGCCATGTCCTTCACTACATCGCGCAGCATCACCACGCCATGGGGGTCAAGTCCGTTTGCGGGCTCATCCAGCAAGAGCAGTCTCGGTTGCTCCATAATTGCTTGGGCGAGCGACAGCCTTTGCCGCATGCCCTGTGAGTACGCTCGCACCGGCTTGCGGTCATTGGCATCCAGCCCCACATGCGCAAGGGCATCGGCGATCTCTTTTTCTCCTATCTGGTTACGGATAGCCGCAAACGCCCGCAAGTTCGCAGCCCCGCTCAGGTATTCGATGAACGCAGGATGTTCTGGCATGAGGCCGACAAACACCATAGCTCGGCGGTGAGGCGAGAACTCATGCCCAAACACTGACCCCGAACCATCTGTTGGGGAGATCAGCCCGGCTAGGAGCTTAAGCAACGTTGTTTTTCCAGCACCGTTTGGGCCTACAAGACCCGTTATCGAACCGCTGGCAAGCGTCAGTGATACTGCTTTCAGCGCAGTCTGCCTCCGGTACTGCTTCGTGACCCCACGTAGCCTCACTGCCAAATCATCGGCGGTTGGATCGGTGTCGGCCAGGCCAACGTCATCCAAGCCTGCACCAGACATGCCATTCCCAGCGGCGGCACTGCCGACTGCCTTTCTTGATCCAATAGCCGCTCCCATTTTCACTGTGGAAAAAAACATGTCATCCCTCCTTTGCCGAAACGCAAACGGTTACCACGCAAGCGACAACCGCCCATGCGATGCCCCAGTAAATGAGCATGGGGATTGGAGCAGCCCAATCGGCATCGAATATCTGCAAAAAGGACACGCGCTCAAACGGGCTGAACCGTGTCAATCGACCTACAAACACGAACGCAGAGGCAACCACCGATACAGGGGGCATAATCCTTGATGCCAGCGCATGAAACCAAAGCCCTACAAACATTGACGAGCCGAGCACGGATGCTGCTGCAACCGTATAGATGGCAATCACCGTAAGCACCCACAAGAGCGGGCGGGTATCAAGCAGCTCCGGGGCAAAAGAGACCGCCTGCCCTACCGGCGCAAAAAGGACCGGCCCCGCTGCTGCTGCAACACACAGCACAACGACTACCGATGCAACGGTAGTCGCCAAAGCGGTTAGGACAGCGGCAAAAAGTCGGGATACGGCAACGAGGCTTCTTGGTACCCCGCGTGTAAGCTGGAGGGAAAGATACCCTGATGCCCGATCATCGGCCAGTGTCCCACCAATAGCCATCGGCAATACAAGCACAAGAAGCCACAATGTTTGAAGCCCTACTGCCGCCCCCAGGACAGCGCTCGGATCCACACTCGAGCCGCGCGCCACGGCATCCCGTTCGATGAATAACGCCGAGGTCGCGTACAGGCTGACAAGGGCAACTGCAATCCACGCCCCCGGACGCGCCAGCAGGCGCCGAGCTTCAAACATGGCAAGCCTGAACAGCAACTTGGTTGAGGGAAGGGGGAACCCCGGAGCAGGTACGACCCTGCCCCGGGGCTTCTCCCTTAATAGTTCCAGTACCATGTCCCCTGCGCCAGAACTTGCACAATCGTGGTGGCCGACGTCCACAGCTTGACCTTGACCGCCTTGGATGAGGCGCTCGAGTTGTACCAGATATCGATAAGCGGAGCAGCAGCCCCACCCGGCTTGATGCAGACCGTTGGGCCGATGCCGTTTTTCTGAGTGTCACAGATCTGGAAGTTCACGGTCTTGCCACCGGAGTAGCGCAAACGCGTACCGAAGTCTTTGCGCGCCGTTACCGTTTTGTTGGCGCTGTACTGCGCTCCCACCCGCGGTACGGTAATCGTGTACCCCTCGTTTGATGCCGCAAACGCATTTGTCGGCAATGCCGCAGCCACCATCACAGCGAGCAGTCCCATAAGCAGATACTTTTTCATGCCATCCCCTCCTTTGCTGCATGCCTCCCCTGGCATGCTCCCACGAATACTCCGACACAACCTGCGTCCCCTGATTGGAACGCACGGAGAGCATGGCATGCACGTCTTACTCAATCCTTATCAGCAGCAAAGCTTCTTGGGATAGCTTTTGGAATTCTTTTTAAAGGCGATTGAGGGTGCCTCTTTGTAGGTACATCGGGATGCCTTCTAGGGGCACATTGAGGATGCCTCCTTTGCGCGCAGCCTGAGCTCAAGCAAACACCGCTCGCTTTCCGGACACGCTTTGCGGCTCAGGAAGCGAAGGCCGAGCCCAGCGCGCTCGAAAGTGCCTTCATCGACTGCCGAGGCGATCTCGCACAGCCGATCGACCTGCTCGGCATCGTATCCTGCATGCTCCCAGGCATCGACGAGCGGACAGCCCCTCATCTCCAGCACGATGCGGCCATCGGATGCAGGCTCGGCGATATCGGGAAAAAACAAGCTGCCTTCACAGGGCGAGCACTCAACGAAGATGCGGGCCACCTTGGCAAGATCGCCCCGAGCGGCTGCCTCCCGGTAGGCCTCCCCGATTTCAAGGCCGCGGCGATGGATGGCACGCTTCATAGCCGATGCCGTGCGCTTCGGGCCTATCTCTTCTGCCAGCTCATCATATAAATAGGCGTACATGAGCGCCCGGGTCTCGAAAGCTGCACGGGTCTCATCGCGAGACGCACGCAGCTTGTTGATGCTACCGCTGGTGTCGGCACTGGCGTTATCATTGGTGTTATCCATGGGCATCACTCCAAAGCATCTACATTGACTTGTCTTAAACCCCATCCGAAGACAGGCAGTCGAGCGGGTGCCAGCCGTCAACTGACGGGACGGATGGTGCCGCGCTGCTGCCAAAGGTACCGCGCCACTACCAAAGCGTACCATCATGATGCAGAATGCAGCGGACGGATCATACCAGCCTCGTGTGCGCGGGGCCCGTGCGTGCGGGGTCGTATGCGAGAGGCCGTATGTTTGAGAGCCGCGTGCGGGGTCGTATGCAAGAGGCCGTATGCAAGAGGTCGTATGTTGAGAGGCCGTATGCTTGAGGTCATTGTCTTTGTGTGCGGGGCCGCGCTCATGGGACTTGAGTTCCTTGCCGCCCGGATGTTCGCGCCTATGCTCGGCAGCTCGCTCTTCGTGTGGGGGGCCGTCGTCTCCGTTGTGATGGTCGCGCTCTCGCTGGGCTACTGGATCGGCGGCCAGCTTGCGGATCGGTTCGGCACAACGCGGACACTCGCGCCAGTCGTTGCAACCGCCGGACTTTTCACCGTACTCGTCCCCTTGGTCAACCGCACCGTTTTGCCCGTGCTCGCAGGACTCGACGTACGCGCTGGGTCGCTCGCCGCCTCACTGGTCGTCTTCTTCCTGCCAGCGCTCATGCTTGCGATGGTGTCGCCGCTCGGCATACGGCTCGCGGCTGGAGCCGACCTCGGCCATATCGGTCGCACGGCGGGACAGCTCTCGGCAATCTCGACCGCTGGCAGCATCGTCGGCACGCTCGCCACAGCGTTCTGGCTGATCCCGATCCTCTCGCTTGATGGCCTGGTGGTCGGCATCGGGTGCCTGCTGTTTGCAACCTCATTGCTCGCGATCGCGCTGCCCTCAGCCTACAGCAAGCGCATTGATGCCGAGAAGACAGTGCCGCCAAGCGAGAAAGCGGCGGGCGCAAGCGGGACGGCGGCGGCGGGTGCGGCGGCAAAATGGTTTCTCGGCGGGCGGGGATACGCCATTGTGACGGTCGCGTTCACCGTCATCGGGGTGGCGTGGGGCGCATTCACCCTTACAGGCGGGGGTTTCGGCGAACGAGGTGGCTTTGGCATGGCTCCTGACCCGGCCCTGCATCAGGAAGAGGAGATCATCTATTCGAAGGACACGCAGTACCACCGGCTGCTCGTGACCGAAGACTCTACAATACGGCACCTCCGTTTCGATCGGAGCCACCAGAGCGCGATGTTTCTTGATGACACATATGACACGCCTTTCAGTTACCCGAAGTACCTGCATGTCGCTGTGGCGGCTAAGCCTGACAGCGAGAAAGTGCTCGTGGTCGGCCTCGGCGGCGGCTCGTTTATCAAGCGGGCGTGGCGGGACTACCCCAACATGACCATCGATGTCGTTGAGATCGATCCCAAGGTGATCCTTGTCGCTTCCAAATACTTCGACATGCCCGAGGACGAGCGCATCCGCATCCATGCCGAGGATGGCCGCCGTTTCCTGGCCGGCACGGACGAGAAATACGACCTCATAGTGATGGATGCCTACTACGCCGATGCCTTGCCCTCGCATCTGGTCACCGCCGAGTTCTTCGAGGAGGCAAAAGCGCACCTCACCCCCGACGGCGTGCTCGCCTACAACATGATCGGCTCAGTGGAGGGTACGCGAAGCGAGCTTTTCCGCAGCATGTATAAGACCGCGGACAGCGTGTGGGAGAACCTGTGGGTATTCCCCATCGGCATTGCGAGCGACGGCAACTTGCTTTTGAACCGCAATATCATCGTCCTTGCCACAGACAATCGGCTCAGCAACAGCGTTTTGCTCGGCAGGATCGAAAACGGTGTGTCCGGTCGAGTGACCGTCGACGGCTTCAATGGGTATGGAGCCGACCTGTACGACGGCCCCATTGATACCACAGATGTCCCGCTGCTGACTGATCAGCACGCGCCGACGGACTCGCTCATCAAGGTCAACTGAGGCGATCACCGCCGAGGCCGCAGGGGTGGAAGACCAGGTGCCGCTGGGGGTCTAGGCACCACCAGGGATCCAGGCACGGCGGGCGTAATGGGCGCGACAGGTGCAACGGGCGGTTCAGGCGCGGCGTGAGGCGCAGGCTGCGCAGGTGCCGAGGGGCTTGGAGGGCTGCCTGCAGGCGCGTCCGCGGGCCCCCACGCGTCATCGGTCTTCAGCACGACCGAACCCACGCCACTTTCGATTGTCACCTCTATGGAGGGACTACCCGAACCCCAAGCGCTATTCACCCAGACACTACCATCGCGCCGAAAGCCGCTGGCCTTCCAGTCGTCCCAGTTGCCAACACCGCCCCCACGCTTCGCAACACGCACCCCGATATCCTTGGGCAGGTTGATCTCAATCGCACCGATGCCAGCTGCAATCGTCACATCAAGGTCGGTCGTGCGTTGCCCAGCCAGGTCAAGCATGAGGTCACCGGCACCCATTTTGATCGTAAGATCGGATATGTCCACGCCGCGTAAATCGAGGTCCAGGTCACCGGCACCCATGTCCGCCCTGATTTCAGACACGCCCACGCCGCGTAAATCGAGATCGCCGTTGCCTGCGCCGAGCTTGATGTCAAGCCTCATCGGCAGGCCCTTGGCAAGCCCAAGGTGCCACTCGTTGACATAATTCGGCCATCCGGTCTTGAAAACAGTGTTTCTGACCTTGGGCTGCCGCACCTCGATATTCAGATTATCGCCTGTGACACTGCTTTTTATGTTCGGCTCAACGCTTGCTGGAGCGAACCTGAAGTCGCCACGCAAAACATCTTTGCCACCGTCTTGAACGATCCCGTTTGTGCCGCCAACGATCCCAAGGTCGCCTGCGCCCATCAGGATCTTGATGTCCGCTGTTTTTGCATCACCACGCGCCACGCTTTTGGTGGACCGAGCAGCCTTCGAATCGCTCGAATCGCTCCAAGGCGCGCCCCCGCCTAGCTCGAACTGGATGCCAACGCCGTCATCGTTGATCGGCACCCGCTTAAAACAACCAGACGTCATTACCATGGCTGTAGCCAGGGCAAGCGCCACCGTCATTTTCAATACACGCATCATACTCACCCCTCCATGGTCTCAGGCGCAACCTCGGACGCAGCTCCGGGTGCGACCTCGGACGCAGCTCCCGACGCAGCCCCAGGCGCAGCCTCAGGCACCGACCCCTTCTCGACCCTGCCAACGAGCAATGTCTTTGCATACCACCCGTGGAGCATGCCGACCCCCCGGGTCACCCATAGCGTCAGCACAAGCCCCATCGCCCCCATTGCCATGATCAATGGGATCGCCCACGGACGTACGTAGTAGGCGTAACCTATCGTCTGAAACATCGGGTAGTTCATCATGGCTGCAGCGAACGGCCAGAGAATAAGGCCTGCCGAGATAGATATCGCCGTAACCACAACGGTGAAATACAAAATGCCGAGCGGCAGCTGCAGCAACATGTAAAGCATAGATGTCCAGGTGCGCACGTCTTTCAGCCAGCTCATGATGCGACCCCAGATGTTGTCGCCTTTGATGCCGGTCGCACGCGGCCTTCTCGGCATGCGAACGCCGAGCAACCCTTCGACCAGCCGACCCTCGGCAAGTGAGATCGCCCGCACCACCGCGAGCATGAGCAACGCGATTGGCAGGCCGATGATGAGGACGACGGTCCCGAGCGTGAGCGACCAGCCCGTCACGATCACCGTGAAATAGATGATGCCGGTGGCCAGGGAGAGCAGCATGTAGAAGAGCGAGCCCCAGGCCAGCGGGTCGGCCACCACGCCAAAGAAGCGGACGAGCGGGTTCACGCTCTTGGTGGCCGACGAGCGCGGCGTCTTGAGCGCTGCAGCCACCGTGAGCTCGGCATCGCGATAGGCAGCGGCGATCTCCTCGGGCGTGCCGTAATCGGCCATCGCCGCCTCAAAGGCCGCCTCCGGATCCTCCCCGCCCTCGGCAACCGCGTCGCGCAGGTACTCCTCGGCATCGTACATAGCGTCTTGAATCAGCGCCGGATCGCATCCGGCAAGAGCTGCTTTGAGCTCCAAAAGGTATCCCTCGATCGTCTTATCCAACGTCGCCCTCCAGTGTCGCGTCGACGAAGTCGCGTGTCTGCGACCACGCCTGCCTCCACTCCCCTAGTACCGCACGGCCAAGTCCGGTGATGGTGTAATACTTGCGCGGCGGCCCCGAGACGCTTGGTTCCACCCTGCTCTCAAGCAGGTCGCCATCTTCCATGGAACGCAGCACCGGGTAGAGCGTGCCCTGCTTCATTGGCAGCGCCCCTTGGCCGCCCACGTCGATGCGCTTGGCGATCTGGTAGCCATATAACGGCTCTGCCGAGCGCTCAAGGATCGCAAGCAGAACCAAGGCCACTGTGCCGGCGTTGAGTTCCTTGCGGAATTTACGTATTGCAGATTCGGGTATCTCCACTTCCCACCTCACTTACTGTCGGTCGATGTTACTGCCTGTCAATAGTGCAGGTCGATGTTGCAGTCGATGCTGCCGGCCGATCTTGCGGTCGATCTTGCTGCTTGATGTCGCTGCTCGATGTTGCGGGCCGGTCTTGCTGTCTCCCCGGTAGTGCTCGTCGATGCCGCAGGTCGGCTTTGCTGTTCGGCCTTGCTGCCCGATGTTGCTAGCCGACATCGGTGCACCGACAACATGCAACTATCGAACTTAGTATTACTAATAAGTTCATAGTAGCATGACTCCATACTAATACGAAGTTATTAGTAGTCAAGAGCTTTTTGGAGATTCTTTGAGAATTCTCAAAGCACGTTACTCGGCTACACGGATCCCTCGGAACAACGTGCTTTTCCGCCTTCCTCCCGCCAATCCACGCGCCCCACACGCCAAGTATCAGACGGCAAGGGGCAGAACCGGCAAGGCCACGCGGGATCAATCCGCACAGCAATATCCCGCAGATGTCTGCGGACGCGGTAGACTATATGGTGGTCGCCCATCGGCGGGTATGTTTGCCGTTGGCAGACATCCTGCCCTTAGCGGACATGTTGCCGTTGACAGGTATGCTGCCCTTAGCAGACATCCTGTCCACCGGCGGATATGCCCGCCCGATCCTGGAGTCATTGACATGGCACACGTTCGCTCATTGTTCTTTGAGGGGCCCCTCGCTGAGATCGAAGACAAGGCCGTAAAGGCGTTTAAGGCCGGACGCCCGAGCGATGTGATCTGGAACATCACGAACAGGTGCAACCTGCTGTGCGATCACTGCTACATGGCTGCAAACGCCCAGGGATGCCCTGAGGAGCTCTCGGATGAGGAAACGATCGCACTCGTACGACAGATGGGCGAGCGCGAACTGCCGTCGCTCTTCCTTTCGGGCGGCGAGCCAATGATGCGCAACAATTTCTGGGAGATCCTCGAGCTAGCACGCAGCTACAGCATCCGCGTCACCGTCTCGACCAACTGCATGCTCATCAATCGCGATGCGACAAATCGCCTCAAGGCCAACGGCATCGCCTGGATCGCCACCTCGCTTTATGGGCCCGCCGAGTTCCACGACCAGATGGTGGGAATCCCCGGCGCGCACCAACGCGTGGTCGAAGCCATCCGCGTGCTTCGCGCAGAGGGCATCGGCGTTGCGGTCAAGACCGCGATCTCACAGGGCACCTGGCCGTACGTCTACGACATCATCGCCGAGACAAAAGAACTCGGCTGCGGCCTCATCTACTTCTGCGACCTCATCACCTCGGGTCGGAGCGAAGGCGAGGACGACGGTCGCATCACGCCGGAGCAGTGGCGCGAACTCGGCGATTTCATCATAGAAGACATCCTCTCTGAAGAAAGCACGCTCGAATGGGACATCGGTGCCATGCCGAGTTTCATCCCCTTTGTCGCCGAGAAGCTCCTCGCACACGGGATCGATGTCTCAAACGGCCTGGAGCGCCTCAAGACCATCAGCGCCTGCCCGGTGGGCAAGGGGCACATGAACATCAACTCGGAGGGCGGCATCATGCCCTGCCAGTTCGCGCAGGACTGGACGATCGGCAACATCCGCGACATATCGCTTCAGGATGCCGTCGCCGAGCTGTACGCGCTCGATGTGCAGGAAGCCAAGGGTGCCTGCGCGCCGGAGGCGTGCGAGTACTCGCGCATCTGCCGAGGTTGCCGCGCAAAGGCATGGCAGCGCACGGGGGACGCCATGGCCGAGGACGTGACCTGCCTTTTGCACGCGGAGTCCGATCGCTCGGCGCTTGCCGAGCACATCGAGGCCGCCGAGGGGTTCGTGCGCTCGGCACCCTGCTCGACACCGGGCTCGTGCGGGTAGGATTGCTTATGGGCATCATCTATAAAAGCGCGGCAGATCTGATCGGCAACACGCCGTTGCTGGAGCTGACGCGCCTCAAAAAAGAGTACAACCTGAGCGCAACGCTGCTTGCGAAACTGGAGTACTTCAACCCGACGGGGTCGGTCAAAGACAGGACAGCCCGCGCGATAATTGAGGATGCAGAGCAAAAAGGCCTGCTCAAGCCGGGCGCGGTGGTCATTGAGCCGACCTCCGGCAACACCGGTATCGGCCTTGCCTCGATCTGCGCTGCACGCGGTTACCGCGTCATCATCACCATGCCAGAGACGATGAGCGTGGAGCGCCGCAAGCTGATGGCGGTGTACGGGGCAGAACTCATCCTCACCGAAGGAGCGAAAGGCATAAAGGGCGCAATCGCCAAAGCCGAGGAGCTGGCCGCCCAGACACCAGGCGCGTTCATCCCCGGTCAGTTCGTGAACCCTGCCAACCCGCGGGCACACCGAGAGGGCACCGGGCCTGAGATCTGGAATGGCACGGATGGCACGGTGGACATCCTCGTCTCTGGCATCGGCACGGGCGGCACCATTACCGGCACGGGTGGGTACTTGAGGTCAAAGAACCCGGGTCTGAAGGTCATTGCGGTCGAGCCGCTCAGCTCGCCTATTCTCTCTGAGGGACGCGTCGGCGCACACGCGATCCAGGGCATCGGCGCAGGCTTCGTGCCAGAAACGCTTGACCCCACCATATACGACGAGGTCATCGGGGTTAAAGACGAAGACGCTTTTGAGAGCGGGCGTGAGATCGCCCGCCTGGAAGGGGTACTCGTTGGCATATCGTCCGGCGCGGCACTTTGGGCGACCGTCCAAGTCGCCCAAAGGCCGGAAAACAACGGGAAGACGATCGTGGTCATCCTCCCGGACACAGGCGAGCGCTACCTGTCCACGCCATTGTTCGAGTGAGCGCCCATTGCCCTATCCATGGCTTATCGATTCATGCCAAAACTTGGGAAAAGACCTACTTGCGACCTACTTGCAGTAAGCCTGGTTTCTACTTGGGGTAAGCCTGGCTTGCACTCACGAACTTGCCGGTCTCTTTACCGAGCAGAAGAAGCAGGCCGCCCTCATCGTTGGAGTGCCACATGTACTGATCGTTGGTTGTAGAATCACTATCCTGTTGTTCTGCCTCTACACCAAAGTGCTCTTCAAGTGCTTTCAAGGTTATGTCGCTTAAATTAGTGCCGCTGGAAAACTCTTTATAGCTGGCCCACATTTCGTCCGATGTCATATCCACCGTGTGTGGGCCGAGCGCGGCAGCAGTTTCTTCAACGGGGCCTGCTTCTTCATTGTTGGTAGCTTTGTTGCCGCCACCACCACCGCACGCAGTAAGCGTGAAGACCATCATGGTTCCCAGCACCAAGGCCAACAGTAATACTGCTAACTTGCTCGAAGCTTTCCTCATCCTCAATGCTCCTTCTCTCTCGTCTATATCTTTTCTTATCTCCGTATAAGGCGGGTAGCTGTGACGCACCCGCTTTTGCCCCTGTCGTAGATAAGCCCTCGTGATTTGCAAAGCAACTCTTGCGACGGTATGCCCGCCAAAGCAGAAGGCTGGTGGCTCCACAAAGAATATCATATGCACGGACGAGAGGCAGAGACACCAACCAATGGGTACCATCTATAAAGGCGCGAACCTGTAAGGACACAGGCGAGCGCTACCTGTCCACGTCACTGTTCGAGTGGGTGTCCAAGTGGCCTCTTCGGCATCACCAGCAAAGCCGCACCCGACTAACGACGAGTGATCGACGGTCACTCTGCTGCTGCCTCGCTGCTCTCTTTTCCTTTCTTTCTCTAATTGCCGAGCAAAACGGTCTGCAAGCTCTCCATGACTCGGCTATCAAGCACACTTGGGTCACCGTAGAGCTGGATGTCAGGCTTGATGCCTGCATACGCTCCTGGCAGATAGCTCGCCCAGTTGGAGGAAAGCGTCTTCGGATCAGTCAGGATGAGTATGCCGCCACGCTCACCGGTCGCGACCCCGCCAGCAAGAGCGTCCGGGAAGTTCAGCCCGGTTGACACGCCAACAAAGTCTTTGGAGGCAAGGCCTTGGGCGAACGCGTGCTTGGCGATCTCCTCGGCGGTCTTGTAGCGATCCGCACCACCAACACGGCGCGTAGCGGAAACGAGACATCCTATCGAATCCTCCACAACAACGGTAACGGCGCTCGAAGAGCCAAGAATGGTCACGTCCTTGATGCCAAGGGCTGTGATCGCATTTGCCGTGTCATCGGGAAGCACATTGGGGCGGGTCAGAAGCACCGGGATCTTGTTGCTATAGGCAAGAGGGGATACTGCCAGGCCATCTGCAAAGTTATCCCCCCTGGCCAAGAATGCCTTCTTCGTGAAAGCCGCACCTTCAAGCTCGGCGACCTTACTCGCGATTCCAGCGCTTGTGGCATAACGGTCAGCGCCAGCGATGCGCTCGACCTCAAGGCCGACACTCTTCAGTGAGGTCTCGACTGCGGTGGATATCGCTTTGTCAGAACCTATGATCCAGACCTCTGCGGCACCAAGCCGATCCACCTCGGGCAGGATGCCATCGCTCAAGGCACCCGGGCTCGTCAAGAGGAGCGGGGCGTTAAGAGCGCCGGCAAGAGCAGAGGCAGACAGCGCATCAGCGTAGTTCGCACCGGTGGCCAGAACGACGGCATCCGCGCTATCGAAGTTCTTTCTGCTTGCTTCGATGGCAGTCAGGTAGCGATCTGCGCCAGAGATGCGCTCGATGGTCTCGCCGCCGAAGAAGCCATCGTCGGGTGACGGGTTCTTCCCGCCTACGTCTTTGCCAGGCACGTCTTTGCCGCCTGTGCCGCCGTCGCCTGTGTCCCCACCGATCGTGAAGGTGACAACGTGTGTCGGGGACTCGATGTTGCCGACATTGTCTTTTGCCCAGAACTCAACGGTGTGGTCACCGTCCCCGGTGACAGATACGGCAGCAGTGTCGCTCCAGAGGTACTGAGTGGTGCCACCATCGACCCTGTAAGCAATATAGCCGATACCACTGACCAGCTCGTCTGCCGCACCAGGCGGATCGGTCGCCACAATGGTGACGGTTGCCGGGCCGACCGGATAGCTCGCGACGGCATCAGATACCGACACCGGGGCGGTGCGGTCGGGTAAGGTGGTGTCAGCGGCAAGAACAGTGAACGTGACCACGTTGCGCGGGGCCTCTACGTTCCCAGCGTTGTCTTTTGCCCAGAACTCAATGGTGTGGATGCCTACGTTGGAGACAGTGATCAATGCCACGTCACCAGGCACCGTCACGGGCATACCGCCGTTAAGGACGTAGGTGATCTCTTTGACACCGCTCACCTCTTGGTCGGCAGAATCGACATCGATGGCGGTAATCACGATCGTGGCCTCCCCAACGTGGCTTGCGGCCATATCGGCGATGGACATCGGCGGGACAGTGTCCGAAGTATTTGGAACCTTGCCGGAGATCTCATGGCAGTCAGCGCAACCATAAGAGGAGATATGGGCATGGTTTACCGGCGCAAGACCGTCAGGGGTGATCACGGGAGCGGTTGCAACACGATGACAGCCCGCATCCGTGCAGCCCTCGTGAAGCCCCTTCGTGGCATTCGGAGTATGGCACGTAGCACACGACGTGCTGAGGGCACTGCCTGCGCTATAGCACGGATAACCATGATCCGGGCTGTGGTGCTTGTCCTTGACATCCGCTGTGATCGGCATGTCAGCGTCGTTGCCACCACCACTTGAGATGACCTCAAATGCGGCGAAGTTGTGCGGAACCTCCTCGTTCCCAGAATTATCGACTGCCCAGAACTCAAGCGTGTGAGAACCCTTTGCCGAGACCGTAATGAAAGTCAATACAAACACCTGGGCAGCGCCACCAGGCACCGTCACCGGCATACCACCGTCAAGGATGTACGTGAGCCCCTCTATACCTGAGCCATCTATCCCATCAAAAGCCGTAAGAACAATGAACGCCTCGTCGGTGTAGCTCCCAAACGCACTGCTGGCCGAAGTCGGGGGGGTTATATCTGGCACAACCGGGCCGATCCAGAAGCTCGCAGTCTTTGTCGGGGATTCGACATTTCCTGCAACGTCTGTGGCCCAGAACTCGAGGGTGTGCTCCCCGTCCCCGGTAACAGAGATATAGACCAAGGAAACGTCTGTGGTGACCACCGGGGTTCCGCCGTCAAGAATGTAGGTGATCGAAGCTACGCCGCTGACCTCCTCGCCAAACACCTCAGCCCGATCAACCGCCATAATATGGATAACAGCCGTGGAACCGGCAGGCGTGAAGATCGAGCCTGCGTTCGAGAACGATGCCGGAGGAGTGGTGTCCGGCATAAAACCGATCCTGAAGTCTGCGATCTTTATCGGGAACTCGACGTTGCCGGCATTGTCCTCGCCCCAGAACTTGATGGTGTGATCGCCTGCGCCAGAGACGGATACCGTGGTGGTGATGTAGTTGTGGTCAATCTGAGCAGTACTGGGCGTCACAGTCTGCGCAGGGCCGCCGTCAACGCTGTAGTAGAGCGCCTTCATCCCCGAGCCGCCCAACTCGTCAGCCGAGGTAAGCGTGATAACCGCCGGCGAAGAGGCGTAGGCAGGGAAGGCATCCGATACTGAGACCGGGGCCGTGATGTCCTTGTCAACGGTGCCCCCAAAGGAGACGACCTCGAAGACGGCGCGTCCTGCCGGGGACTCGATGTTGCCGGCATTGTCCACTGCCCAGAACTCGAGGGTGTGGATGCCTGTGCCTGAAGCGATAACGACCGCCGTGCTGCCGGACATCATCACGGGCACGCCGCCGTCAAGAATGTAAACAATCTCTTTGATACCACTGACCGCCTGCCCGACAGGGCCGACATCAGCAGCGCTGATCGTGATAACCGCCACGTCTATGTAGATTGCCTCGGCATCGCAGATCGAAACCGGAGGGGTGATATCACCCACCGTGACCGCAATAACCTCAAAAACAGCCGCATGCGGAGCCTCTGAGTTGCCAGCATTGTCCACCGAGTAGTATTCAAGGATGTGGGTCCCAGGGGTGGTCACGGTGATGATGGTGCCCTTTTCCCAGGTGCCTCCGTTGAGCCGGTAGTAAGTAGACGCAACGCCTGAGCCAGCATCAGTGGCGAGAAGAGTGATGACCGCCTTGCCGATGTAGCTCGCATTGACGTCACAGAGTGTCACCGGTGGGATCGCGTCAGACTCAAAACCGATAAAGAAGCTCACGGTCTTTGCTGTTTCAACGTTCCCGGTATTGTCCACTGCCCAGAACACGAGGGTATGGGTCCCGTCGCCGGTGACATCCACGGTAGCAATGGAGCCGGTGACGACCTGCTCGGCACCGCCATCGACCTTGTAACGGATCTCTTTCACGCCGCTGACAGTCGCACCGGCAGGACCAGTATCGGTGGCTGTGATCACGACCGTTACCGTGGAGCCGGGAGTCGGGTTATCTACTGCGCCGACAATGGTCGACTCTGGAGCGACCGCATCCAGATCGCTGAGGTCAATGACCTCAAAATCAATAGCGAGCGGGATTTCCGCATTGCCAGCATTGTCCACCGAGTAGTACTCAAGGGTGTAAACCCCAGGGGTGGTCACGGTAATGGCCGTACCTTTGACCCAGGAGCCTTTCTCGGAATCGATAGCGTCAACAGGATAGTAGCGGTAGTACGTAGCCGCGACACCGGATCCGGCATCTGCTGCAAAGAGGTTGATGACCGCCTCGTTAATGTAGGCCACGCTGGCATCAGAGAGCGTGACCGGAGGAGTGGTATCGGCAGGCACGCTCGATGCGACTAAGGTCACCTTAGTCGTCTCATCGGCGACCACTGTCGCGAGCACGCCCGGATCTGGGTACCACTTGCCCACACCGCTCTCACGCTGCACATAGTATGTGCCTGGCGGAAGGTCAATGGGCTCAAGCGCACCATCTATTCCGTGTGCGTGTTTCCAAAACTCGCCGATGATCTCCCCGTCCGTCCTGGTGATGCGTATATTCTGCCAGCCGACCAGGGGGCCGTCGCCGTTTTCCTTCCTGCACACGATCTGCAAGGTACCCGTAGGACCTGACAGGATGACCTCTACATTCATATGGGAACCGGAATAGGTGACGACCCGCTCTGCTGTGCGGTAGCCGTCCTTGCTCACCGTGATGGCGTATTCGCCAGGGGCAGAAAGGTCGAACGACGCAAGCCCGACGTTTGTTGTCACCTTCAGCGAGCCCGCAATGTCCGAAAGGGCGATGCCTTCCCTGGCAGGCCCCTGGACCTGCACCTTTGCATTAGGCACCGGGTAGCCATTGGGGTTCTTCACTGTGACGTTAAGCGTGCGTACGAGTCTAAAAACAATCGTCGTTTCAGCTGCCTCAGCACTCGTGTTTACTACAAGAGTGCCCCATTCCATGCCATAGAAGGCATGCGATACTATTACAAAGTAGCTGTCAAGCGAAAGCTCGTTTATGAAGCCTGCTTGCCCTGCGCCATCTGTGACCCGTGTCACCCCACTGGGAAAACCGATGCCGAACAATACGACCTCGGCACCGCTGATCGGCCTTCCGCTGTCGTCGACGACATGTACTCGGCCTGATGCCGGCCTCCAGGCGTACACGACATAGGCCGATACCGCGCCTGCCACAACTCTTGCATCATCCGGGACATTTGAGAGATCCATGATGTAGCCTTCTTTGGCCACATCGATGCTGATTTTTCCCGCGGGCACATACTCGAAGAACGCCTCGCCGGGCTGGTTGCCGAGTTGTCCAGTATCACCTGTGTAAGTGAGCCCTGTCCCAAGGGTTATCCCCACCTGCGCCCCATCTACTGGTTGCCTGGTCTCTTTATCCAGCACCTTGACGAGCACATGGCCACACGTGTCCTCCCCGCCCACAACCGGCTCTGCCGGGTCGACAGTGAACATGACCGTGTTGTGCGGGAACTCCACGTTCCCCGCGACATCGGTCGCCCAGAACTCGAGGATGTAGGAGCCTGGATCCGAGACGGTGACCGTCGCCATGTCGCCAGGGACGATGACCGGCGTGCCACCGTTTATGGTGTAGGTGATCTCACGCACGCCGCTTGCCGCCTGATCGGCAGAGCCGAGATCGGTAGCGGCGATCACGACCGTTGCCGACTCTGCGTAGCTAGCTACCGCATCGGACGTAGACACCGGAGCAACCGCATCGAACTCGGGGCCGTCGATAAGGGTGGGGATGTTCACAGTCGTGTAGTAACCGCTAGTGCCATTACCAAGTTGACCATTATGGTTAACGCCCCACGACCAGAGCGAGCCGTCGCTTTTAATGCCGAGGGAGTGGTTGCCCCCCGCGTTTACAGTTTGCCAATCGACATCAGCCCCAATGCAAGTAGGAGCGGCCTTGTTTTGAGCCATGCCATCGCCGAGCTGCCCAAAATCGTTGCGCCCCCACGCCCAGAGAGAGCCATCGTTCTTTATCGCAAAGGAGCAGCCCCACCCTCCGGCATTGATAGAGCTCCAGTCGGTGTCAGCTCCGATGCGGATAGGGGCGGCCTTACCTTGAGTCGTACTGTCGCCAAGCTGTCTGTACCCGTTATACCCCCACGCCCAGAGCGAGCCATCGCTTTTGAGGGCAAGAGCGTGGTTACGCCCTACGCTGATGTCTACCCAGTCGGCCGCATCTCCTATGCGGGTGGGAACATAATTGACCGGCCACCGAACGCTGTCGCTGATCGGCTCGTGACCGATGACCCCCCACTCCCAAAGCGTGCCGTCATTCCTGATGGCAAGGGAATAGGAAGCCCCCGCGTCAACAGCCTTCCAGTCGGTGTCGCCTCCTATGCGAGTCGGGGCATGTTTTTCTACCGTCGTGTCATCGCCAACCTGGCCATCCATGTTAAGCCCCCACGCCCAGAGCGAACCGTCGCTCTTAATGGCGAGAGAGTGCCAAGACCCTGCGCTAACGGCTTTCCAGTCAGTTTCAGCCTCGATCCGGATGGGGACAGTCTTGGCTGCCCCAGATGTACCGTTGCCGAGCTGGCCTTGAGCATTGTTTCCCCACGCCCAGAGCGAACCGTCGCCCTTGATCGCAAGGGAATGGTCATTCCCCGCACTGATGACCGTCCAATCGGCATCAGCACCTATGCGAGTGGGAGCCGTTTTGTCGGCATCTAAGCCACTGGTGCCGTTGCCGAGCTGACCATTCCCACCATGCCCCCATGACCAGAGCGTGCCATCGTTTTTAAGCCCGAGAGAGCTATATTCCCCTCCACTGACATCCTTCCAGCCCACAAACGGCTGGACTACCGGGTCGACGGTGAACATGACCGTGTTGTGTGGGAACTCTACGTTCCCCGCAACGTCAGTCGCCCAGAACTCGAGGATGTAGGAACCTGGGTCTGGGATGGTGACCGTTGCCGTGTCACCGGGCACTGTGACCGGCGTGCCACCGTTTATGATGTAGGTGATGGACGCGACACCGCTAACGGTTGCACCCGCAAAACCAGCATCAGTGGCCGCGATCACGACCGTTGCCGACTCTGCGTAGCTAGCTACCGCATCGGACGTAGACACCGGAGGAATAGTGTCCGGCTTAGGATCGTTGATCTCTGTATAGATGCTCTTGTTCGTGCTCGTACCATCGCCGAGCTGCCCGTAGTAGTTCCATCCCCATGCGCAGAGTGTTCCGTCGTCCTTGACCGCAAGGGAGTGCCCCTGCCACTGCCCTGCGCTAACCGATTGCCAATCGGTCTCTGTTCCAATGCGAGCAAGACCGAATCTGCCCAACACCGTACCACCGAAATACGCACTGGACTTGCAGAACATGTCCCATCCCCACGCCCAGAGCGATCCGTCGTCTTTTATCGCGAGAGAATAGATCCCTCCCACACTTGCAGTCTTCCAATCGGTATCTGCTGAGATGCGGGTCGGGGTGGATAGTTTGTCGGTCACAAAATCATCATGCTGCCCGTAATAATTATTCCCCCACACCCAAAGCGAGCCGTCGTTCTTGATTGCAAGAGAGCGCATGTCAGATGCGCTGACCGATTCCCAATCAGTCCCACTTCCAATACGGGTGGGGATGTCCCTGATTGCTTTCGTGCCGTCGCCGAGCTGGCCGGAGCTATTAAGCCCCCATGCCCAGAGCGAGCCATCATTCTTGATGCCGAGGACGTGATGCGCCCCGGCCTCGATTGCCACCCAGTCAGTACCCGCCTCAACGTGAGTGGGAGTCCTTTTGATTACTGCCGTGCCGTTGGCCATGGTCACACCAATGCCGAGTTGCCCGTAGCCACCATTGCCCCATGTCCAAAGGGAGCCGTCGTCCTTTATTGCAGCAGAATGCGACCCCCCAGCGCTGACACTTTTCCAATCCGTTGCATCCCCGATGCGAGTGGGGGTGTTCCTGCTCGCATCCATGCTGCCGCCGAGCTGACCGTTGTCGTTATACCCCCACGCCCAGAGCGAGCCGTCGTCTTTGATCGCAAGGGAATGCCGACTCCCTGCGCTGACTGTTTTCCAGTCGGCATCTGTCCCAATGCGAACAGGAACATTTCTGCTGACGCTCGTACCGTCGCCGAGCTGCCCACAATCGTTAATTCCCCACGCCCAGAGCGAGCCGTCGTCCTTAATGCCTAAGGAGTAATATCCTCCCACGCTTACGGCTTTCCAGCCCACAAACGGCTGGAAAGCCGGTTCAACGGTGAACATGACCGCGTTGTGCGGGAACTCCTTGTTCCCTGCGACATCGGTCGCCCAGAACTCGAGGATGTAGGAGCCTGGATCTGGGATGGTGACTGCCGCCGTGTCGCCAGACACCGTGACCGGCGTGCCGCCGTTTATGGTGTAGGTGATGGACGCAACGCCGCTAACGGTTGCACCCGCAGGACCGGCATCAGTAGCAGTAATAACGATCACCGCCGACTCGGCGTAGCTTGCTAGCGCATCGGATGCGGACACCGGGGGAGTGGTGTCCGGCGCGGGGCCATCGATAAGAGTAGGGACATCTTTATCCGCGCCTGAACCGCTTGTGCCGTCGCCAAGCAGCCCTAAGTAGTTCCATCCCCACGCCCAGCGCGAGCCATCGTTCTTGATTGCCTGGGAATAACCCCTTCCTGCGCTGATCGCCTCCCAGTCTGTCCCGGACCCAACCCGAGCGGGAACACTACTACTCACACCGATACCTATCTGGCCCCAGGAATTAACCCCCCACGCCCAGAGCGAGCCGTCATCCTTGAGGGCAAGAGAATGGCTAGTTCCTGCGCTGACTGCTTTCCAGCCGGCATCGGTGCCGATGCGGACAGGAGCATATCTGCGAGTCGCCGTGCCATCGCCGAGCTGCCCATAGGTGTTAGCCCCCCACGCCCAGAGCGTGCCATCGTCCTTGACGGCAAGGGAATGGCTATCCGATGATCCCGTTCCTCCAGCAGCAACTGCCACCCAACCGACATCTGAGCCGATGCGCGTAGGGGTGCCTTTTTGTGTTGTCGTGCCGTCGCCGAGCTGACCGCGGTCATTGATCCCCCATGCCCAGAGCGAGCCATCAGACTTGATCGCAAGGGTATACAGGGATCCTGCGCTAGCGGTTTCCCAATCAGAATCAGCCCCTACACGGGTGGGAATGATTTTTTTAGCGCTTGCGCCACTTGTGCCATCGCCGAGCTGGCCGCACTCGTTGTTCCCCCACGCCCAAAGCGTGCCGTCGCTTTTGATGGCAAGGGAATGGTAGTCACCTGCGCAGATGGCCTTCCAATCAGTATCAGCCCCGATACGGGTGGGAACGTACCTGCTCGTCGTCGTGCCGTCGCCGAGCTGCCCATCCCAGTTGCTTCCCCACGCCCAGAGCGAGCCGTCGTTCTTGATGGCGAGAGAGTGGCTACTACCTGCACTAACGGTCTCCCAGTCGGTATCAGACCCGATACGTGTGGGAGTGTTTTTCCCCTCCGTTGTGCCATCACCTAGATAGCCGGCCCCGTTCTGTCCCCAAGCCCAAAGCGTGCCATCGTGCTTTACCGCAAGGACATGCCAGCCTCTCGCGCTGACATCCTTCCAGCCCACAATCGGCTCTGCCGGATCGACGGTGAACGCGACCGTGTTGTGCGGGAACTCCTCGTTCCCTGCCACATCGGTCGCCCAGAACTCGAGGATGTAGGAGCCTAGATCTGGGATGGTGACTGCCGCCGTGTCGCCAGGGACGGTAACCGGCTCGCCGCCGTTTATGGTGTAGGTGATCTCTTTGACACCGCTTATCGCCTGACCCACAGAGCCGGGGTCGGTAGCTGTGATCACGACCGTCGCCGACTCGGCGTAGCTTGCTAGCGCATCCGAAACGGACACTGGAGCAACCATGTCCGGCGGGGGGCCATCGATAAGGATAGGGCCGCCTCTGTACACTCTCGTACCATCGCCGACCTGCCCGTCATAGTTATCCCCCCACGCCCAGAGCGAGCCGTCATCCTTGATGGCGAGGGAGTGGCTCTGCTTTACGCTGACTGCCTTCCAATCGATGTCTGTCCCAATGCGGGTGGGAGTGGCCCTTCCCCATCCCCAGAGCGATCCATCGTCCTTGAGGGCGAGGGAGTGATCCCCCCCTGCGCTGATCGCCGCCCAGTCGGCATTGATCCCAATGCGTGTGGGGGTATCTTTTCTCTCAGCCGTTCCGTCGCCGAGCTGACCATGGTAGTTCCATCCCCATCCCCAGAGCGATCCATCGTCCTTGGTCGCAAAGGAGTGCATGCCCCCTGAGCTGATGGCTGTCCAGCTAATGTCGTCCCCGATGCGCGTCGGGACATTCTTATCTTTAGTTGTACCGTCGCCGACCTGCCCACCGTTGTTGCGTCCCCACGACCAGAGCGAACCGTCCTTTTTGATCGCAAGGGAATTGAGTCCTCCAGCATCAACTATTGCCCAGTCGGTGTCTGCTCCAATACGAGTGGGAACGTTCTTATACTCAGTCGTGCCGTTGCCGAGCTGCCCACCGTAGTTATTTCCCCACGCCCAGAGCGAGCCGTCGTCCTTGATCGCAAGAGAATGGTAGTCTCCTGTGCTGATGGCTATCCAATCGTTGTCGATCCCGACACGTGCGGGGATGCTCTTGTCTACACTCGTACCGTCGCCGAGCTGGCCGGAATCGTTGCACCCCCATGACCAGAGCGAGCCGTCGTCCTTCATTGCAAGGGAGTGCCACTGTCCTGCGCTAACCGACTTCCAGTCATTCTCATTCCCAATGCGAACAGGGGTGACTTTTCTCTCATACAAGCCACTAGCGCCATCGCCGAGTTGTCCTGCGAGATTCCATCCCCATGCCCAGAGCGAGCCGTCGTTTTTGATCGCAAGAGAGTGATCACGTCCTGCACTGACATCCTTCCAGCCCACAAACGGTGCAGGGTCTTTAATAAAGATGGGGGCGTGTCTGCTCGTCGTCGTGCCGTCGCCGAGCTGGCCATATGCGTTCCACCCCCACGCCCAAAGCGAGCCGTCGTCCTTTATCGCGAGGGAGTGGTACTCTCCCGAGCCGACAGCCCTCCAGTTAGTACCGGCCCCAATGCGCGTAGGAGCGTATTTGTCCCTCGTCGTATCGTCGCCGATCTGCCCATACCAGTTGAGCCCCCACGTCCAAAGCGAGCCGTCGTCTTTTATCGCGAGGGAGTGGTAAGTCCCCGCGTTGACATTCTGCCAATCAGCACCGACCCCGATGCGGGTGGGGACGTGTCTGTTCGTCGTCGTGCCGTCGCCGAGTTGGCCATAGGTATTCCATCCCCACACCCAGAGCGAGCCGTCCTCCTTGAGAGCGAGGGAGTAATGGTAGCCCACACTGACATCCCGCCAGTCGGCATCCGCCCCAATGCGTACAGGAACACCTTTGCCCACCGTCGTGCCGTCGCCGAGCTGTCCGTGCGTGTTGTCCCCCCACGCCCAAAGCGAGCCGTCGCCCTTGAGCGCAAGGGAGTGATAGTCCCCTGCGCTGACGGCCTGCCAGTCATTGTCGGTTCCGACGCGGGTAGGGGCATCCTTATCTGCCGTCGTGTTGTCACCAAGCTGGCTGCAGTCGTTCCATCCCCACGCCCAAAGCGAGCCGTCGCCCTTGAGCGCAAGGGAGTGATAGTCCCCTGCGCTGACGGCCTGCCAGTCGTTGTCGGTTCCGACGCGGGTGGGAACGTACCTGTTTGTCATCGTGCCGTTGCCGAGCTGGCCGTACGTGTTCTGCCCCCACGCCCAAAGTGAGCCATCGCCCTTAACCGCAAGAGAATGGTAGTCCCCTGTGCTGATGGCTACCCAGTCGTTGTCCATGCCGATGCGGATGGGAATATTTTTGTCCGTTTTCGTGCCGTCGCCGAGCTGCCCATAGCCGTTATTTCCCCACGCCCAAAGTGAGCCGTCGCTTTTAAGGGCAAGGGAATGGCGACCGCTATCGCTGACATCTTCCCAGCCCACATACCCCGCAGTCTGCAAGGCGACTCCGGGTTCCACAGCCCCCGACATCGCGGAAGCCGAAGCCACATCGCCACCAGCAGCCGCACCGCCGCCAGCAGGCGAGCCGTCAGCAGCCAGGCCATCGGCGACCGAAGCCGCACCGCCACCAGCAGGCGAACCGCCAGCAGCAAGGGCGTGCGTCGTCGCGGCATCACCTGCAAATGCCGCTCCCGGCACCGCACCAAAGAGGAGCACCAGACAAAGCAGCATCGAGAGATGCGCCCTCCATCTCGCTTGCATTGACTTTTGATATGCCCTCATGGCGAGCCTCCTTTGTTAGCTACTGCATTGATCAGCAAAGCACTTACTTTTTATATTGTTTCATGCAGTTCCTACGTACTGCAAGACCATTCGGTTCAATATATGGACACGCATAGATATATCGGCAAATCCTGCGCCACGCGAAAAATAGGCAGACGCTTTTGCAAACACTTTTAGCAACGCTTTTGCAACGTGAGCCTCGCATAACCGATCCGGTGGCAAACCGACCAAAAAGACATCATCGGATGTCATCGTCAAAGGGAGAGGCAGGAGAACTTCTGCTATCGTTGCATCAACCGTCAAACCTCTTGGAGGCTAGCTGAAAATGTCCGAGCAAACCACGAATACCGCCGCCTCAGCAGACACAGCAGACGCGAATGCCGCCCGCATCGTGGCGACGCTGTCACTCGTGATCGCAGGCCTGTCGTTCGTGCCGCTGTTGTGGTGGCTTTCCGTCCTCCTGACCGCCGATCTCGTCATCCGCGGCTTCTTGAACGCCAACTTCAGCCCTCTTGCGCTTCTCGGCAACGGACTCGCCAGTGCTCTCAAACTGACCCCCAGGCCCGTCACCGCACCACCCCGACGCTTTGCAGCCCAGCTCGGCACAGCGGTTATGTTCGTTGCCTCGCTCCTCCGCTTTGCCGAGCTAGCCGATCCGGCTGCCGTTGCTACCGGGGTGTTCCTACTGCCTGTAGCTGTTGACGCGCTGACAGGCTTTAGCGTGGCAGGCTGGATTTACCCTCGGCTGGCGCGCTTACGGTCCTTCTGATCCAGGATCCGTTTGCGCAAGCGGATGGATTTTGGCGTCACTTCGACAAGCTCGTCGTCTTCGATGTACTCGAGCGCCTCTTCAAGCGTGAAGGTGACCGGCGGGGCAAGGACGATGCTCTTGTCGGCGGATGCCGCCCGCATGTTTGTGAGCTGTTTAGCTTTGGCGACGTTGACCACAAGGTCACCGCTCTTTGCGTGCTCCCCTACAACCATCCCGCCGTAGCACGCCTCGCCCGGGCCTACAAAAAGCTGCCCGCGCTTCTGGAGGGTGTCCAACGCATATGCCACGGATTTCTCGGAAGTCATCGCGATAAGCGAACCGCATCCGCGCCCGCCGATGTCGCCTCGGTAAGGGCCATACTCGCTAAACCGGTGGTACAGCGTCCCCTCGCCACGCGTGGCATTGAGTATCCGCGCCCGCAGGCCCATGATCCCGCGTGACGGGATGCGGAATTCCAGGTGCACATGCTCGCCGCGTTGCGCCATATCGACCATCTCGCCGCCCGCTGAGCCGAATATCTCGATGACCTTGCCGGCGTACTCGCCTAAGACATCGACGACCGCGGTCTCGATGGGCTCGAGCTTGCGACCGTGTTCGTCAGCCTTGAGGATCACGCGTGGTCGGCCTACCTGGAACTCGTACCCTTCGCGCCGCATCGTCTCCATGAGCACCGAGAGGTGCAGCACGCCTCGGCCAGCGACCTCCATGCCAATGCGGTCATCGGTCTCGGCAATACGCATCGAGATGTTTGCCTCGGCTTCCCGAAGCAGGCGCTCTTTGAGCTGACGGCCACCGACGACCGTTCCTTCCCTGCCGAGGAACGGGCTTGTGGACGGCTCGAACACGACCGACATCGTGGGCTCCTCCACGTGGATGGGCGTGAAAGCGACCGGGGCGATGCGGCTGGTGAGCATGTCGCCAATGTCGATGCCGTCCACACCGACCACCGCCACGATGTCGCCCGCGTGCGCGCTCGCCGCCTCGGCGCGCCCGAGCGCCTCGAAGGTGAACAGCTGCTTCACGCACGCCTCATACCGGCTCCCGTCGTTTTTGACCACCAACACGCGCTCTCCGGCACCAAGCGTGCCGCTAAAGATGCGCCCGATGCCGATGCGCCCGACGTAGCTGGAGTGGTCGATCGTGCAGACCTGCATCGCAACCGGGCCATTGGCATCTACATCGGGAGCGGGGATATGCTCGAGGACGGCGTCGAGCAGCGGCAGCATGTCGCTGTTGCCGTCGTCCGGCTCGGCGCGGGCATACCCGCCGGTCGCCGAGGTGTAGATAACCGGGAAGTCGAGCTGCCCGTCGTTGGCACCCAGATCGACCATGAGGTCGAACACCTCGTCGATGACCTCGCTTGTGCGCACCCCGTCACGGTCTATCTTGTTGACGACCACAAGCGGCTTGAGCCCGCGCTCAAGCGCATGACGCAACACGAACCGGGTCTGCGGCATCGTGCCCTCGAATGCGTCGATGATGAGCAGGCAGCCATCGGCCATCTTGAGCACCCGCTCGACCTCGCCGCCAAAATCGGCATGGCCGGGGGTGTCGATGACGTTGATCTTGACACCCCGGTGCCTGATGGAGATGTTCTTGGCAAGGATCGTGATCCCGCGCTCGCGCTCCTGGTCGTTGCTGTCTAGCACCCGCTCGGCGACCTGCTGGTTCTCGCGGAAGACATGCGTGGCCTTGAGCAGCTGGTCGACGAGCGTGGTCTTGCCATGATCGACATGGGCGATGATGGCGATATTGCGTATCTCAGGGACGCGGGTCACTCAAATCCTCCTTACGGCCACGCGGCCAACACCACCGACGCAAACGCGATCGCTACCGCCGCCCGCTGGATGCCCTTTAGCCGCTCGCCGAGGATCGCACGCGCCAAGAGCACCGTGGTGACCGGGTAAAGCGAGCTGAGCACGACCGCCACCGAGAACGGGCCGAGCCTGAGCGCCGTCAACACCATGATGTTTGCCACGGCATCCAGCACGCCTGCGCCTAGGACCAGCGGCCATGCCTTGCGCCCCAGCTTGAGCGAGCGCCCTTTGGCAAACGTTGTCGCCAGAGTGAGCGTGAGCGTTGAGGTGATCCTGGCGGCCAGAAGCGGCCAGAACCCACTGTCCGACGGAGTTGCCGCAAAACCAAAATACATCCCTGCGAAACCGAGGCTTGCGACAAGCGTCAACATAAAGGCCAACGGGGTCATTTTGCGTTTGTCACCGTCGCCGGTGCCGACATCGGTGCTGTCGCTGGTGCCGTCGCCGACATCGTCAGCAGCTTCCGAGCTCGAAAGCCCCACCGCCGCCGTCGCAATGAGCGCGAACACCACACCTGCGAGCGAGGTGGCCGAAAGCGCTGCGCCCCGCGTGAGGTCCCACAGCAGCGGAAGCGCTGCCGAAAGCGCTGCCGTCAACGGGGCAACCGTCGTCATCTTCCCTCGGGCAAGCGCCACATAAAACGACGAGACGCCAACTCCGCTGCAGACCCCAACGGCAACACCGATGATGACCGCACG
>WRDS01000022.1 GCA_009779675.1 Coriobacteriia bacterium
CCCGCCCACGCCGTCCCCGGCAGCGCGCCAAGGACGAGTGCGAGGCACAGGAGCACCGAGAGGCGTGCCCGCCTCCTCGTGCCCGCTGCTTTTTTAAAGGTCTGATCCATGTGGCTTCCTCCTCTGGTAGGCCGGCTCACGTCTCTGCTGCCTTGCTGCCTGGGTCCGGCTCATGCGAGAACCTGTCTTTAGGAGATGATACTACTACGACAGCAAACAACTCTTCAATTCGGCCTTCGCTTCAACCGCATTGCACAAAGACCCCAAAATATGTCACCGAAAAGAGTTTACTGTCCACCGGAAAAGAAATGGAAAAAAATCCGCTTGCCCACCGGAAAGAAACACGGCGCACATGGATGCCTTCAACGAACAGAACCCCGATGCGCCTTCTCGATGAGCCGATCAACTGCTTTTGCTGCCAGCGGCAACGGCTTTGCAAAATGACAGGCGACCCGATGACCAGGTGCGATCTCGGCAAGCTGTGGTGCCTGCTCGGCGCAGATCGGGGACTGCGCGATCGGGCACCGTGTGCGAAAGCGGCAGCCGCTCGGCGGGCCAAGCGGGAACGGCGGATCGCCCTCAAGGAGGATCCGCGTGCGCGTGCGTTGCAATTCCGGGTCAGGCAGAGGCACCGCCGAGAGAAGCGCCTGCGTGTAGGGATGATGCGGTCGCTCGTAGAGGCTTTTCCGGTCGCTGGCCTCAACGATCCTGCCCAGGTACATCACCGCCACGTCATCGGAGATGTGCTGAACCACCGAAAGATCGTGGGCGATGAACAGGTACGCCAGGCCGAACTCGTCCTGAAGGCGGCTTAGCAGGTTCAGTATCTGGGCCTGTATGGACACATCAAGCGCCGAGACAGGCTCGTCGCACACGATCAGCTTGGGGCGCAGGGCAAGTGCACGTGCGATGCCGATGCGCTGCCGCTGCCCGCCGGAGAACTCGTGCGGATAACGGTTCATGTGCTCGGCGCTGAGCCCCACGACCTCTAAGAGCCCTCGCGTCGCGCTGAGCCGAGAGGCCCTGGTCCCTATGTTGTGGATGAGGAGCGGCTCGCTGATGATCTCCCCGACTGTGAACCGCGGGTTCAGGCTTGCGTAAGGGTCTTGGAAGATGATCTGCACATCTTTCCTGAGTTCTTTTAAAGCGCGCCCTTTGAGCGCCTCCAGCCTGTGGCCATCGAAAACAACGCTCCCGGATGTGGGCGCAAGAAGGCGCATCAGCATGCGCCCGGTGGTCGATTTCCCGCAACCGGACTCCCCCACAAGCCCAAGGGTCTTGCCGTGCCCGATCTCAAAGGACACGCCGTCAACTGCCCGGACCACGCCTGATGCGCGCCCGAACATGCCTGAGCGCACCGGGAAATGCTTTTTGAGGTCGCGCACCGAAAGAAGGGAGGCCTCGTGCTCAGGCATCAGGCGTGCTTCCTCGGGCTCAGGTCCCTCAGACCCGCATCGCAGGCAAAGTGACAGGCCGCACGATGACCGTCCTCGACTTCCATGAGCGCTGGGGCGGACGTGCGGCAGATGTCTTGCGTATAGCGGCAGCGCGGGCCAAACGAGCAGCCCTCAGGCAGGTTGATCAGCGACGGGGGCTGTCCGCCAATTGGACGAAGCCCGCCTTGCTCGGTGGTATCGTAGCGCGGCAACGAGTCGATAAGCCCCCAGGTGTAAGGGTGCCGAGCGTCGCGGAAGAGCTGGTCGGCGCTTCCGAGCTCAACCGCCCTGCCAGCGTACATGACAAGCACCCGATCGGCCATGTCGGCGATCACACCAAGATCGTGCGTGATCATGATGATCGCCAGGCCACTGCGCTTTTGGATCCCGCGCATCAGCTCAAGCACCTGCGCCTGGATCGTGGCGTCAAGCGCAGTCGTGGGCTCGTCGGCGATCACGATGCCGGGGTCACACGCGATGGCCATGGCGATCATGACGCGCTGCCTCATGCCGCCCGAGAACTGATGCGGGTACCCGTTAAGACGGCTCTCCGGGTTCGGGATCCCTACCATTTGCAGCAGCTCGCCCGCCCGCGCCCACGCGTCCCGCCTGCCCATGCCCTTGTGGATCCGGAGCGGCTCGGCAAGCTGATGGCCGATGCGGTGCACCGGGTTCAAGGACGTCATGGGATCCTGGAACACCATCGCGATCTCGTTGCCGCAGACCCCTCGGCGCTCGTTCTCGCTCATCCTGATAAGCGAGCGCCCGCTGAGCGAGACGTCCCCGCCCTCGATCTTGCCGGGTGGCATCGGCACCAGCCCCATCATGGCAAGCGCGTGCACCGACTTGCCCGAGCCGGACTCCCCCACCACGCCGAGCGTCTCCCCCGATGCCAAGGAATAGGTCACGCCATCCACGGCCTTTACCACACCGTCACGCGTGTGGAAGTGCACCTTGAGCTCGTTGACGGAGAGCAGCTCGGCGGCCACCTCAGTCCCCCGCCTTCACGTCAAGGGCATCGCGAACGCCATCGCCGAGCAGCGTGAATGCAAGCACGGTGGAAAGGATCGCCAGGCCAGGCCAAAACACAAGCCCCGGCGCGGAGGTCAGATACCCTCGGCTGGACTCGATCATCTGACCCCACGAGATAGCCGGAGGCTGGACACCGAGCCCGAGGAACGAGAGTGCGGCCTCGGTAAGGATCGCCCCGCCGATCGACATCGTCGCATAGACCAGCACGGGAGCGATGGCGTTGGGGGCGATATGGCGGAATATGAGCCGCATATCGCTAGCCCCAAGCGCACGCCCGGCCACCACGTAGTCTGCCTCCTTAACCGCGAGCACCGAGCCTCTAAAAAGCCGGGCGAACGTCGGCCAGCCGAGAAACCCGATCGCGAGTACCACCGGGATAACCCCCCGGAACCCCTCCGGCATGATCGCCAGGATGAGGATCGCGAAGAGGATGTAGGGAAAGGCCAGGAACACATCGGTGAGGCGCATGATGAGCGCATCTATGAGCCTGCCGTAAAACCCTGCAAGCGCCCCGAAAAACACCCCGATGCCCACAGCGATAAAGGTCGCAAGGACCCCGACCGTGAGCGATACCCGCGCCCCATAGACCACACGCCCGAAAATGTCGCGCCCGAGGTCATCGGTACCAAAAGGGTGTTTCGCCGAAATGGGCAGCAGCCTCTGGCTTGCCACGGTCACCGAGTCGATCTGCGCCGGGTCGCCAAAGTTTGCGGGGATCCAAAGACCGGCGGTTATGGCGGCAAGCGCAACAAGGCAGATCCACACCAGTGCCACGATGGCAAGCCGGTTCTTGCAGAGCCGGCACCATGCATCCGTAAGCAGTGTGCGCGAGCGCTTGGCCGCAGCCTCGGCCGATTCCTTCGCCGATTCCTTTGTCGGCTCCTGCGTCGGCTCCTCGGCTATATCCGCCATGACCTCCCTACTCATCCGCCCCCACCCCATACCTGATCCTCGGATCCAGCAGCGCATAGGAGACATCCACGAGCAAATTGATGATCATCACGGCGAAGAGCATCACCGTCACACCACCGAATACGATCGGGAAGTCACGCTGAGCGATCGCACGTGCGATCGTGAAACCTATCCCCGGCCAGTTAAAGACCGCCTCGGTAAGCACCGCACCGGCAAGCATCGCGCCAAGATCCAGCCCGATGAAGGTCACCACCGGAATGAGCGCGTTCTTCAGCGCATGCCCCCAAAGCACGCCCCTCTCAGACACGCCCTTTGCCCGAGCGGTCCTGATGTAATCCTGACCCATCACCTCAAGGAGCTGACTGCGCGTGATGCGCGCGGCATAGGCGGTCGACACCGAGGCAAGCGTGATGGCGGGCAGTATCATGTACGCCACGCTCGGGAAGATGCCCGATGTCCCTGATATAGGCAGGTAAAGGACCCCGCCGGTCGCCTCCTTCATCCAGATGCCAAAAAACCATTGAAGCATCATGCCCACCCAAAACACCGGCAGCGAGACCAGCACAGACGTTGAAAGCGTGACGATCACATCCCAAAACGAGTACTGTTTTACCGCCGAGATAATGCCCGCACCGATGCCGAACACTGCCTCGATCACTATCGCTAGCAGTGCAAGCCTGATGGTATAAGGATATGCCTCGCCGAGGATCGCCGAGACTCGGCGTCCGGTGTATATCGAGGTGCCAAGGTCCGGGCTGGCAATCCCAAGTGAGCCATCCGTCACTTTGACCGGGGAAAGACCGGCAATGTACCGCCCATACTGCTCGTACCAGGGACGATCCAAGCCATACTGCTTGACCAGCTGCTCTTTGACCTCTGGCGATGGGGTACGTTCGCCAAAGCGCATCCGGACCGGGTCCGCCCCAGGCATGTAGTTGGCAATCAGGAACAGCGCCAATGTCACCCCGAAGAACACGGGGATAAACTGAAGTACCCGCCGCATGATGTATTTGATCACGCGCTACTCCGTTGTGCTGATCCATGCCTTCTCAAAGTATCCCAAAGCAAGCGGGCTCAAAACGAAGTCGTGCACGCGGTCAGAGGCAACGTTGTTATGGCAGTAGAACAGTACCGGAACAACGGGGGTCTCGGCGGCAACTGCCACATTGACCTCCACAAGCTTCTTCACGCGAGCAGCGTCATCGGTAATAGCCACCGCCTCGGCAATGCCTCTATCAACCGAGAGGTTCTCGTAGTTCGAGCGATTGTCGTCGGATTTGGAATCAAACAGCGGGTAAAGGAAGCCGTGTGCGATCGGGTAGTCCGATTGCCATGCCATGCGGGCTATCTGATGTTTGTTCCCGTCAATCTGGTCTAGGTATGCACCCCAATCGGATGCTTGGAACTCAGCAGTGATGCCGATGGCCTTCAGATCGGCCTGGATAAGCTCCATGATCTTCTCGTGACCACCATCGCTGTTGAACGCAAGGCGCAGAGGAGCAAGTCCGTTGCCTTCCGGGTAGCCCGCCTCTGCGAGCGCCTTTTTTGCTGCCTCGACGTCGTAGCGCGAATCAGGCCAGCCGCCCTTCTGGTACCCCGCGATCCCCGGCGGGATGATGTTGTCCGCCGACTCGCGGGTGCCCTCGAAAACCGTGTCGCAGATTGCCTGGCGGTTGATGGCCAGACTGATCGCCCTGCGCAGATCCGTGTTTTTCAGCGAGTCATCCTGGATGTTGAGGATGAGGTAGTAGGTGGCAGCTTGCGCGCCGAGCAGCACCTGCTGGCCAGGGTTAGCGGTGTAGCCGTCAGAGGCCACCCCGTACTTGGCCTTGGCATCGGCTATCTTGCCCTCTCCGATCTGGGTGAAATCGAGGCTCCCCGCCTCAAACTCGGAATAGGCGGTCTCCGGATTCTCAAAGATCCGGAAGGAGACGCCGTCGAGGTAGGGCGTATCGCCTACGTAGCCATCATTCCTGACAATGTTAATGTACTGGTTGTGTTTCCATGGCTCGGCCATTTTAAACGACCCGTTCCCAACCGGCATATCGCCATAGGGAACCTTCTTGCCGTCGTACTCGACCCCTCCCTCGACCAGCGCTTTAGGAACCGGCGACAGGGCGGGATGCGCAACAATGTACTCAAAGTCGGCAAATGGTTGGGTCAAAGTGACCTCGAGCGTGAGATCATCGATAGCCCGCAGCCCGGAAAGCTCGCTCGCCTTGTCATCGGCAACCTCGTCATAGCCTTTCACAAAGTTCAGGTGATAGCCGACCGGCGAGGGATCGACATCGCCGCTGAGCGTGTTGACTGTCTTCGGACTGACAACGCGGTTCCACGCATAAACGAAGTCCTGGGCCTTGACAGGGGCCCCATCCGAGAACTTCCCGCCAGGGTTGAGTTTAAAGGTCCAGACCGTAGCATCCTCGTTGGATGACCAACTGTCGGCTGCAGACGGCAGGAGCTTGGTGGGATCAAAGGGGTCGAACCATGTGAGTGAGTCGAAGAGCGCCTGTACGACCTGTATGCCTTCGCTTTCCTGCACGCTATAGGGATCCAGGCAAACAGGCTCCGCGATGCCATACGACATGATGCCGCCTTTTTGCGGCACACCGTCCTCGCCACCCGTAGTCGATTGTTTGGGTACGCACCCACTGACTGCAAGCGTTGCTGCAAGCCCAAGCGCAATGATCGTGCAAAGAACCTTGCGATTCTTGCCTCTCATCCTGCCGCCTCCTTTTCAGATGCCCCATCTCATAAGATGAATCTATCCCGTTGTCAGCCGCTTTATTGGTCTACCTCTGGATCTGCCCCTGGTCAGATTGCGACCCTGCAGAGTAAATACTATGCCAGAATTTAACGGGAACGCAAAAAACAGGCGAAAAAAAACGGTAAGGTTGCCCCCGCTTGAGCTTGCCGCACCAGGCAGAACCGGTATGTATGGGGCAGAAGCGCCCACAGGTATTCAGGCCGCCGAGTGCAGCCGATTTGCCCGCGCAAACCAAATGGGCGACTCAGACGCCAGTCGGGTATACGAAGGCAAGAATCAGCAGGCTTATCATGAATGCGGCCGCAAAGATGATCGTGATGCGGCCGAGGTTCTTCTCGACGATCTCTGTCCCGACTGAAGTGGGCGACACCGCCCCGCCGAGCATCTCGGAAAGACCGGTCCCCTTGCCAGAGTGCAGAAGCACGAAGACGATAAGGCCGATCGCTGATATTCCCCATATGACTAACATCACCACAAGCCAGGCGCTCACAGAACCAGTCCTTCGCTCATAAACAACAGTACCGGAACAATATACACGTAAAAGCAAGCAACACGCTAACAAGCAGCCCGTATGCAAACAGGTTGCAATCTTTATGAACCACCTGGTTAGCGCAACCGTACTAGTATACCAGCAAGTTTCTTCCTGTCCACTCTGCAGGTATCTCCACACCTATGACATCAAGGAGTGTCGGGGCGACATCGGCAAGCACACCGCCATCACGCAGCCCGATAACCCCCTCGGCCATAACAGCGAACGGCACCGGGGAGACGGTATGCGCCGTGAAAGGCGTCACGCCGTCGTCCTCGACCATGCGCTCGGCATTCCCGTGGTCGGCTGCTATGAGCATGGCACCGCCCTTCTCCCGAATCGCCGAGAAAACCGCGCCGATGCCCTCGTCCACCGCCTCGACGGCAGCGACAGCAGCATCAAACACCCCGGTGTGCCCAACCATGTCACAGTTGGCGTAGTTCACAATATAGACATCGGCGGCATCGGCCTTGATCGCCTCCACCAATCGCCGAGTGACCTCGGGCGCGCTCATCTCCGGCTGAAGATCGTACGTTGCGGCCTTGGGGCTTGGGATGAGGATGCGGCTTTCGCCCTCCTTTGGGGGCTCCACCCCTCCGTTCAAGAAGAACGTCACGTGTGCGTATTTCTCGGTCTCTGCGATATGGAGCTGCGTGAGCCCTTGCTCGGCAAGCACATCGGCCAGGACATGCTTTGGCAACTCCTTTGGAAAGGCGACCTCGGCAGAGATCAGAGGGTCGTACTCGGTGAGGCATACAAACCGCACAGCGGGGACGACCGGCCGAGCAAAGCCATCGAACTGCTGATCGGTAAACGCCCGCGTGATCTCGCGGGCCCGGTCCGGCCTGAAGTTGAAGAACACGACCACGTCGCCGGAGACGACCGGCGTGTGCCTGATCACCACAGGCTCCATGAACTCATCGGTAACCCCCGCCGCGTAAGAGGCGGCGACGGCGGCAGTGGCGGCGGCAGAGGGAGCGGCGGCTGCCGAGCCGTCGGGGGGGGCGGCGGGAGGGGCATTGGGGGCGGCTGCCGAGCCGAGCACGATCGCCCGCCATGCCCGCTCGACCCGCTCCCAGCGCGCATCTCGGTCCATCGCCCAGTAACGGCCCATGACGGTCGTGATCTCGCCTAGGCCGACTGCAGCGAGCTCCGACTCGAGTTTTGCGATGTAGCCCAAACCGCTTTCGGGCGGGGTATCACGCCCGTCGAGTATCGCATGCACCGGAAGCTTCTTGACCCCACGGGCAGCCGCCATACGGGCAAGCGCATAGAGGTGCCGTGTGTGGCTGTGGACACCGCCGGGAGAGACCAGCCCCATCAGATGAACGGCGTGGCCGGTGCGGGCAGCATCATCCATCGCATGGGCCAGTGTCGTATTCCCAAACAGCGTGCCATCCTCGATAGCCATATCGATCCGGGTGAGCTCCTGGTGCACCACCCTGCCAGCACCGATATTCAAATGGCCGACCTCTGAGTTCCCCATCTGCCCGTCGGGAAGCCCCACAGACCGCCCTGAGGCGGAAAGCGTCGTGTGCGGCCACTCGGCGAATATGGCATCCAGGTTCGGCTTCGAGGCCACACGCACGGCATTACCCGGCCCCTCTTCCCCAAAACCGAACCCATCGAGAATGGCGAGGCAGACTGGCAGGTTCCTCACGCGCACGACCCCATCAGCGCACATGCTCATAGGTAAAGCGAAGCCGTCTCGACCATCGCCGAGAAGGACGCGGCATCAAGCGCCGCGCCACCGACCAGCGCACCATCGACATTGGGCTCGGCCATGAACTGCCCGAGGTTCTCCGGCTTCGCGGAGCCTCCATATAAGATGCGCACCTGGATGGCGACCGACTGGCCGAACAGGGTGCCGATCATAGCCCTGATTGCTCGGCAGACGTCGTTTGCGGCCTCTGCATCGGGCGTCAAACCGGTGCCGATCGCCCAGATCGGCTCATAGGCGATCACGACACGGGCGGCGTCATCGGCGGGTATCCCCTCAAGCGCCGCACGCACTTGGCCGCGAACGAAGGAGTCGGTCGCACCCGAGTCACGGGTCTCAAGCGACTCGCCCACACAGAGGATCGGGTCGATCCCCGCAGCCAGGAGCGCGCGCACCTTCCGGGCCACGCTCTCATCGGTCTCGCCAAACATCCCGCGCCGCTCAGAATGGCCGACTATGCACCAGCTGCAACCAAGGTCTGCGAGCATCGGCACCGACACCTCGCCGGTGAAGGCCCCCTTCTCCTCCCAGTGCACGTTCTGGGCTGCCAACCCGATGTTCGGGCCACCAGACCCGATGGCGGCCGAAACGCTTTTCAGCGCCGTAAAGGGAGGGCATATCACGACATCGACATCGTCCCAGTGGAGCCTGATGCGCTCGCCCAGGCCTTGGGCCAGCTCCGCCCCCTCCTCGGCGGTCTTATACATCTTCCAGTTCCCTGCGATCATCGGCTTGCGTGCCATAGCTTATGCCTCCTCATCGAGCAGCGCCTCCACCCCGGGAAGCGGCACCCCCTCAAGCAGCTTCATTGACGCGCCGCCGCCGGTGGAGACGAAGGTGACGCGGTCCTCAAGCTCGAACTTCTTTAACGCCGCCACCGAGTCACCGCCACCGACGATCGATGCGGCAACGTTGTTGCGGGCGACAGCGGAAGCCACCGCCTTCGTGCCTGTCTCAAACGGCACCATCTCAAAGACCCCCATCGGGCCATTCCAGAAAATGGTGCGCGCTGCGGCGATCTCGCCTTTGAAGAGCTCGGCCGTGCTCGGCCCGATATCAAGGCCCTTCATGCCCGGCAGGATCTCCTCTCGCCCCACGATGCGCGTCTCGGCGTCCTCGGCGACCTCTGCGGCAACAACGAAGTCCGTGGGGAGCACGAGGCTCACGCCTTTCTCGGCAGCGCACGTGAGCATCCGCCCGGCGGGCCCGACCCACTCGGGCTCCACAATCGAGTTGCCGACCTCCACGCCCTTCGCCACAAGGAAGGTGAACGCCATTCCTCCGCCGATGAGCAGAGTGTCGACGCAGTCGATGAGTTTCTCGATCACACCGAGCTTCTCGGAGACCTTTGAGCCGCCGAGGATAGCGACGAACGGCCGCTCGGGTGCGGCAAGCATCCTTGAAAGCGTTTCGATCTCGCGGGTGAGCAGCATCCCGGCATAGGCCGGCAGCAGCGCGGCCACCCCGGCGATCGATGCGTGTGCGCGATGCGCGGCACCAAAGGCGTCGTTCACGTAGACATCGGCAAGCACGGCCAGCTGGCGGGCAAAAACAGGGTCGTTCGCCTTCTCGCCAGGGAAGAAGCGCAGGTTCTCAAGCATGAGGACCTCGCCATCGACCATGCGGTCGACCGCCTCTTCGACCTCCGACCCCACGACCTCAGGGGCAAACGCGACGTTACGGCCTATAAGCCGCTGCAGTACACGCCGAGCGGGCCTGAGCGAATGGCTGAGGTCCTCGGCGCTCGCCGGGCGGCCAAGGTGGCTCATCAAAATGACGCGCGCACCGTGGTCGATAAGGTAGCGGATCGTTGGCAGGGCCGCCCGGATCCGCGTATCGTCGGTCACCGAGCCCTCGGCAAGCGGCACATTGAAATCCACACGCACAAGGACCCGCTTGCCCTTGAGGTCGATGTCTTTAACGCGCTGTTTCGCAAACATCTGCGTGCCTCACGCGAAAAGTCTGCCGACAAGGTCCTTCACGCGGTTGCTGTATCCCCACTCGTTGTCGTACCAGGAGACACATTTCACGAATGTGCTCTTGCCCCCCATCACCATCGTCTGCAGCGAGTCGAAGATCGACGAGTACGGGTTGCCGATCACATCGACCGACACGATCGGGTCGTCGCAATATTGCAAGATGCCCTTGAGCGGGCCGTCGGCAGCGGCCTTCATCGCCGCATTGATCTCCTCGGCGGTCGTCTCGGTCCCGAGCACCGCCACGAGGTCGACGACCGAGCCATCAGGAGTCGGCACGCGCATCGACATGCCATCAAGCTTGCCTTTGAGATCGGGCAGCACCAAGCCGATCGCCTTTGCGGCCCCGGTCGATGTCTGGATGATCGACATCGCCGCCGCACGTGCCCGACGCAGGTCCTTGTGCGGCAGGTCGAGGATGCTCTGGTCGTTGGTATAGCTGTGGATGGTGTTCATGAAGCCCGAGACGAGGCCGAACTCATCGCGCAGCACCTTCGCAATCGGTGCCAGACAGTTCGTCGTACATGATGCGTTCGAGATGATGTTGTGCTTCTCGGGGTCGTATTGCTCGTCATTAACGCCGAGGACCACGGTGACGTCCTCGTTCTTCGCGGGTGCCGAGATCACCACTTTCTTTGCACCGGCATCCAGATGCATCTTAGCCTTTGTCCCATCGGTGAAGATGCCGGTCGACTCGACCACCACGTCCACGCCAAGGGCACCCCATGGAAGCTGGGACGGATCGCGCTCGGCAAGCACCTTCACATGCCGACCGCCCACGACAAACCCCTCACCGTCGGCGGCCACATCCTCACCGAACTGCTTGTGGATCGAGTCGTACTTGAGCAGATGCGTGAGCGTCTTAGGATCCGTGAGGTCGTTGACCGCAACCACCTCAAGACCTGGATCGCCTTCCATCGCCCGGAATACCAGCCGCCCTATCCTTCCAAACCCGTTGATCCCGACTTTGATTGCCATAACAATGCCTCCCCCTTTGCACGCTTTTTCCCTGTGGCACACCTTTTCACTGCAACACACCTTCGCCCTGTAACACACCTTTGCCCTGTAACACAGCCTAAATCAAGGCTCAAAACACATCGACCCTCACGGTTCGGAGCGCGCCTTCTCGGCCAACTCCTCAATGCGACGCACCCTATGATATACCGCCGACTTTGAAAGCGCGGGCTCTGCGAGCGCACCCAGCTCACGAAGCGAGACCTCAGGGTTCTCAAGGCGCAAAGCCGCCAGCTCACGCAAGGCCGGAGGAAGGCTCTCAAGCCCCGGGGTCGCCGCAAGCGCCTTGATCGCCTCGATCTGGCCGAGTGCCGCCTCGGCGGTCTTAGCCTGGTTCGCAATCTCGGCATTTACCAGCCGATTCACATCATTGCGCATCGACTTGACGATACGCACATCCTCTGTGCGCAACAGCGCCTGATGCGCGCCTGCAAGCGCAAGGAAGGTGACGATGGGCTCCGCGCCCTTGAGATAGACCGCAAAAAGCCCCCGCCTGCGCGTCAAACGGGCCTCTATGCCGAAACGCCCCATGAGCATCACGAGATCCTCTGCGAGGTGCTCGCCTTCAGACGTGAGCTCGAAATGGAAGTCGCCATGAGGGTCGGCCACAAACCCGCCGCCGAGGAACGCGCCGCGCAGATATGCGACCGCACAGCAGTCGCGCTTCACAAGCGAACCGTCGACCCCTCCCGAAAGGCCATCTGGGCCGAGCACTTTGAGTTCACGCAACGCTGCAGAAAGATTGGGCTGCGTGGGCACGGTGATGAGATAGTTGTTGGTCTTATGCAGTACACTGCGGCGCACGGTGAGTTCGGTTTTAAGGCCGTAAACGGCGTGCAGAAGCTTGATGACGATCCGTGCGACCGGCGCAGTCTCAGTTGCGACCTCAAGCCGATACCTATCCGGCCCGCTGATATGCAACGTCCCCTCGATGCGCACCAGTGCGGCCAGCTCGGCCTTCCTGCAACAGCCGCGTTTTGGCTCGACGCGGGAGAGCTCGTCTTTGACCTCGGCGGTAAATGACACTAGCCGACCTCTCCCTCTTTGATGCGCACGCGTCCCATGCGCCCCGATCGATCGGCACCCTCATCGGGCGCCTCCCCTGCGTTCCCGCTGAGCGTTTCCCCTGCGTTCCCGCCCAGCACCTCGGCAAGCGTCTGGCAGAGCACGGGCACGCTATGCCGGAAGGGGTTCTCGGGATCGGCGAGATCCCGCGCCACGACCTCGGCACCCATCGCACGGATTCGCGCAAGCGCGCCAGCCGAAGCGGTCACCGGCTCGCAAGCAGGCGCAGAGGGGCCGCCAAGGGGGAATGCCGCGCCGCCCGCGCCGTCCGCATCACCAGCACCCGCGCCGCCAGCACCCGCGCCGTCCGCGCCCATGTCGATGTCGTGGACGACCACGGTGTCGATCACGCCCTCAAGCCCATGATCTAGAAGCGCCTCGACGTGGTCCGCCGCGTCAAGGCCCAGGGTCTCTCCTCGCATGTTGGCAACATTGCACACGTACACGCACTGCACATCCGAGCAGCGGATCGCTTGCGCGATACCGTCCACTAAAAAGTTCGGGATCAGACTCGTGTAAAGCGAGCCAGGCCCGATGATGACCACGTCGGCCAAAGTGATCGCCTCAAGCGCCGCAGGGTATGCCGGTGGCAGTTGCGGCTCGAGGAACACGGTCGCGACCGGTCGTGGGTTGGTCGCAAGCCGTTCCTGGCCAAGCACCTCTTCCCCTGAGCGATCGACCCCGCGCAAAACAACGTCGGCGAGAGTGGACGGCAGTACCTGCCCGCGAACGCCGAGCCACTCGCCAACAAAGCCGATCGCCGCAGGAAAGCTGCCGGTAATGTCCGCGAGCGCCGCAATCGCAAGGTTGCCGAGCGCGTGTCCAACAAGCCCGTCGCCCTGCTTGAACCGGTACTGCATCATGCTTGCACGCACCCCGTCCGGCGCGGCGGCCATGGCCACAAGGCAGTTGCGCACGTCGCCCGGAGGCAGCATCCCAAGCTCCCGCCTGAGCGCACCGCTCGACCCACCGTCATCCGCCATGGTCACAACCGCCGTTGCGCTGTAGCCCAAATCAAGCAGACAGCGCAGCACCGTTGGCAAGCCGGTGCCGCCGCCAATGGCGACCGCTTTGCGCGAGGCACCCATCGTCATGCCGTCCTGTCGCGGCCGATGTCGCGGTGCAAAACGGCTACCCGATATCCGTTGGTGCGCAGATGGTCGGCGGTTTTCTCGGCGAGCGTGACGGAACGGTGCATGCCGCCGGTGCAGCCGAGCGTGATCGAGAGATGGTGCTTGCCCTCCATCACATAACCAGGCATGACCGAGTCGAGCAAGACCGTCCACCTGCCGAGGAACTCGACGGACTCCGAATGGCTGAGCACGAAATCCGCCACAGGCCCATCCAGCCCGGTTAGTGGCCGAAGTGCCGGATCGTAATATGGGTTTGGCAGGAAACGCACGTCCATCACCAGGTCGGCATCGGACGGAACGCCGTACTTAAAGCCGAAGGACGATACCGTGACGGCTATCTCGCCTGACATCGACTCGGCGAACCGCCCCCGGATGGCCTGCCTGAGATCCTGCGGCCTGAGGTTGCTCGTGTCGATCACAAAATCGGTGAGGTCCTTGATCCCTGCCAGCACATCGCGCTCTGCCCGTATGCCCTGGGCAAGCGGCTGTCCCTCCGCACACATAGGATGCCGTCGGCGCGTCTCCTTGAAGCGGCGGATCAGCACCTCGTCGGAGGCATCCAAAAACAGGATATGGGTGACGATGCCCCGCTCCTTGAGCCGAGAAAGCTCCCCCGCGAGCTGCGAGAAGAACTCGTAGCCTCTCACGTCCGAGACCACCGCCAAACGCTTAAGGCGGGAACCGGAAAGCTCGGCAAGCTCCACCAGCTGGCTGATGAACGAGGGTGGGAGGTTGTCAATGCAGAAGTAGCCGAGATCCTCGAAGGTGTGCATGGCATCAGAGCGACCGGCACCGGACATCCCTGTGATCACAATCAGCTCGGGAGGGCTTTTAACAGGTTCGCTACCGGTGGATACTGCCTCAGCCATGTCCGCCTCCTGAAGGTTTGTGGACGGAAGCAATAGTATAGCGGACGCACGGGCTGATCAGCTGACAAGATCGGACATCAACAAGCCCAGCCGAGAAAAACCTGCAGGCGGACCTAAAACGAGGTCAGGCCAACTCTTCTCTTACCTTGCCGGTGATTGCAGCCTCAAACTTGCTCCATGTCATATCTGGATTTGGCTCAGTATAGCTGCCGCTCTCGGCATCCAGGCAGATATACCAGACATTGTCATAGAGACGCTCGGTAACCAAACGGGAACACAGAATCTCGAAACGCCTGAGGTAAGTTGCCTTATAAAACACTTGGTCAACGGGAAAGTGCGATTCGCGAAAAGTAGTTGTGTGATGGATGGTTTCATCGTCCTTTACAATAAACACATATCCCAACCAGGGAGATGCTGACCCCAGGAGGCCTGACCGCAAAGCCTTGGCGATATCAGTCGCAGAGCCTATTGCCTCTTCAGTTCGATTGTTAAGGTTGTTGCCATATGAGCCCCAGATAGGCCTCAATTCGACAGCCGCTACTAGTCTGCCTCCGTTAGCAATAACGATATCCCACTTCTTTTCTGCTCGAAAATACCCTGGTAGCTCCAGATCAGAGCTGCCGCCCCGCTCCCCCACCCTAATCCACCTGGTGCAGGACGGCAACGATCTCCTCGGCGACCTCCAAAGGGATCCCGGGCACAACTGCGATCTCCTCGGCACTGGCCTGCCGCAGGCGCTTGACCGAGCCGAACTCCTTCAGGACCGCTTTCTTGCGCTTGGGCCCGACACCGGGTATCTCGTCAAGCACGCTCGCCGTCATCGCCTTGCCGCGGAGACGGCGATGGTACTCGATAGCGAACCGGTGTGCCTCGTCACGGATGCGCTTCACGAGATAGAGCGAGGGCGAGCCGACGGGCAGGACCACGGGCGCATCACCCCACGTCACCCATATCTCCTCATCGCGTTTCGCGATGCCTGAGACGGGGATATCGGCGACCCCGCAATCGGCGAGTGCGGCGACCGCCGCCGAAAGCTGCGGTTTGCCGCCATCGACGATCACAAGCCCGGGGCGCGTCGCAAAGCGCGTATCCTGCGCTTTTTCAGGTGCAAAGCGACGGCGAAGCACCTCGGCCATCATAGCGACATCGTTCGCCTCCGCCGAGTCCAGCCGCACGCGGAAGCGCCGGTACGCCTTTGCGTCCGGACGGCCATTCGTGAACACGGCCATAGAGCCCACCGAGTGTCGCCCGTGCAACGTCGAGATATCGTAGCATTCGATCCTGAGGGGCGGTGCTGGAAGCGAGAGTGCGCTTTCCAGCTGAAGCAATGCGGCGTTCAGGCGCTCCTCATCGTAACGTGTGCGCATCTTGAAGCGGACGAGCGTGTGCTTGGCGTTTTGCTCGGCCATCTCCAGAAGGTCCTTCTTCTCCCCGCGCTGCGGGCACACGACCGACACCTTCGAGCCTCGGCGGGGCGGGTCTTGCCGAGCCATCGGGTTCTCGCAAGGTGGGTCTTGCCGAGTCGGGCCTCGGCGGGCGGACAGCCACTGCGCGATCAGCTCGCTGCCCTCGGGGATGTCGCGTAACACCACCTCTTTCGGCACCTCGGCGGCATCGGTGTAATACCTGAGCAAGAACCCCTCGCTGAGCTCGCCGAGCGGGACATCCAGCCCCTTGTCCAGCACGATCTCATTGGCGCGCAGCACACGGCCCTGCCGAACCGCCAGCACATGCACCCCGGCTATCGTCTCTTCCCGACAGATGCCGATCACATCCATATCAAGCGGGCGGGAACTCACTACCCGTTGACGCTCATGGATGGCGTTCACCGCCCCAAGCCGGTTCCTAAAGCGTGCGGCCGCCTCAAAATCGAGGTCCTCGGCGGCCTCGCGCATCTGCCGCTCCAAATCGCGCTCCATGTCAGCGTTCTTCCCGGAGAGGAACCCTATGATCCGGGTGACGTTTTTCGCATACTCCTCCGGTGTGATCGCGCCGACACAGGGCCCTGCCCCAAGGCCGACGTGCTGGTCGAAGCACGCCCGACCGACCGCCGCGCCCCCCTTGCGGCTCACCCGCTTCCATTCCGGGCAGGTCGCTCGGCAGATCGGCACGATGCGGCGCACCGTCTCGATCGTCTGGCGCGCCGCCCGCGCATCCGTGTATGGGCCGAAATAACGCGTGCCCGGCCTGTGCTTCTCCCGCGTGTACTTGATCGCGGGGAACGGGTCATCAAGCGTGAGCGCAATGAAGGGGAAGCTCTTGTCATCGCGATAGTCGACGTTATAGGGAGGCCGATACTGCCTGATCATGTTGGCCTCAAGGATAAGCGAGTCGACCTCGGTCCCAGTGACCACATAATCGTAACTTGCGACCTGCTCCATCATGAGCGGGATCTTCTCGCGCTCGTCGTGCCCGCTCGTGTACTGGCGCATCCGCTTTTTAAGCGACTTCGCCTTGCCGACATACAGGACCTCCCCATCGGCACCCTTCCAAAGGTAGACGCCCGGGGCATCAGGGACCGAGGAGATCTGCTCGGCCAAGGTCGGTGGCATCGGTGGCGGACACGCCGATGGTCGCGCTGGCGGCTGCTTGGCCGAGGGCTGCGCTGGCGGCTTGGCCGATGGCCGCGGCTTACCCATGCGTGCCCGGTGCCGCCGCGCCTGTCACCGGTGCCGCGCCCGGTGCCGCCGCACCCGTCGTCAGCGCTGCATCCACAGCATCCGGTGCCATCGGCGCGCCCGACAGCGCAGCCGCAAGAAAGCGCCCTGTGTGGCTGGCGGGGCTCTTTGCAACCTCCTCGGGAGTGCCGGTCGCAACGACCTCCCCGCCGCGGTCGCCGCCCTCTGGCCCGAGGTCGATGATGTAGTCGGCCGACTTGACGACATCGAGGTTATGCTCGATCACCAGCACCGTATTGCCCGCCTCGGCAAGCCGCTGCAGCACCTCGAGCAACTGGCGGACATCGTCGAAATGAAGCCCTGTGGTGGGCTCGTCGAGGATGTAGAAGGTGCGTCCGGTGCTCTTTCGCTGAAGCTCGCTCGCGAGCTTGACCCGCTGCGACTCCCCACCCGAAAGCGTCGTGGCAGGCTGCCCGAGGTGGATGTAGCCGAGCCCTACGTCGAAAAGCGTCTGTAGTTTGCGCTTGATGGGCGGGATGCTCCCGAAGAAGTGCAGCGCCTCTTCCACGGTCATCTCAAGCACATCGCTCACGTTCTTGCCCTTATAGGTGACCTGCAGCGTTTCCTGGTTGTAGCGGGCACCCTTGCAGACATCGCAGGGGATGTAGATATCGGGCAGGAAGTGCATCTCTATCTTGACCTGCCCATCGCCTTTGCACGCCTCGCAGCGCCCGCCCGCCACATTGAATGAGAACCGGCCCGGGGAGTACCCCCGCACCTTTGCCTCGGCGGTTGAGGCGAACAGCCCTCGCACGTCGTCCCACAGGCCGGTATAGGTCGCAGGGTTGGACCGCGGTGTGCGCCCGATAGGATCCTGGTCGATGTTGATCACCTTGTCCAACGCCTCGATGCCCTTGACCGTGCGGTGTGACCCGGTGCGCTTGCGACTGCGATGCAGCCTGTTGGCAAGGATCGGCGCGAGCGTGTCGCTTATGAGCGACGACTTGCCCGAACCGGAGACACCGGTGATCACCGTGAGCGCCCCGAGCGGGATGTCCACGTCGATATCCTTCAGGTTGTTCTCAGTCGCCCCCTCAAGCCTTATCGAGCCTTTGTCCGGAACGCGCCGCTCGGCGGGGACAGGTACTTCTCGGCGACCGGAGAGATAGGCGGCGGTGAGGGAGTCCTTGCAGGCGAGGATCTTGCTCGGCGGGCCCACGCATACGACCTTGCCGCCATGCTCGCCGGCACCCGGCCCCATGTCGACCACAAAATCAGCCGAGCGGATCGTCTCCTCGTCATGCTCGACAACGATGACCGTGTTGCCCAGGTCGCGCAGGCGCTCCATCGTCCCGATCAGCCGGACGTTGTCGCGCTGATGCAGCCCGATGGACGGCTCGTCGAGGATGTAGAGCACCCCCATGAGACCCGCCCCGATCTGCGTGGCGAGCCTGATCCGCTGTGCCTCGCCACCGGAAAGCGTGGCTGTTGCGCGCTCGAGCGTCAGGTAATCCAGGCCCACATCGACGAGGAACCTGAGACGCTCGAGGATCTCTTTGACGATCCGACGTGCGATCTGCTCGTCACGCTCGGAAAGCCTGAGTTCTGAGAAGAACTTGAAGGCGTCCGTTACCGAGAGGCCCGTTACCTCGTGGATGTTGCGGCCTCCCACCGTGACCGCAAGTATCTCGGGCTTGAGCCGCGCCCCCCCGCAGGTATTGCAGGGGATGACCGCAAGGTACTCGCGCAGCTTGTTCCTGACGTTCTCGCTCTCGGACTCCTCGAAACGGCGCATGGTCGAGGCAAGCGCGCCCTCATAACGCGAGTACCAGTGCGTCTCCCGACCGTCACGGGTAACGTAATCGATGCGTATCCGGGTGTCGCCCAGGCCGTTTAAGAGCACCTCTTTTGCGGCGGCAGGCAGCCGACGCCACGGGACATCCGTACTGATGCCCAAATGCACCGCAACGGCGGCCACAAGCTGCGGATAGTAGTTCATCCCCGGCTTGAAGGGGGCTATCGCCCCCTCGGCAAGCGAACGGGATGCGTCTGGGACAACCAGGTCCGGGTCGGCCTCAAGGCGGCTCCCCAAGCCGTTGCAGTCAGGGCAAGCGCCATACGGCGCATTGAACGAGAAGTCGCGTGGGGCGAGGTCGTCCATCGACACGCCACCGTGCTCAGGGCAGGCGAACGCCTGGGAGAACGCCAGCTCCTCGGTAGCCGAGGCTTTCCCTGAGGCCCCAGCCGTAATCGCGATAACGACCGTCCCGTCGGCAAGCTTCAGCGCGGTCTCGATGCTGTCGGCAAGCCGAGTGCGGATCCCATCCTTCATCACCAGCCGGTCAACGACCACCTCGATGTCGTGCTTGAGCTTCTTCTCCAGCGCGATCGTCTCATCCAGGCTGCGTATCTCACCGTCGACGCGGACCCGCATGAACCCCTCGCGCTTGAGGTCGTCAAAGAGCTTGCCGTACTCCCCCTTGCGCCCCCTCACCACGGGTGCCAGAACCTGGAACCTCGTGCCCTCGGCAAGCTCGGCGACCCGGTCCACAATCTGATCCGAGGTCTGCCGCTCGATGACCCGCCCGCAGATCGGACAGTGCGCGATGCCCACCCGTGCGAAAAGCAGCCGCAGGTAGTCGTATATCTCGGTCACCGTCCCCACCGTGGAACGGGGGTTCTTCGAGGTGGTCTTCTGGTCGATCGAGACCGCAGGCGACAGGCCGCTTATGTGGTCGACATCGGGCTTGCTCATCTGGCCGAGGAACTGGCGCGCATACGCCGAGAGCGACTCGACGTAGCGGCGCTGCCCCTCGGCGTAGATGGTATCGAACGCAAGCGAGCTTTTCCCCGAGCCTGAAAGCCCGGTGATGACCACCAGCTTCTCGCGGGGGATGTCGAGGTTGAAGCCGCTGAGGTTGTGCTCGCGGGCACCGCGTATCGAGATGGATTCCTGTGGCATTTGGCTCCTAAGACCTCTCAATGCGCATGCCTGCCCCGATTCTGGCCAAAACGTCTCCGTGCTTTTTGGGTAATCCCGTTTTTGTGTGATTCAGTTCAACAGATTCAGTTCAACCGATAATGATACGACATATGCACGGTCGATAGCGAAGTGCAGCCGATAGCGGAATGTGATCGTTAGCGCCTGCTTTATCGCCAAAGCCGAAGAGAACCAAAAGGGACAGTACGGGGCTAGGCCAGATCAACCTCGCGCACCGGCACTTTGAATGTTACTGACTGCAACTCCTCGCCAAGCATCAGCGGCCTACCCTGCACAATCTTGCTTTCGCTTCCCGGCCACTCTCCGCACTCGAATGCCTCAGCGATTTGTTCCATCATCTCATCAGTCAATTCGACTCCGTTTTTTGTCGTTATCCCCATCCTTTGCTCCTATCATGCAACGCCCGTGTCATACAATAATTGTAAGGCGTATAGCAGAGACGTAAAGGCGCGTCGACGTGCGCAGAATGCCACGGATAGCTTGCCGAGGTAATGGCTACTACAAGAATGCGAGAGCCCCGATTGGAACCCATGATGGATCCTAGCACCGCGCACGCGCCCATGCCCGATGCCGCACCAGTGTCCACACCCGACGTTGCGCACGCACCCGCACCCGATGCCGCGCACGCACGCTACAGCCTTCTGCAGCGCTACCTGCGGGAACTCGGCAGCGTGCTCGTAGCGTTTTCCGGCGGGATCGACTCGACGCTGCTCGCCTACGCCGCACGCGAGGCATTAGGCGAGGCGCACCTGGCTGTGCTCGCGGTATCTGGCATCCACCCGCCTGAGGAGACTGCCCACGCAATCGGACTCGCCGAGCAGCTCGGCCTCAACTTCTTGGCCGCCGAGACCCATGAGCTTGCCGACCCGGACTTTACCGCAAACACCCCGAACCGCTGCTACCACTGCAAGTCCAGGCTGTTCGGCATCCTCACGCAGATCGCCGAGGAGCACGGGCTCGGGCACGTGGCAGACGGCGCAAACGCCGACGACCTGACCGACCACCGGCCAGGATCCCGTGCCGCCGCCGAGCACGGTGTGGTAAGCCCCCTGCAAGAAGCTGGCATGGCCAAAGCCGACATCCGCGCTGTCGCACATGGGCTCAACCTGCCCAACTGGGACAAGCCCTCGATGGCCTGCCTCGCCTCACGCGTCCCCTACGGGCAACTGCTCACCGAAGAGGCGCTCAAGCGCATTGCGCACGCCGAATCCACCCTGCGTGGCCTCGGCCTCGGCCAACTGCGCGTGCGTGCACACGGGGATCTTGCCCGCCTTGAGGTGGCACCCGAGAACATGGGGCGCGCATGGCAACTGCGCACCGAGATCTCCTCGGCGATCAAAGATGCGGGCTTTACCTGGACATCGTTTGATCTTGACGGCTACCGCACCGGCTCGCTCAATGAGGTGCCTTAGGGTGTCTTGCTAGGACTTCATTCGCTGATGCCGCCATCACCGGTGCCATCGTCGTCGCCGCCATCACCGGCATCATCACCGGTGCCACCGCCGACGCCATCGTCGTCGCCTTCTGTAATATCGTTCTCCTGCTCATAATAATAGGAGTAGTCCACGCCTTTCATAAACATCTCGCAGTCGTTTATCCTGTCCGTCAAGGCGGACGAGAGCAGGGCTTTTATCTGCGCGGGATTTGCAACGCTCTTCTCCATAGCGTCCAAATAGTCTTTCTTGCCGATCTTGCTCCAATCGACACACAATCCCAGGTTCTTTTTCAGGATCAGGTCAAGCCAGATGCGCATGCTTCTGCCGTTGCCCTCCATGAATGGGTGGGTGACGTTCATCTCCACATATTTGTCCGCGATCTCTTCGAAAGTGCCTTCTGGCATATTCTCGATACTTTTCAGCGTTTCCGGCAGGAACCGCGCCATGGCGAACTGGAAGCCGCCCTTTGTAATATTGAGCGTCCTGATCTGTCCGGCGAAGTCATAAAGCCCGCCAAACAGATGGCCGTGGATCTGCTGCAACCCTTTGACCGTACCGACTTCTACCGTGTCAAGCAATGAGCTGCCGAAAAGAGCGTACGCCTTTGACTTGCTCTTGCCATCAATCGTCTCATCGCTATAGGTGAACCACTCGATAAAGCGGTTTGCCTTCTTGCTCGGAAAGTCCTTTGCAAGCTCGATTATACCGTCATAATCAAGGACGTTCGCGGCGCGTTTCTTGCCATCGGGCGCAGTGAATTTGAACTGGGTAGTCACACTACCCAGTTGGTTGTTCTCGCGTTTCAGCTTTGCCTTGAGGTATTTCCAGTAGTTCCGGTTCTTCTCGTAATCACTCTCGTCGCGCAATACGCCAACAACATCGATAACCGAGAACCACCATTTGGAGCCTTCATCGTCCCAAACGGCGCGTACTTCCCTGTCGTCGAAAAAGCGGATCGACACTTTGTCTGCCATTACAGCACCCTCCCTCACGCGGATGGGCTATATGTTTTGCAAGCCTGCCCATAGCATGGCCGACAAGCTCACCTGCAAGTTTGAGACTTGCGGCGAAAGCGACTGGGCGGCAGCGGCAGACCCTATCCCTTTTTTAGCGCCTTGTTGATCCTTCCCGTCTCAGCAAAATATGTTTTGCAGTCCTTATTTGAGAGGATCGAGCACATGGATGCGATCTGGATTAACGACACCACAATCATGGCACCGATATAAACATTATAGAACACATCGCCAACTCGAAAAACCTGCATAGGACTGTTGCTTACGAACAGGTTCAACACTGAGAGCACGCCGCCCACTATCGCCAGATAAGCTACATCCTTAGTGCCTTGCTGGTACATGCTGAAAGCAAACAAAACACTTACAGCCAGTGCCACGCAATCAAGCACGCATGAGCTGATCGGTAGCCCTCGGCTCAACACGTAGACAGTGCCCAGGATCAAAAAGGCTGCTCTTGCAGCAAAAAGCAGTGTCCAGTACCTCAGTATGACTTTCTTTGCGTTGATGATGCCCGGCTCTCTTGCAATTGCCTCCTGCATCAGTATGTCTCTTTTGGCCTTCAGATTGCTTGGCATTTTGCCTGTCTCCTCATTGGTTTGCCTTGGCAGTCATGCTGGCTCTTGGGGTATTCGTTCGATCACTGTATGCAGTGAAGGCATTTGCCCGGCTACCTGCCCTTTTTAGCCTCCGCCTCTTTTTTGGCCTTCTTTGCCATCCGCTTGCGGTAGAGCTTGAGGCGGTACTCTGCCTCTGGGGCAAGCTCCGGATCGTCAAGCCACTTCTCAAGAAGCTGAGGGGCATCAGGGACGTATCTCATGATCTCTGGGAGAAACATCACCCTAAATGGTCCGTTGCCCTTGTCCTCGACCAGCCCGACAAGTTCCGGGGCGTGCTTCTTGTCCGCCATCTCGGCGAGTGCTGCGGCAAGGCCAGTTTTGTATAGATGAAGGCCGTCGAGCCCCTCGGGTATCCGCTCCTTGAACAGCTCCACCAGGTCGTTCCAGGCGAACAATGCCTTTTTGGTCCCGAACAATAAGGTGATGCCCCATTTTGGACGAAACGGGTAGTCCCGCTTCAGGTGGTCGAGCAGGAGCGGCAGGAGCGGGGTCTGGTCGAAGTCGGTGCGCAGCATGTCCGTGACGGACTCCACCTCGGGGAACCCTGCCTTCTGGACATCCTGGATCAGAGGAGCCAGTATGCGCCGCTCCTCCGCTGCCTCTTCCTCGTCCTTTCGCCTGCGCTCGGCCATCGCCGCCTGATAGACGGGATCCGCCTGTTGCCTCTCCATCAGCTCTTTGGCCGTTATCCATGCCATGCGAAGACATCCCCTCGTTTATTGCCGCGCTAGCTAAACAGTTAGCAAGCTGGGCACGCATTTTGTATACACTCGCACTCTTAAACGCTGTGGATCCGCCTGCGTGCTGGATTAGCTAGCGGATCACTGAGGAATGTAGTGCAAGTTTATCGGGACGTTCGGATGTTAATCGCGCTTTGGAGCGGTCCGGACAGTTTGGTGCCTACAGACAAAGCGGTGCTCTCTCTGACATACAGGTCCACTCCAGTGCCATTGGCCGTGGCATAGCTTACACTATCACGGAGCTGCTGCGTATAGGAAAGACTTGCAACATTCTTGATCTCTACTATGCCCGGCTTGCCGGTTGTCAGAATGGATCCGTCCGAGATGCGAGTTCGCCCGTCTACAAGAAAACGCGTGCGGTCTCCGATATCCACCGCATTGCGAACAGCCGCTTCGCCCGCCTTGCCTACATCAACCGGCCCTCTTCCCCCCGTCTTTGCCACTGCCTGAGCAACATTGGTTGTGGCCTCAGCTGCCCTGCCACATATTACTTCCGTACCGGTGAAGCCCGCCGCATACAGCCCACCGAGCGCCATAGCGTAAACGGTCAGAAATACTTGGGTATTCCGACATGCCTCTATCGCAACCGTGTATGCCTGTGCTCTCCTCTCATACTTACGCGCCTCGCGCTGAAGGCTGTCCCTTTTGGCCTCCCACCTCTTGCGACTTCGATGCCGCGCATAGGCATCTTGCATCGAGGAGTGATCCCCATCGTGCCCATAGTTATAGCCGTCTGAGCCATACCCGTCAGGAATATTGTAGCCATGGGGCTCACGTCCGTCACGGTCAGCCAGGTTCACCGGGTCACCCAAGCAGTAGGCGTAGCGGTTGAGCGTGAGCGGGTTGCCCGGCGAGGCTGCTGCCGGGTCGGGTGTCAGGAACCGCATAGTGTCCGGGTTGTAGTAGCGTGCCGGCAGGTAGTAGTTGCCGCTCTCGGTGTCGTAGTAGTACGAGCGGTAGCGTAAAGGATTCCTGTTCGCAAGCGTTAGATTTGCGCCGCCAATGAACGTTGGATTGCCGTACGGGTCGTAGGAGTACTTGGCGACCACCGCGCTCGATGTGTTCGTGAGCGCAATGACCGAGCCGCCCGCATCGATGTGGTAGCTGTAGGTCTCGGTGGGAGTGTTAGAGGGTTTCACGAGGAGCGAGAGCGGGGTGCCTTCAGGCCCCCAAACGTATGTATAGCGCGTGCCATCAGCATCAAGTTCCGCTTGAAGCTCCGACCCATCGTAGTAACTTTTGATGGTCTTTGTAGGCACACCTGGCTCGGTCACAGTCTTTTGCTCGCGCATTCCGTCGATGCCGTAGGCGTACTCTGCTGACTTGCCGCCACCGCTCGTATTGCTGAGTTGACCAAGTGCGTTGTAACTGTACGTCCGCGAACCGGCAGAGGAGGTCTCCTGCGTGCGGCGCCCGTATATGTCGTTCGTGTAGGCGGTGGCAGCAGCAGGGACACCGGCCACGGATTTTGCCGTCAGACGGTTGTCAGCATCATGTGTATACGTGGTGGTGTTTAAACCCGTACCGGACACCTGCTCAACGTTCCCCGCTTTGTCGTAGCCATAGTTAAAGGTTGTCGTACTGGTAAAGCCCACGCGTTTCCACTGGGTCAGCTGAGCCGCATTTGAGTAGGTGTATTCGTCCGTATAAGAGTCCGACGAGGCGGGGCCTTCAATTTTCGAGACCCCGATCCTCCCCCTGTTGTCATAGGTTAAAAACGAGTCGTACAGGCGGTTTGATGCGCTGCCGTTCCTTGTCCCTACCGAGAGCGAGCCTACGCGGCCATAGATGTCGTACGTGCGTGTCTGATATGAGTATTCTGAGAGCGCAGACGAAAGGTCTGGTGCCGCATTCGAAAAAGCGTAGGTGTTCCCCGCAACCGTCATCTTGAGCAGATCCCCGGTCTTTGCAAACGTGTTCTCTTCGGTCCACGTCGTCCCGAAGGCAGACCGGGTGACCTTCTTCGGCAAGTCAGAAACGGTGTAGGTGGCCTCGGTCGAGATCGTACCGGCCGGGCCACTCGTCCAGTGCTTGGTGAGATGCCCCAGGATGTCATAAGTGTTCTCCGCACTTGCACTTGGCACTCCTGAGCCTGCGAGCGTATCAACGGTCACGCGGCTTTCAATATCAAAAGTGCGTGTGTGGGTGGCGACCGTAGTGCCGCTCGTGCTTTTGTACGTGGTGGTTTTCGGGCGCGAAAGACCATCGTATGTAATCTCGCTAAGCACCGTGGTCGGCGTGATGTTCTGGGCAGGTACGTAGGTCTTCAAGACCCGCCCAAGCGCATCATAGTCGGTCTTTGTCTGGATGCCTGTTGCAGAGGTGCCGGAGGCAGTTTGCCCGGCTGTGTTGTAGGTAAGATACGATTTGTTACCCCTCGGGTCGGTCACGCTCGTAAGCCGCCCGGCATTGGTATAGGCGAACAAGGCAGTAGAAGTCGCACTCGTGCTCGTACCTGTCCAGACAGTCATCGATGTCAAACGGTCGAGTCCGTCATAGATGATTGCCTGCGTTTTAAGCGCACTCGCTGCGCCAGCAGGCGTGACAGAGGTCTCGGTAGCTCGTCCCCGCCCATCATAGACACTCGTAGTCTTGGCACCCGTGTTGGATATAGCCGATGTCGCAAACGTGTTTGAGGGGTCGTACACAGTAGTGACAGCGCCTGCGAGCGGCGAAAGTGTCGCCGCGTCAAAATAAGCATCCCCACCACCGTACTCGTGGTAGAGGTTCATCTGCACGTTGGCGGCACCGGCAGGCACCGTGAACGCCACCACATGGCGCCTCCATGCGCTCGTGCCCATGACGGGCTCTGCCGTGACGCTCACGTCGTTGCTTGAAAGCACCCCGCCACTCGAGTTGGTGAAACGCATGAGGGCGTGCGCGCCGCCTACGCTTTTCACTGTCTTCACGCTGAGAGCCGCGACATACTTCTCGCCGGGACGCACACCGATGGTATCAGAATAGAAGTAGCCCATTGAGTTCGTAGCTGTCGTCGTGCGGATATGAGCTGACTTAGTGCCAACGACCTGCGCGTCCGTACTCGCATCCTGAGTCGCCGGTGTCCCACCTCGAGGTGCCCATGCCTGAGGGTGCCCATTGCTTATCCGCTCCATTGCTGAGTTCTCGAGAAGCGAATCGGGCGTGAGTCTTGCAGACGCAACGAAAGCAACGTTGTCGACGAGGAACGGCAGCGCTGTAACCGACGCGGCGGACGGGCGCACACGGATGTAGGCAACTGACGAGGAGGATGGGACATAGGTCGCCGCCACCCGTCGAGGAGTGCCTGACGAGTGCTCGGTAACGAGCACCGTCGTGCCAGAACCGATCTGGGTGTGACTCGCATTGTATTCGTGGATGAGGAACGACCCTTTGCCGCTTACCCAGGCGCTCAAGGTGTAGACGTCGGTCGGCTTCACCGCAACCTCGTCAGAGATATGATAGCCGCCGTTGGTAAGCGACAGGACATGGCCTCCAAGATAATCGGAACTCGATGTGACATACATGGCGTTCACACGCGTGCCATCCCAGCCGTTCCCGGTTGTGAGTGGGTTCAGGTGGAACGTGCCGTTCCTAAGCAGGTTATAGGCTGTAGAGGAACCGTTGGTCTGGGTGGTGATGTGCCCGTAGCTGTCATATGTCGAGCAGGCGGTGTCCGCACCTGCGACTTCTGCCCCGGAGCCGCCACTGTTACCCGAGACGGTAGCAGCACTGTCAGCAGGCCTCCAGGCAACATCATAGGCGAACGTGGAGATGTTCCCGGACGCGTCCTTCTGCCAGACGACATGGTCGCGGTCGTAACGCGCCTCAGTGGTCTTCAGAACAGCTCCGCTCGCATTTTCTTCAGCTGTGACAACTACGTTCCCACGCCCATCGGTTTCAGAGCGCGACACCTGCCCTGACGGACTCGCCGCTTTCCAAGGCTGTCCGTACTCATCGTAGGTGTACGTCACCTTAGGATGTGTCGCTGACCCTGAGTCCTTGGCTATCACTGACGTGGCCTGGTTGCCAAGTGTCGAAGAGATACTGATCTCGCGCACCTGGGCAGGAAGCGCCCCTGCGGATCTCGATACCGTTACCATTGAAGACGTATAAGTGAATGTCGTTACTACCGGGGTGGATGCCGTAGTGCTGACGTTCAGCACCCGGCCAGAGCCGTCATAGGCAACTGTGTATCCCACGCCGTCAGCATCGGTCACCTTGTCGATCCTACCGACAGTGTTGTAGTGGTACGTGGCAACGTCGACGTTCTTTGTGGCGCTCTCGCTTCGGGTGATTTTATAAGTGCCGGCCAGGCCGCCAGA
>WRDS01000023.1 GCA_009779675.1 Coriobacteriia bacterium
GCGCGCCGAATCACGGCCCTGGCCCCGGGGCCAGGGCCGTGATTCGAGGCCACACTTCTATCGTCTCTCCAACAGGTGCCAGGCTCATTGCAAGGCTACTTGCAATACCGTTGGCATTCTACGAAAATCTTATATCTGACCAATTTACTCAACTTGCTTCACAATTCCATGTGCTCTTCATGTAGAATTCGTGCAGGAGTGTTTTCCACGCTTGCCGAATAGCTTTGATTGGCAAGCAAGGAACAAGCAAGCGTGTCGCAAAAGTACGTCGCAAGCTAGGTTTTAGGTCTTGCGTCATGGGTCTTGTGTCATGTCCGTGTCTTCGTTTTACGCAGGGAGGGCTTTCGTGTCCGACGATGTTGTAGAAAAGGTTGAGTCCGGCCAACAGGACGATGCCTCGCCCCTGTACAAAATCCGGGAGAAAGAGGCTGAGTTTGCCGAGAAGGTCGCTGCGGCCAAGTGCGAGGCAGACGAGATCCTTGTAGAGGCACGCCGTGAGGCAGCCTCTTTGGCTTCGTCTGCTATTGAAGAGGCGGCAGCGCTCATCAAAAAGTGCGACGAGGCGTTAAAAGCAGAGACGGCTGAAAAAATCGCCCAGATCAAATCCGAGACCGATGAAGAGATTGCGAAGCTTGAGGAGACGATCAAGGCGAAGAAGTCTGGCGCTGTCGCTTGGGTGAACAACACAGTCGCAAGTATCTGAGTCGTGAGTGCCTGAGTTGTGAGTGCCTGAGGCGCAAGTGCCTGAAGCGCAAGTGCTTGATCGGGTTTCAAGTGCCTGAGCGGCTAAGTGCCTGAGTTGCAAGCAAGTGTCTGAACCATCGATTTGGCTGTGGGTCCCTCGGCTTTTGCGAGCAGGTTCAATGGGGGTCTCATGACGGGGAAGGAGCACGCATGCTCGTGCCGATGGTACGTGTAGAGATCATCGGGCCAAAAGGGTTGTTCCAGGATGTCGTGGGCGTGGTCCACGACCAGGGTCGGCTACACATTGACGATCTGTCTAAGAAGGCCTCGGGCGGATCAGCTCCGCTTGACCAGATGCAGGTCGACGAAAAATACGCGGATAACAAAGAGCAGATAGAAGAGTTGCTCCTCCGTGTGTGTTCGATACTTAAAGCGCTCGACTGCGACAAGGCAAAGGTCGACAAGGGTTTGGTCACCGAGGAGTATGTTCGGTTGTTCGGGCTTGAGCCTGGAGAGCTTGTCGGCACCATCGGCGGTGTGATCGGCGATGTCGAGGAGCGCGTTGCGGCCTTGACGACGACGTGTGAAGAGGCCGAGTCCGAGATCGCGTTGCTTGAGCGCTGCGAGCCCGCTCTCTCAAAAGCCCAGTCTAATCCCAAGCGCGCCAAAAAAGTCACGCTGCCGGAAGCGCTCGAGGGTATGCCCCTTGACAAGGCATACAAGGAGCTTAAGAGCCGCAAGGTGGCCTTGTCGGGCGATCTTGGGACTGCGCAAGAGAAGCTCGACGCACTTGCCAGCACCTGGGCGGTCAAGCTTGTTGCGATGCGCGACGCGCTCGTTGACCGCAGTGCGGAGGCCGAGGCCATTCCTATGTTCGGTCGCACCGACTATGCCTTTGTGATCGACGGCTGGATCCCGACTGAGGATGTCTCGGCTCTTGAGGATCAGATCAAAAAGCAGTTCGGTGCAAAGGTCATCGTCGCACAGCACGAGATCAAAGAGAGCGAGTACTCCAAGACACCGGTTGCGCTCAAGAACAACTCCACGCTCTCGCCGTTCGAGATGCTTGTAGGTGTCTATGGGATGCCCAAGTACGGGACGCTCGATCCCACGTGGATGATCTTCCTCTTCTATCCGCTGTTCTTTGGCCTGATCGTCGGGGATGTCGGCTACGGTGCGGTCATGCTTGGGATCGCACTCTGGATGCGCGCCAAGTTCAAGAACAACGAGGGTGTCAAGCTTGCAACCTCGATCCTTACGCTTCCGGCTATCTCGGTCATAGTCTTTGGCGTGATATACGGGGAGCTTTTTGGTGACCTGGGAGGGCACTACCTGAAGCTCCCGGTCTTTGCGCATCCCCCCTTCCATCGCGTGCATGAGGTAATGCCGTACATGATCTTTGCAATCGGTGTCGGGGTCGTGCACGTTATCATTGGCCTTATCCTGGGCGTTGTGAATGCCATAAAGACCAAAAACGGCCATCACCTGCAAGAGAAGATCGGCATCCTCATTGCCCTGCTCGGCGTTGCATCGACGGCTGTTGGCCTAGCTCTTTTCGCTGACAGCCCGCTTATGGTTTTTGGCGCTGCCATCAACCCCCTTATGTACCTCGGCATTGTCGTTATCCTCGGCGGCATCGTCTATGCCTGCATGGGCGGCGGCGTGATGGGGGTCATCGAGTTCGTCGAGTCCGTGGCGCATATGGCAAGCTACATCCGTATCATGGCCGTCGGCTTGGGGGGCGCTATCTTTGCGGATGCGGTCAACAGTATCGTTGCAGGAATGGGCGGCAGCGTCGGTGGGATGATCGGCGGGGCGATCGTCGGATTGTTACTGCATGCGCTCAACTTTGCGATTGTCATTTTCAGCCCATCGATCCACTCGTTGCGGCTTGTCTTTTTGGAGTTTTACGGGAAGTTCTATGAGACCGGAAGCAAGGTGTACAGCCCGTTTAGGAAAACCGGAGGTGAAGAGGGCGCATGATCGACAAGCGGCTCGCAAGGAAAGTGTTTGGTATCGTCGTGTTTCTTTCGGCATGGCTTGTCCCCGCTCTGGCGTTTGCCGAAGAGGCTGCGGCAGCGGGGGACGCAAGTTGGCAGGTTGCTGTCGGTAAGGCGGTTGCAGCAGGCCTTGCCATGGGTCTTTCGGCCTTGGCAGCTGGTTATGCTCAGGCGAAGATCGGCTCCGCAGGTGCCGGTGCCCTCGCAGAGCGTCCCGAGCTGCCCATCTGGATCATCGTGTTGCAGGCGCTGCCTGAGATCATCGTCCTACTGGGGTTTGTTTCCGCGATCATGATAAACGGCTAGTGTCAGGGCAGGGTAAGTAAGCACCAGCTTCTCCCCGTGCGGAAGGGAACCAGCAGATGGCACTCGAAGACATCTTCAGAGCGCTCGAAGAGCAGGCGGACAGCGACATAGGGGCGATGCTTGCCGATGCGCAAGAGGGCGCGGAGGCTATCGTCGAACGTGCGAGATCCGAGGCGGATGCAGCCCGTGACACGCGGGTCGCTGATGCCGAGCGTGATGCGGTTGCACGTAACTCGCAAAGCCTTAACTCGGCGCGCCTTGACGCTCGCAAGCGTGTTGCCAACGTCAAAGAGTGTGTGGTGAGCGAGGTTTTTGCCGAGGCTGCAAGTGCGCTGGCCGAGATGCGCAAGCGCCCCGATTACGACAAGATGTTCCGCGGCCTTGCTGATGAGGCCTTATCCGGTGTTGACGGCGCGTTCGAGGTGCTCGTCGATCCGGCGGACGTAGACCTTGCGAAGAAGGTCCTTGCCGAGAAGGGTCTTATCGCTGAGGTCAAACCGGGGCTTTCGACGGTCGGAGGCCTCATTGTTGCGACCAACAACGGCTCGGTCCTGCGTCGCAATACTTTTGAAGAGCGGCTGAAGAAGCTGCGTGGCCTGGCTCAGGCCGATGTGGCGGAGATCGTATTCGCATGAGTCCGGTCATCGCACAGAAGGAAAAACTGCCTATAGTGGGGCCGAGGGATTACGGTTATCCCAACGCTCGGCTAAGGGGTATGCGTTCGCGTCTGCTCAAGGCCGAGGCGTTTGAGCACCTCATTGCGACGGGCGGCATGCATCAGCTCATCCAGGAGTTGATGCGTACGGAGTATGCCTCTGATCTTGAGGAAGTTCTGATCCATGGCCGTGGGGCTGCCGAGGTCTCTGATGCCTTGCAGCGGCATCTGATCCGCATACATGAGAAGGTATTCGGTTTCCTTAACCAGGAGGCCAAGGATATCTGTGCCACGATGCTCGGCAGATGGGATGTCTTTAACATCAAGACGATCCTGCGTGGCAAGCTCTATGGGCTGGGAAGTGCCGAGATCTCAGGCAACCTGATGCCTGTTGGGGCACTTGGCTCGGTGGATCTGGCGGGTCTGCTCGCGCAGTCGGATGTCTCTGGCGTGATTGACACTGCAAGCACCTGGGAGTTGCCGCAGGCACCCGCATTGCGCGACGGTTATGAGAAGTATCAGGCTACGGGCAACTTTGTCGATGTCGAACTCGCGCTTGACCGTTATTACGCGGGTTGGGCGGGATCAAGGCTTGCTCGGCGCAACAGCAACTACGCTATGATCCGCAAGCTCCTCTGCGCGCAGATCGATATCTTGAACACGGTGACGGCATTTCGTGCTTCTCGCGACCGCCTGTCTCTTGAGGCGGCAAAGGAGTACTTCCTTTCAGGCGGGGATGGGATCAGCGTCAGCCTGTTTGGGCAGCTGGTTGCCGCCTCGGATGCCGGTGGGCTTCTTGAGGCATTGAGGTCCACGCCGTTCAGTGCCGCGCTTGAGGGTGTTGCCTCCCAGTATGCGGAAGATCCTTCGATCGTGGTGTTCGAGCGTGCGCTCGAGGATTATTTCACGCGCAAAATGGTTGCCTTGAGCAGTACTGATTCCCTTGGCGTAGGTATTCCGTTGGCGTACCTGTGGGGGAAACAGAACGAGGTGACCAACATCCGCATCATCACAAAGGCCAAAGAGGTCGGTATCCCGTTGGAAAGGACGAGAAGGGAGCTGATCCTTGTATAAGCTCATCATTCTCACTGACCCGGATAATGCCGACGGCTTCCGCCTTACTGGTGTCGATGTGGAGGTTGTCGAGCACGAAAGCCAGCTTCGTGGGCAGCTCAACCGGCTGCTTGACGACGAAGACAGCGGCATCATTGCTGTTACAGAAAAACTGATGGCCGCGATAGACGAGAGAACCCAGAAAAGGATCGACTCGATCTATCGGCCGCTCGTGATCTCGCTTCCTATTAAGGAACGGCTCGCGTTCGGCGAGGACCATCGTGAGTATCTTGGACGGCTCATCCGTCGGGCCATCGGGTTCGACATCACATTGAGGCGAGGATAGATGATTGCGGGAACAATAGCGAAGATCACCGGGCCTGTTGTTGTAGCCGAGGGCATGCTCGGCGCACGCATGTATGACATCGTGCGTGTGGGCGATGAAGGGCTCATGGGCGAGGTCATTCGACTTGAGGGCGATGCCGCCACGATCCAGGTATACGAAGACACCTCCGGCCTGGAGGTTGGCGAGTCCGTCGAGTCGACCGAAGGCCCCCTCATGGTCGAGCTCGGCCCAGGCCTGCTCACATCCATCTACGACGGTGTGCAGCGCCCGCTGCCCATCGTTGCCGAGCAAAGCGGCGACTACATTGAGCGGGGAACTGTCGCTTCGGCGCTTGACCGCGAAAAGAAGTGGTCGTTCACACCGACGGTTGCCGTCGGCGATGATGCTGGCCCCGGCACTGTCGTGGGGACGATCCCTGAAGGAGGGACCATCATCCATAAGGTGATGGTGCCACCCAGGGTCAAGCCTTCTACGTTCAAGACGGTGGCTGCTGCAGGCGATTACACCGTCGACGATGTCGTGGCAACGCTCGAGGACGGTACAGAGGTCAAGCTGGCACAGCGGTGGCCGGTCCGGGAAGGCCGCCCGTACATCAACAAGCTTGACCCGACCACGCCTTTTACGACCGGCATGCGCATCTTAGACACGTTCTTCCCGATTGCGCTTGGCGGCAATGCGATCATCCCGGGTGGTTTTGGTACGGGCAAGACCGTTACCCAGCAGTCGCTTGCCAAATGGGCGGATGTGGACATCATCGTCTACATCGGCTGCGGCGAGCGCGGTAACGAGATGACCGAGGTCCTTACCGAGTTCCCGCACCTGGATGACCCGCGCAACGATGCCCCGCTCATGGATCGGACCATCCTTGTTGCGAACACGTCGAACATGCCCGTTGCAGCGCGCGAGGCATCGATTTACGTAGGTGCCACCCTTGCCGAGTTCTATCGGGACATGGGCTACAACGTCGCTATGATGGCCGACTCCACATCCCGCTGGGGTGAGGCGCTGCGTGAGGTCTCCGGTCGTCTCGAGGAGATGCCTGGCGAGGAGGGGTATCCCGCCTATCTGGCCACACGTCTCGCGGCATTTTACGAGCGCAGTGGCCGCGTGCGTCCGCTCGGTGCCGAGGGCGACGAACGGGTCGGCTCGGTTACCATGGTCGGCGCGGTCTCTCCGGCCGGTGGCGACATGTCCGAGCCGATGACCCAGAACTCGCTCAGGGTAACCGGTGCATTCTGGGCGCTTGATACCTCGCTTGCACACAGGCGCCACTTCCCGGCCATCAGCTGGACAAAGAGCTATACGCTCTTCTTAGGCCAGGTGCGTGGCTGGTATGAGGCCAATGTCGCAGACGACTGGGCAGAGTATCGTGATCGGGCGATGTCCACGCTTCAAAAAGAGACGGAACTCCAGGAGATCGTCCAGCTCGTCGGGCCTGACGCATTGCCCGAGTCTGAGAAGGTCATCCTAGAGGTTGCCCGTATGCTTCGCGAGGACTTCTTGCAACAGTTCGCGTTTGACGATGTGGACGCGTACTGCCCACCCAAGAAGGCATACTGGCTTATTAGAACGATCATGGCGTTCAGCGATGCGGCCACCGCTGCTTTAAATGACGGGGTCTCGCTGAGCCAGATCATGGAACTGCCGCTACGTGACCAGATAGCGGTGCTCAAGACGACTCCGCACGAAGAAGCGGTCGCTCGCATGCAGGAGCTCGTAGAGACCATACCCGTTGACATCTCTGGAATCGAGGTGTACTAGGCCGATGAGCGACGCGACCATCAAAAGCTTCGGATCACTGCTTTCCACTGACTACCGTACGCTGTCTTACATCACGGGCCCGCTTATCTTTGTGCAAAACGTCAAAGGCGTGGCCTATAACGAGATCGTCGACATCTTAATGCCCGACGATTCGCGCCGTAGCGGCCAGGTCCTTGAGGTCTCAGGCTCCACCGCCGTCATCCAGGTGTTTGAGGGCACGAGCGGTATCGATGTCGCTAAGACGGAAGTGCGCTTCTTAGAGGAAGTCGCGAAGATCGATGTCTCCAGCGAGCTTCTCGGCAGAGTGCTTAACGGCACGGGCAAGCCGATCGACGGGGGGGCGCCTATCATCCCTGAGGTGCGCCTCGACATCACCGGTGCGCCGATCAACCCGTATACCCGTGAGCAGCCGGCCGACTTCATCGAGACGGGCATCTCGGCTATTGACGGCCTGAACACGCTTGTGCGTGGCCAGAAGCTGCCGATCTTCTCCGGCTCGGGCCTGCCGGCCAACGAGCTTGCTGCCCAGATCATCCGTCAGGCGCGGGTCAAGTCCGGCGAGGAGTTCGCCGTTGTCTTTGGTGCCATGGGCATCACGCACCGCGAGTCGAGCTACTTCATGCAGCAGTTCGAGGAGACCGGCGCGCTTGAGCGGGTCGTTTTCTTCCTGAACCTTGCCGATGACCCGACCGTCGAGCGCCTGCTCACCCCGAAGTGCGCACTCACCGTCGCCGAGTACCTTGCGTTTGAGAAGGACATGCAGGTGCTCGTCGTCCTCTCCGACATGACGAACTACTGCGAGGCGCTTCGCGAGGTCTCGACTGCACGCGAAGAGGTTCCCGGGCGCCGTGGCTTCCCGGGCTACATGTACACGGACCTTTCCACGATCTATGAGCGTGCCGGTCGTATCAAAGGGCGCAAGGGCTCGGTCACACAGCTTCCGATCCTGTCGATGCCCGATGACGACATCACGCACCCGATCCCCGACCTCACCGGTTATATCACCGAGGGCCAGATCGTGCTTTCGCGCCAGCTGCACCGCCGTGGCGTATACCCGCCCATCGATGCGCTGCCCTGTTTGTCGCGCCTCATGAACCTCGGCATTGGCGAGGGCAAGACCCGCGACGACCACCGTGCGGTTGCAAACCAGCTTTACGCCGCGTATGCGCAAGGCCGCGACTTGCGCAAACTCGTTGCGATCGTCGGCGAAGAGGCACTCTCAGAGACCGACCGCGCCTATCTGCATTTTGCTGATGACTTTGAGCTCAGGATCGTCGGCCAAGGCCAGGAGGGTCGAAGCATCGAGGAGACCCTCGATATCGGCTGGGATCTCATGGCGGGTCTGCCGATGGGCGAGCTCAAGCGTGTTCGCGATTTCATAGAGAAGTACCACCCAAGCCATCGTGGGCAAGCGGGGCCGGGCGAAGATCTGGCTGAAAGCGCTTAAGGGAGCGTCTCAATGGAGGAGGTACGTCCTACACGGGCCGAGCTACTTGAGCGCAAGCAGCAGATCACGCTTGCGCAGCAAGGCATGGATCTGCTCAAACAGAAGCGCGACGCTTTGCTCATGGAGTTCATGTCTGTGATGGATGGGACGCTCCGTCTCTCCGAGCAGTTGCAGCGCACGGTCGTTGACGCGCAGTACTCGCTGGCCGTTGCGCATGCGGTCGATGGCCCGGTTGCCCTGCGCTCGGCGGCGCTTGCCACAAAAGGCGAGGTCACTGTCGAGATGACCGGCACAAAGATCATGGGTGTCTCGGTTCCGGTTGTGACCAAGGGGGAAAGCCCCATAAGGACTACGTTTACCCGTGGCTATTCGGTGACGGGTATCTCCACGCGGGTCGATGAGAGCGCAGAGCGCTTTGAGAAGATACTTGATGTCATCATCGAGTACGCTGATATCGAGACCCGCCTCAAACGCCTTGGCGAGGAGATCAACAAGACGAACCGCCGCGTGAATGCGTTGGAGCAGGTCACAGTGCCAGCCCTTCGCGAGCAGGTTGCCTACATCAGTCAAACGCTTGATGAGCGTGCACGCGAGGATCTTTTCCGCCTGAAGAAGGTCAAGAAGAAGATCGAGGCCAAGAAGAAGGTCCAAGCGGTTTAATGGGGGCAAGCGGCGGCGGGCTTGGCTGGAAGGTATTCGGCCTTATTGTCAGCATTGGGCTGATCATCGGCGGGTTGAGCGGTCAGATGGTCTTACGGGGCACCAACAGCAGTGCTGCGCTGGTGGTGTTCGGCCTGCTCTGGCTTGTGTACGACATCTACAGGCTCTACAAGCACTTCAACCCTGATCCGGAAGTCGAAGTTGCGGCTGATGGCACAGCGGCATCTGACGGTCAGGCGACGGCTGCGGGTCAGGCGACGGCACTGGGCATTCCGCAGAGGAGCTCTTTGCCCCTTGTTGCTGCTGGCGTGATGCTGCTCAATGTGCTTTGTGTGCTGGTGCCGCGGTTTCCTGCTGTCTTTGCCCTTGTCCGCGGTGCTGTTCCTGCCAATCCGCTTTTTCTGGTGCAGTTCTTGGGTGTTTTTCCAGGGATAGTCTTCGTTGTTCTTGTGCTTGCGGTGCTCAAGAAAAACATCAGGCTGCTGATCGTTCCAATAGTGGTCAAGATGGTGATCAATATCGCCATCGCTTTTGTCCCGGCTTTTGGCGTTGGGGCGAGAGTCAATCCCAGTTTTTTGGTCGGGCTGTTTCTTGAGGTTGCGCTGCTGGCGTTCATTGCCTTGACAGTGGCGGGAAAGATGCCGTCGAAGGTGCCGCTTCTGGTAGCGTCGCTTGTGATTGGCGTTCTTGCGCTGCTAAACTACTTCGCCCAATGGGCTCTTCCAATAACGCGGCTCGGGGCACCGCCGTCTAATCTGCTGGTCGCCCTTGTGTTCAATACGCTCGGCATCCCATGTTTCTATGGTGCTCATGCCCTGGTAGCGGTTGCGCTAGAGAAGCTGTCAGCGCATGCGGCGGATGCGGAGGGCGCGCGGGGCGCTGTCGGCATGCCTGGCGGTACTGGGCCTCGTAACGGCGAGTCTGCAGAGGTTTTGACGTAGGGCAAACGAGGCCGGTTGAGCGGACTGCGCCTTTAGCTTGCGCTGTTGTATCGTGCGACTCGCCGCGCCGCCGTTCGCGCTGCTACTCCACCACGCGGGGCTTTCTGCGCACGATCTCTTTTGCTTCGCCGAGGATCTCGATAGACGGTTGCGCCCGCCTGCGAAGCTGATCGCCGAGCACAAGCATTCTGATGACATCGCCCAGGCCCATGTGACCAAAAGCGAGGTTCTCCCATTCGGTGCGGCTCACATGAGACCACAGCTGTCCGATGATCCACTCGAGCTCCTCGATCTCGCTGGCAGTAAGCTCCTGCCACGAATCACCGAGGTTTTGGCGGACACGCCGTATGACGCGCTCCACGGCTTTGCTGCGATTGACCTTTAACGCACGAATGCCAATATCTTCATCCGAAACGCCTGAGCTGCCTGAGCCCTTTGAGTCTTGGTCGTACATGCTGACCCCCGTGAGAAGCGGTTCATCATCTGCACATGCGCGCACGCGTATAGGTTACCATCTTGCGGGCGGCTGTCTTGCTTGCAGGGGCAATTTTGTTGCCGACGGCTGCCGGGTCAAAGCCATGAGCAAAAGCATTGGGTAAAATAGACGACAGCCGGGGCAACTGCAGATCCGAGCTGATGCAGAAAATCTGAAGAAAGGCTGTGAGTCCATGGAATTTGCCGAGGTTGTCGCACGGCGTCGAAGCGTGCGGCATTTCAGCGCCACAAAGAAAGTCAGCCGAGCAGATATCACCGCACTGCTTGAGGCAGCAGTAGAATCCCCCTCGGCAGGCAATATCCAGCCTTGGCGCTTTTCGGTTGTCATGAGCGAGCAGGCGCGTGAACGTCTTTCGGTGGCGCTGCCGGTTCCTTGGGTCAGCAAAGCATCGGCGGTTATCGCTGTCTCCTATGATCTTCGGGCGTGCGCGGCGCGCTATGGGGATCGTGGCGAGAGCCTGTACGGCATACAGGACACAGCCGCTGCGGTTCAAAGTATCCTATTGGCTGCGGTTGATCGCGGGCTTGGGGGATGCTGGATCGGTGCGTTCGATGAGGAGTCCGTCGCGTCGGCCCTCGGTCTTGCGGGATCGCTTCGGCCGGTTGCGTTGGTGGCTCTCGGCTACTCGGCGGAGTCTTCGAGCAAGCCTGCTCGGCGACCGCTCGACGAGGTCACAGCCTGGCTTTAAGTGGGGCGGCGTGAACCCGTAGCGTGGGTGAGAGTGCAGTGCAGTGAGGATGTTGCCGGATGGAAGTGTAGCGTCGCGAGGATGTTGCACAGACGGAAGCCTAATGCAGGCGAAAGTGCAGCATCGCGAGGGTGTTGCACAGATGAAAGTGTAGCACGATTTTAGATTAAAGTAGCGGTAAGTAACACGATTTTAATTTTAGTATTACGTTGTTGCAAAAAACAATCTGCCCGAACAGTTTTGCCTGCTTTTTGGATAACGCGAGGAGGTTTCGTGTCAGGCTCAGTATCTGATTCGACAGCAGACTCGGTGCCCGGTCTGGCAGCAGATCAAGCACCTGATCCAGCAGCAGCCCCAGCGTCCAACCTGGCAGCAGGTTCAGTGTTTGGCTCGCCAGCAGAGCCAGGGGCATCGCCACTTGAGGAGTTGCGCGGCAAGGTTGAGGGGTGCGCGAAATGCGAGCTTGCCAGGACGCGCACCAACCTCGTGTTTGGTGTGGGGAACCCGCACGCACGTGCGATGTTTGTTGGAGAGGCACCGGGGAAGCACGAGGACCTTCAAGGCGAGCCGTTTGTGGGGGCTGCGGGAAAGCTGCTCGACGAGTTGCTTGCGCACGTGGGCTTCAGCCGTGAGGATGTCTACATCGCCAACGTGCTCAAATGTCGACCGCCAGGCAACCGTGATCCTGAGCCAGAAGAAATCGAGACATGCGTGCCGTACTTGCGGGAGCAGATCAGGCTTATCGATCCCGAAGTGCTCGTTACGCTCGGCAATTTTGCCACCAAGCTCGTGCTCAAGACAACCTTTGGGATCACGCGGCTTAGGGGCACTGTGCAGCAGGCCGGCAGGTTCACCGTGCTGCCCATCTACCATCCGGCGGCGGCGCTTTACGACGGCACAAAGCGCGACATCCTGTTCTCTGATTTCGAGAGACTTGCCCAGCTGATGCTGCCGACGGTGGGCGAGGAGGAGGGCAGCGTGCTCGGGAGCAGCGTGCATGAGGGCGGTTTCCCTGGTGGCGACCCCGCTGGTGGCAACCCCGCCGAGGACGCTGCATTGGATGCATCCGTCCAGGAAGTGCTTTTCTGATGTCGGCGTGCGCCCATGCCGTGTCGCACTCCTTTGCCAGTACGTCGGCGGACGAGACGCGGGCACTGGCGCGCAGCCTTGCGCCGCTGCTTATTGCCGACGATGTCGTACTGCTTGCTGGGGATCTCGGCGCTGGGAAGACCCAGTTCGTCAAAGGGTTAGCCGAGGGGCTCGGCGTGACGGCACCCGTCACCAGCCCGACTTTCAACATCCTACTCACCTATGAGGGCGGGAGGCTCCCGCTCTTCCACTTCGATCTGTATCGGCTCGAGTCGCCTGATGAGCTCATCGACATCGACTACTTTGGCACGCTGGAGTCAGGCGGGGCCTCTGTGGTCGAGTGGGGAGACCGCTTTGCCGAGGCCGTGCTGCCAGATGAGGATCGGCCTGATGAGATCGCTCCTGCAAGCAGGAACCCATTTGCCAAGGCCGCTCCTTCCGGCGGCATCTTGGTGGAGATGGGGATCACCGGTGACCACCAGAGGAGCATCAATGTCTTCTCAATCGGGTCGCGGGGCGAGGCGCTCGCGAGCAACTGGGCGCGGGCATGGGAGCGGGTGGCAAGCGGTTCGGATGCCAAAACGCCTGGCGGTTGCGATTGTCCGTCGGCTGCCAGGATTGATGCCCAGTGAGCGAGGCCGAGCGCAGCGGGCTTGTGCTCGCATTCGACACTGCCACCGAGGTGCTTGCCATCGGCCTGGGGGAGTGTCGAGCGGCTGCAAATCAGGCCGGCCGGCGTTCGCCAGGCAGCCGTTCGCCGGGTAGCGATCAACGCATCCTGCGCTCACTTTGTGTCGAAGCCCCGCGCCGCGCCAATGCCGAGCTTTTGCCAAGGATCGCGATGCTGCTCGCCGAACTCGGCTTTGAGCCTGCTCACATTTCCGAAGTGGCCGTTGGACTCGGCCCCGGGTCGTTTACCGGTGTGCGCATCGGAGTCGCAGCGGCGAAAGGGCTCGCCCAGGGGCTTGGGGTGCCGCTTTACGGCGTAGGCACGCTCGATGCGGTGGCGTTGCGGGTGTGGGCGGCGGCGGCCACTGCACCGGCATCGGCATCTGCGCCTGCGGTGGCGGCGACCGCTGCGGCGGTGGCCGCTGTACCGGCGACCGCTATGCCTGCAGCAACGCTTCCGCCGCTGGCATCCGGATCAGTCATCGGCGTGCTCGGCGATGCCATGCGCCACGAGGTCTACCCGGCGCTTTTCCGCGTAGCCGAGGACGGCCGCAGCCTCACGCGCATAACCGGGTATCGCGTGGCCGATCCGCTTGCAGTTGCTCGCGAGTGGGCGGTGCTCGGCGAGCCGATCCTTGCGGCCGGTAACGGGCTCGCGAAGTACGCGCAGGAGTTCGCCGAAAGCCTCGGCGGCCTGCTCACGATTGCGCCGCACGAACTGTGGGCACCGGATGGCGCTGCGCTTCTTGCCGCGTTTGAGGATGCTCGCGCCGACGGCACCGCGGGTCTGGGTGATCCGGCGCTCGTGCTCCCTGTGTACACGAGGCTTTCAGATGCCGAGGAGGCCGAAGTCGCCCGGGCGGGTGCGCCGCCGGACGCGCCGACCGCAGTCCCGCTGCCAGCAGCGACCGCCGCGCCGACCGCCGCGACTCCGCCGCCAGCAGCAGCGTCCCCGCCACCGGCCATGCCTTCGCCACCGGCCGCAGCCTCACCGTCGCAGGTCGGCTACCGGCCGATGACACCCGACGACATCGAAGCGGTGCTTGCGATCGAGCAGGCGGCGTTCTCTGACCCCTGGACCGCGAGCATGTTCATCGACGAACTTACAGCTCCCGTCCGCAGCTGGCTTGTTGCGGTCGATGGCTCGGGTGTTATCGGCTATGCCGGGGTTGCCGCGATGCCTGACGAAGCGCATGTCATGAGCCTTGCGGTGCGTGCGGACCGCCGGGGGGAAGGCATCGGCCGCGCATTGCTCGCACGCTTGAGAACCGAGGCAGCCCGCCTGGGGGCAAAAAGCCTCACGCTTGAGGTCCGCGAGGGCAATGCGGCCGCCATCGCCTTGTACGAGGCAGAGGGGCTTAGCGCCGTCGGCATGCGAAAGGGCTATTACGCCGATAACGGTGAGGATGCCGTCATCATGCGAGGCCCTGTCGGGCACGCCGAGCACACCGGTCACTTTGAGCACACCGGGTACACCAAGCACGTTAAGGATGCCGAGCACCCCGCACGTACCGCGCACGTCGAGCGCCCCGCGCACGCCACAGGGCTCATCCTTGCCATCGAGAGCAGTTGCGACGAGACCGCCGCCGCCGTCATGCGCGACGGGCGTGAACTGCTGTCGAACGTGATTGCGAGCCAGGTCGATTCCCACTCCCGTTTTGGCGGGGTCGTCCCCGAGATCGCCAGCCGCAAGCACACCGAGGCGATCGTGGGTGTCATCCAGGAGGCGATGTATGAGGCAGGCGCACTGCCGTTCTCGGCGCTTGACGCTATCGCAGTCACCCAGAAGCCCGGGCTCATCGGGGCGCTCGTGGTGGGGCTCTCATACGCGAAAGGGCTCTCGCTCGCCACGGGGCTGCCGCTCGTGGGCATCAACCACCTCGAGGGCCACATCTTCGCCAACGTGCTCGCGGATCCCCGCGTCACGCCGCCGCTTGTTGCCCTGGTGGTCTCCGGTGGGCACACGTCGCTTGTCCACATGCCCGAGTGGGGCATCTACAAAACGCTCGGCGAAACGCTTGACGACGCGGCGGGCGAGGCGTTCGACAAGGTCGCAAAGGTGCTCGGACTCGGCTATCCGGGTGGGCCGGTGCTCTCTCGGCTTGCGGCCACCGGCGACCCGACGGCGATAGACTTCCCGCGTGCGATGCTCAAAAGCGGCGATTACGCCTTCTCGCTCTCGGGGCTCAAGACCGCCGTCATCAACCACATCCGCCATGCGCACGCCTCAGGTGCCGAGATAAACCTGCCCGACTTGGCCGCCAGCTTCCAAGCGGCCGTCATCGACGTGCAGGTGGCAAAGGCCGCCCGTGCGGTCGAGGAGACGGGTGCGGCCACGTTCTGCCTTGCCGGGGGAGTTGCGGCAAACCCCGAGCTTCGCAAGGCGCTTCGGGCTGCGATCGAGCCGCTCGGCGTGCATGTGAGCGTGCCCCCATTCGAGCTTTGCACCGACAACGCCGTCATGATCGCGGCAGCTGCCCACTACCGGTATCAGCGCGGCGAGGTGCTCGATTTAAGCGCCGAGGCAAGTGCGAACGGCTCGCTTGATACTGCGCGCTGAACGCCCACCTCACGTGGCACGGTACGCTCCGCCCGATACCGCACGCCGGACACGGGCACCGTGCGCCGAGCGCTTACCTCACGCTGAGGATCCACCGCACGCCGAGCGCTCGCATAAAATATCCATAAAACCGTCCAACGGAGCCTGCTGCGCCTGCAAAATGCGGTATATTTTGAGGAACAGGCCGAGTGCCAAACAGGCCTCAAGGGAAAGCGCCAGCCAGGTTCTGAGCGGGCGCGAGCCGGGCACCGAACAAGCTCGCGAGGCCGTGATACGCAAAGGAGACAAGGATGCCGAACCATAACTCGAAGTTCGATGCAGGGCTCTTCAGCTACGTCTGGCTGCTTATCTGGACCGGGACAGTGAACTTAATCACGCTCGGCCTTGCATACCCATGGATGACCTGCGCCCAGTACGGTTGGCGCATCGAGCACACCATCGTAAGCGGGAAGCGCCTGCGCTTCGACGGCCAGGGTCACCAACTCTTCGGCATGTGGATCAAATGGTGGCTGCTTTCGGTCGTCACCCTCGGCATCTACGCCATCTGGGTTCCCATCAAGGTTGAGCAATGGCGCGTGGCACACACCTATCTCGAGCAGTAGGGACGCAACAAGGAGCACAACAAGAAGCATGGGCAAAGCTAACCGCAATGCGAACACACCAGAGCCAGCCCGCCGAGGGAAAGCGAGCGCGTTTGCTCGGCTTGCAGATGGGCCCGGAGGCGGCTTCAGGCTGGGGGCTCTTGCCTGCCAGGTTGTAGCGCTGGCTCTCATGTTCCTGCCGATATCATTCCGCTACACGCGTACGTCGCCGCCCGAGGCTGCCTGGAGCGACAGTCTCTATACTGGCGCTGTCGAGCTGGCAAACAGCAGGCTTAATGTCCCTCACGCCTTTGCCCTGGCCGCAGTCGGCGTGGTTATCTTGGCCGGGGTGCTGGTCTTTTTTGGCAAGCCGAGCATCTCATTCGCGCTTTCCCTTGTCAGCGCAGGAGCGACCGTCGGCGTGTTCTTCACCGCTCCAGTTGACCACGGAACCGTTGTGCTCGCCCCGATGCTAGGGGTCTGGGTTATCGTTGCAGCGCTGGCGGCAGCATGTGTGTGTTGTGTGCTGGCGTTGGCAAAGGAGCGGTAGAGGGCACAACACAAAATTCCTGGCTCAAGTTTTGCTCAGACCAAGAGAAGCGTACCCGAGCGCCTTTCAGGCAGTGTTTCCTGAAGGTGTGATACTGGAAGAGGGGTGTTTTGTTGAGTGGAATACTGGGCAAGGAAAGCCGAGGATAATCGCCGACAAACTACCGTGCAACATTTGCGCGAGACCGCCGAACTGGCTGCTAGGTTCGGGAGCAAGTGTGGAATGCCTGAAACGGCACGCCTGATTGGACTTTTGCACGATGCCGGAAAATTTCAGCAAGCTTTTGTTGATTACCTGTTAAATGAAACGGCTCGGCGAGGATCGGTGATCCATGCCATTCAGGGAGCTAAGTATGCCTACGATGTTACGCAAACTGCTGAAATTCATCCGTTGATCGGAGAAATTGTGGCGATGTGCGTGGCCAACCACCATGGAGCGCTTGTAGATGGGATTACTCCAGAAGGCAACACGCCACTTCTTACGCGAATTAGCTCTGTTGAAGAGAGCTTGAATTACGACGAGGTAGTTCAAGCCTTTGCAGTAGAAGTGCGAGTAGACATCGAGAAATTGCTCCAGGCTGCGAATTTGGAGCTAGATGATTTTTGCAAACGGTGTGAGCAAAAAAAACTGGATGCGCCTTTTGCTCTGCATTTGCTAATCAAATCATTGTTTTCTGCGCTTGTAGATGCCGATCAGTTCGGTGCCTACTGTTTTGACTGTCGTCTCGACCCATTGGAGAAACCTCCGCCACCACCGTGGAGTCAGTTGCGGCAGCAGCTCGAAGTGCACTTGCAGCGGTTTGCTGCCGACTCGCCGATTGACGCGCTGAGGGCACGCATTTCCACCGAGTGCCTGGCTGCATCTGGGCGTTCACCCGGGGTCTTTCGCCTGGACATTCCTACAGGCGGTGGCAAAACCTTCTCAAGCTTGCGATTCGCTCTCTCCCATGCAGAAGAGTACGGTTTTGATCACGTTATCCTCGTAATTCCGTATCTTTCAGTTCTGGAACAAACAGCAAGCCGAATGCGAGAGGCGTTGGGATGCGACGAGGGTTCTGAGACGATTCTAGAGCATCACTCAGACGTTCTGCTTTCGGATGAAGAGGAAGCCGCGAAAACATATCGGTTACTGACTAGCCGCTGGAGTAGTCCCATCATCATCACGACGATGGTTCAGTTTTTAGAAAGCCTCTACTCCGCAAAAAAGAGCAAGCTGCGAAAGCTCCACAACATGCTGAATTCGGTGATTATCGTTGACGAGGCTCAAGCGGTTCCGGTGAAATGCAGCAGCCTCTTTAACGAGGCAATCAATTATCTTGCTACAGTCGGGGGAAGTACGGTTGTGGTGTGCACAGCTACGCAGCCAGAGGTAGGTGCTACCGGGCGTGCGCTTCGTCTCTCTGCTCAGCCAGACTTGGCAAGCGCATCCGGAGAACAGTTCGCTGCCTTCAGTCGAACTGTTCTCGTCGATCTAACCGATGCCGGACGCTATTCCATGGGTGCTAATGAGCTTCGGGACTTAACGCTTGGACAATGGAGAGCAAAAGGCAGCTGCCTCGTTGTGCTAAATACAAAAAACGAGGCACGCGAACTTTTCCAAGCGCTCAAAGAAGCCGTAGAGCAGCTCCCGGTAGATTCTCAGCCAGATTTGACTCATTTAAGCACCAACATGTGTTCCGAGCATCGCAAGGCTGTTATTGCCCCATTAAAAGATTCAGTGGATGGAGTGATTTGCGTCAGCACTCAACTAATTGAAGCTGGTGTCGACCTGTCTTTCGGGTGTGTTATCCGAGCATTGGCTGGACTTGACAGTATTGCTCAAGCTGCGGGTCGCTGTAACCGAAATGGGGAATATCCAGACCTACGAGAAGTTTTTGTCGTGAAATTGGAGCATGAAAATTTGAGGCATCTTCCTGATATCGAATTTGGCGCAAAGCAGGCTGCGAGAGTTTTACGGGAAGCCGCCAAGGAGGAGGCTAATCCATTAGCTCCAGAGATGATAGCGAGATACTACAAATACTTTTTCCACAGAGATGGAAATTTGGGGCTTCTTGATTTTCCTATCAGCGATCAAGGCAGAAATATGACCGCAGTCGATTTATTAGGATGCAATTGTAAAGGGGTAGGGGCATACGGAAATCGATCTGCAACGGTGAAACCATTGGTTCGGCAAGCATTTCGAACAGCTGGGGATGCATTCCACGTTATCGAACCAGGTGGCACAAGCGTTATCGTGCCCTTTGGGGAGGCCAAAGAATTAGTCAAAAGTTTTTCCTGCACTAGAGACTTGAAAGAACAGGGTGCGATTCTGCGAAAGTTGTCACACTTTACAGTTAATGTCTACGAGTATCAAAGGGGCATGCTTGAGCAGCAAGGGGGCTTGTCGTCTGAAGGCGATCTCACTGTGCTGAGCCTCAGCTTTTATGATCCAGAACTAGGCTTAGCTTTGGACGGTAAGCCGGAGTTCTATTACGCGTAGAAAGGGGGATAAGTGCAGCAAAGGAATACTGTCGAATTTGTCGTGTATGGCAGATATGCGCTATTCAGTGATCCGATTACCCGAATGGGAGGCGAGAAGCTCAGCTATACGATTCCTACGTATCAGGCGCTAAAAGGGATACTGGAGTCTGTTTACTGGAGACCCACTTTTATTTGGTATATAGACGCAATGAGGATCATGAACAAAGTCCAAACTGAGTCAAAAGGTATTCGCCCGATCAAGTATTCTGGTGGGAATGATCTGTCCAGCTATACATATTTGCGAGATGTGAGGTATCAAGTTCAAGCTCACTTTGAGTGGAACGAGCACCGTCCCGAGCTTGTTCAAGACCGCAACGAGCACAAGCATCACAACATTGCAAAACGCATGATCGAACGTGGTGGCCGACGTGATGTATTTCTTGGAACACGAGAATGCCAGGGGTACGTTGACCCGTGTGTGTTTGGCGAAGGTGATGGTTTTTACGACCAATATGGCCAATGGGATATGGGTATCATGTTCCACGGTTTTGACTATCCGGATGAGGTGGGCAGTGATCAGATGGCTCGCCGCTTCTGGCGTGCATTAATGGTTGATGGTGTGGTGAAATTTACTGATCCCCGTCACATCCCCTCAGAGCTGCGGTCGGTTATCAAGGAGATGAAACCTAAACAATTCGAATCAAGTTCTGGGTTTTCAGAACCGATCAAGCTGGAGCCCGCAAAAGTGATCGCCAGGGCCGGTGAGTGAAATGGGCTGGTTTCAAGCTCTCTGCGCTACTTATGATGCCTGTCAAGCTGCTGTTGGGATTGTTCCACCGGGGTCTGACAGCGAGGACCCACTGGTGCTTCTTCCGTTAGGGCACACCACAATCAAAACAGGTATCGAGGTGGTTCTTGATTCTACGGGTCGCTTTGTGGCGGCATCAGCCAATGATCAGCGAATTTGCGCTCCATGCACAGAGGAATCTGAGGCACGCACGAGCAAGCCAGTTGCTCACCCACTATTTGACAAGTTGGAATACGTAGCTGGCGACGCGCAAAAATTTCTTGACAATCTTACTGTTATGAGTGATGAAGAAAAGAAAGATCTCTTTGAAAAGCAGCACGAAGCAGAAAAGCAGTACAAAGCAAAAGAGGAGAGCTTGCTTAAAGCGCGGCGCAAAGCAGAAGCAAGTCACGAGAGCTATCTTAAGGCGCTGCTTGAGTGGAGTAATTCCCCTGGCGCGTTGCCCAAAATAAAGGCTGTGCATGGGTACATAGCCCAAAAAACGCTTCTCAGCGATTTGCAGCGGGAGAAAATTCTTGATTTGACTTTGTCAACTTGGAGCGAAATTGAATCTGACTGGAAAAAAGAGGCTGCAAAAGGGATTAGATTCAGAGTGGAGGAGCCAGGCGATTCCAAATCTGCCTTATGGCTAGATACATCACTGCAACAATCCTGGCTGAATTACTACTGCTCAACGCTTTCAGAGCAAAGGTTATGTATGGCAACTGGGCATGTGGAGCTTGTAGCAACAAGGCATCCGAAAAACCTAAATTCTCAATCGGCAACCGCAAAACTGATCTCGAATAATGACTCAAGCGGATTCACTTACGGGGGTAAAGATACTGAGGCTGCGGGCGAAATAGGATATGAAGCATCACAGAAGGCGCATCATGCTCTCCGGTGGCTGATAGCGAAACAAGGCTACAGGTGTGGTGAACAGGCGATAGTTGCTTGGGCAATTGACGATTTACCAGATGTTTTGCCGTGGCAGAAAGACGGCAGGACAACCGAAGATGCTTTTGTCAGCTTGTACTCTAGCTCGCAGTATGCCAGTGACCCTATTGAGCAAGCATCGGCTGCAGTTGATTCTGAGTATGCTTGGTCATTGAGGCGGGCTCTTAATGGGTCTAGTGACCTGAACAGGCTGAGTGATCATTCTCGGCGGATTGCGATCATGGCAGAAGATGCCCCTACAAAAGGGCGCATGGCTGTTACTTTCTACACAGAGCTGGCCGAGGGTGAGTATCTGGAGCGAATTGCTGCATGGCATGAGGCATGCCAGTGGAAAATTCAAAAACCCGCAGATTCTGAACGCAAACAGCGCATGGAATTTGTCGGCCCCCCCTCGGTTGACAGTATTGTCTCTGCCGCATTTGGCAAGCCCCGGAGGAACTCAGATCAATCCTATAACAGGATTAAGAAAGCAACGCGATATACGCGATATACCATTCTTCGTTGCATATTTGGAGGCGAAAAAATACCTCAAAATCTTGTTAATTCAGCAGTCAGGCGCGTTTCAGCCTCTACTGTTGTGGATTGGCAGTGGGAGATAGATTTATCGGTAACCTGTGCGCTTGTCCGAAAACAAATTGTAGACTCAAGCAAGAAAGAGGTATTTGACGTGAAACTTGAGCTAGATAGAACGGATCGCGACTATCTATATGGCCGACTGTTGGCAATTGCCGATAAAATTGAATCTGCAGCCACATATAAACGTGGCGGCACTGAGAAACAGCGGGCTACGAACGCCTTGCGTTACATGAATACGTTTTCACAGCGTCCGTTCAGAACTTGGACTCTTTTGTTTAGTCAGCTGCAGCCATATATCCAACAGCTTGGCGGTGCTGATGGGTACTTGACACAAATTGGGCAAGTAATGTCTTTATTCCAGCCCGGTGATTACGAGAAACGGGGCGCTCTTGATGGCAAGTACCTTTTGGGATTTTTTACCCAGCGCGATGCATTGAGGCATTCAGTAAATAACGAAAGGAGCGAAGATGGCAGCCTTGCAGAATAAGATTGATTTTGCCCTTGTCTTCACAGTGAGACACGCAAATCCAAATGGAGATCCACTGAATGGAAACCGCCCACGCACTGATTACGAGGGTCTCGGCGAGGTATCGGATGTCTGCCTTAAGCGTAAGATTCGTAATCGGCTTCAAGATACGAATGAGGCCATATTTGTGCAGTCTGACGATCGACGGTCAGACGAGTTCAGAGGCCTTAAAGAGCGCTTCAATGCACGCGAAAATATTAAGAAAACTAAAGACCGCGAAGAGCAGGCGAAACTTGCCTGTGAAACTTGGCTGGATGTGCGAGCGTTTGGGCAAGTGTTTGCATTTGGCAAAAAAAAAGATGGCGAGAACGCGGTCTCTATCGGGATTCGAGGACCGGTTTCAATTCATTCCGCATATAGTCAAAATCCTGTGGATGTGACCAGCATTCAGATCACCAAAAGTGTCAACCTGGAGACAAACAAGGAGGATCCGGATAAGAAAGCAACTGACACTATGGGGATGAAGCACCAAGTTGATTACGGTGTCTACGTCACTTATGGAAGCATTAACTGTCAGCTGGCAGAAAGGACCGGGTTTAGCCAAGAGGATGCAGATAAAATTAAAGAAGCATTGCGCACACTTTTTATTAACGACTCCTCTTCAGCCAGACCTGATGGCAGCATGGAGGTTGTGAAGTTAATTTGGTGGGAGCATAACTGCCCATCCGGTCAGTATTCTTCTACAAAAGTACACCGAAGTGTTCAGGTGACCGATCTGGGTAGAGGGACACTCCCGGAGGTTAGTGTCGACAACCTTGAAGATCTGAGTCCTGAAATCCTGAATGGCGAATAAAATGCATGCTGTAATCCCGGACAATGAAGAAGAGTATCTTCTGTTGTCCGGGATTCAGCACTTCGCTTTTTGTAGACGGCAGTGGGCCTTGATCCACATTGAACAAGCTTGGGTCGAGAATCTGCTTACCACTCAAGGATCCATTCTCCACGAGAAAACGCACAATGAGAACTTGCGTGAATCCCGTAATGGTACTTTGATTGCCAGGAAGTTACGTGTTCACTCTCGATCTCTTGGTTTGTCTGGTGCCTGTGATGTGGTCGAGTTTTTTCCCAACGAAAATGGTGTGTCGATTTTTGGAAAGTCGGGCACGTACACTCCCTATCCAGTTGAATATAAGCGTGGGCGTACAAAAATTTCGGATTGTGATCGTCTTCAGCTGTGTGCTGAGGCAATGTGTCTGGAGGAGATGCTCTGTTGCCCGGTTCCAACCGGGGCACTTTTTTATGGTGAAACTCGGAGACGAGAGGTTGTAGAGTTCACGGAGGATTTGAAAGAATCAGTCAGGCACGCTGTAATTGAAATGCATGAAATATTCAAAAAGCGGTATACTCCGCAGGTGCGATCAAGTCCAAGCTGTAGAAGGTGTTCGCTTGTCGAGGCATGTCTTCCAAGTCTTGCCCGTGCCAAATCGGTGGAGAGCTATCTGAAAAGTCATCTCGAAGATTAAGTATGCGCAGACTTTTAAACACTCTATATGTGAATCGACCAGACTGTTATCTGGCGCTTGAAGGCGAAACTGTGGTGGTGCAGGCAGATAACAGTGTGCTTATTCGAGTGCCTTTCATAAATTTGGAAGGGATCGTTGTATTTGGATACAGAGGAGTCAGTCCAGCCCTCATGGGGGCTTGTGCGGAACGCGGGGTGGGACTCACCTTTCTTGCTGGCAGTGGAAGATTTTTGGCTAGAGTAGTTGGGGAGCCGCGTGGCAATGTTGTTCTTCGCAAACAGCAGTATAGAATTTCTGATGACGAACATAAAAGTTGCGAATATGCGAAATCGTTCGTTTTCGGAAAAATATACAATTCGAAATGGGTGCTCCAGCGTGTCTGCAGGGATCACCCGTTAAGGGTTAATGTTGAAGAAATAAAAGCAGCATCACGAAGGATTGATTCTGGGATCGCTGATTTGTTCGGATGTGAAAACCTCGGTGTACTTCGGGGCGTAGAGGGGAATGCCGCCGCAGTCTATTTTCAGCAATTCGGACAGCTTATTCTTCGGAATGAGGAGTTCTTCCAGTTTAAATCTCGGCAGAAAAGACCAGCCGTTGACCCTGTGAATGCTTTACTTTCGTTTGCGTATGCGATGTTGGGGAGGGATTGTCAGGTGGCACTGGAAGGGGCGGGACTTGACTCCTATGTGGGCTTTTTGCACCGCGATAGGCCAGGGCGCCACTCGCTGGCACTTGACCTGATGGAGGAATTACGCAGCCCGGTCGCTGATAGATTCGTATTGTCACTAATCAATCGTGCAGAAATGACTTCTGCTGACTTCGACAGGGCTGAGGGTGGAGCCGTGAGGCTTACTGAGAACGGGCGAAAACGGTTTCTCAACTCGTGGCAAAACCGTAAGCATGAAGCCATTGTTCATCCGTATCTTCGTGAGAAATTGGAGTGGGGGCTAGTACCACATGTTCAAGCTTTACTACTGGCTCGGACGATCCGCGGAGATTTAGACAAATACCCACCATTTCTTTGGAAGTGACAGTATGTTGGTTCTTATCACTTATGACGTTAGCACGGTCACGCATGAAGGTAAACGTCGCTTGACTCGTGTTGCCAAGAAGTGTGAGAGTTTTGGGCAGCGTGTTCAAAACTCGGTATTTGAGTGTGTGCTAGATGCAGTGCAACTGAGCAAACTGCAACATGAGTTGACCTGCATGATTGATCCTGCCGAAGACAGTCTCAGGCTTTACTTTTTAGGCAATAATTATCGGAGCAAGGTTTTGCATGTAGGAGCCAAGGCAACGATAAATTTGGAAGACCCGCTGATTTTGTGAGTGCGAAACCGAAGCTGTAGGTTATTTACGTGTGAGGCTCGCACCTTAAAAGCTCGATTTTTTAGCGATTTCACGTGCCGAGTGGGTGTAAGCTAGGGTCGATAGGTCATTTTTGACCATTATCTTGCGGAATTCAGGCAATTTATTGTAGAAATTCAGAGAATTCCGCTGTCGCTCCCCGCGTGGGGAGCGTGGATTGAAATTGAGTAAGATTGTGACATGTCTCTTGTGTACGGACGTCGCTCCCCGCGTGGGGAGCGTGGATTGAAATTTTTAGCACAGAACCTTTGAGCGATGCCCCCACAGTCGCTCCCCGCGTGGGGAGCGTGGATTGAAATCATCGTGAGGTCATCCACGTCACCTGTGACCACGTCGCTCCCCGCGTGGGGAGCGTGGATTGAAATAAACGGGAGCATACCTACGCCCCACCTGCTAGCGAGGTCGCTCCCCGCGTGGGGAGCGTGGATTGAAATGAAGGTGAGAGGATCGTGCGTGCAGCCATGAATGCGTCGCTCCCCGCGTGGGGAGCGTGGATTGAAATGTAGCAACAGATAGCTATAAGATGGCCGAGTTGAGTCGCTCCCCGCGTGGGGAGCGTGGATTGAAATCAGTAAATACCACTGGTTTATTTGCAATACCTGAGTCGCTCCCCGCGTGGGGAGCGTGGATTGAAATATTTTGCCTGTGATCATTTTAATCTTCGGTAGCGTCGCTCCCCGCGTGGGGAGCGTGGATTGAAATCCGTAGATAAGCCCGACCTCTTCAAGGCTCGCACCGTCGCTCCCCGCGTGGGGAGCGTGGATTGAAATTCACAACCCACCAGATGGGCATAGAGGAGCCCTTGCGTCGCTCCCCGCGTGGGGAGCGTGGATTGAAATATTTGGATAGATGACACATAGGAACCAAGGATAGGTCGCTCCCCGCGTGGGGAGCGTGGATTGAAATTCGATAGGCTGTGGCATCAGCTTGACGGGCGCAGTCGCTCCCCGCGTGGGGAGCGTGGATTGAAATCTCAAAAGCGTGACCTCGGAGGATGGCGAGATGAAGTCGCTCCCCGCGTGGGGAGCGTGGATTGAAATTCTTTCTCTGACCACTTAATGAGCACACAGGTGGTCGTCGCTCCCCGCGTGGGGAGCGTGGATTGAAATATTTGCTACATAGCTGACACATCCATCAACTAGGTCGCTCCCCGCGTGGGGAGCGTGGATTGAAATACGAAACCGTACACCTTCTTGCCTGCATCTATCAGGTCGCTCCCCGCGTGGGGAGCGTGGATTGAAATGTTATATTCACAACAAACACCATAGCGTTCATCAAGTCGCTCCCCGCGTGGGGAGCGTGGATTGAAATTTTGTGTACCAGTCTTTAAATCTATGACTGCGTTGGTCGCTCCCCGCGTGGGGAGCGTGGATTGAAATTTGCTGTTGACTAAGATTGTGATATGTCTCTTGCGTCGCTCCCCGCGTGGGGAGCGTGGATTGAAATATTAAAATCTTGAAACTCATGCCGATCATTGTGCGTCGCTCCCCGCGTGGGGAGCGTGGATTGAAATACGCGTAATAGCGGCAAGTCTGTAGGCCATAGAGTCGCTCCCCGCGTGGGGAGCGTGGATTGAAATAACCGATGATAAACGCGCGGCCCTTAAACACGTGCGGTCGCTCCCCGCGTGGGGAGCGTGGATTGAAATCGATGTAGCTGTATCCCGTACATCCTGTTGTGGTGGTCGCTCCCCGCGTGGGGAGCGTGGATTGAAATTGCATGACGCAAAAAGGTGGGTTGACCTGCTGTGTCGCTCCCCGCGTGGGGAGCGTGGATTGAAATATCAAGTGGTGTCGTTACGCTGAATTTCAGCAAGGTCGCTCCCCGCGTGGGGAGCGTGGATTGAAATTAGGGGCTTGAGTATATACCTACTTGCGGTAGAGTCGCTCCCCGCGTGGGGAGCGTGGATTGAAATTATCGTGCAGATAGCCAGTATTTGAACACGTTCGGTCGCTCCCCGCGTGGGGAGCGTGGATTGAAATAGCCCGGCCATAGCACCATTGAATACGCCTGACCGGTCGCTCCCCGCGTGGGGAGCGTGGATTGAAATCATTATCGGCATATTTAGCCAGAGGTCAAGGGTTGTCGCTCCCCGCGTGGGGAGCGTGGATTGAAATCGTATAGACCGCATTAATAAAGACAGGAGAAATGTCGCTCCCCGCGTGGGGAGCGTGGATTGAAATTATGACGGGCGGGAGGAGTTCCTGGCGTACGACCCGTCGCTCCCCGCGTGGGGAGCGTGGATTGAAATTCTACGGAGTATTACCGGGACTTGCGGGAGCTTGGTCGCTCCCCGCGTGGGGAGCGTGGATTGAAATCTACATACGGCGGGAAGTTGGTGGAGAACGCCACGTCGCTCCCCGCGTGGGGAGCGTGGATTGAAATTGCCACCACGCGACCATTGGTATGGTTGAGCATCGTCGCTCCCCGCGTGGGGAGCGTGGATTGAAATGCGTACAAGTGTTGAGATATCTAGGTCTTCGTCGTGTCGCTCCCCGCGTGGGGAGCGTGGATTGAAATGAACAGTATCGTCTTGTGAGCAGCATAGAGGTCGGTCGCTCCCCGCGTGGGGAGCGTGGATTGAAATGATGATCGGCGTGGCCTCACGCCTGCCTCGCTGGGTCGCTCCCCGCGTGGGGAGCGTGGATTGAAATACCGACCCGCCTTGGAACGTTGCCATAGGGACGCGTCGCTCCCCGCGTGGGGAGCGTGGATTGAAATTTGAACCCGTCGTTCAGGCCCGCGAACCCGGCGCGGTCGCTCCCCGCGTGGGGAGCGTGGATTGAAATTGCGATGTCGCGTTCGGTGGTGCGGACTTCCTCTGTCGCTCCCCGCGTGGGGAGCGTGGATTGAAATGCGCATACGGCGTGGGACGCTCGTACCTGAGTTGACCACTTTTCCCCTTTTCCGACATAACCATTTTGCATAATTGCAGTTCAGCGCTCTGCTTAGTGCTCAAAAGCACTAAGAATGTGGTTCCTTACTTGTGCCTCAAC
>WRDS01000024.1 GCA_009779675.1 Coriobacteriia bacterium
GACCCTATCAACAGATTCTACTACCCGTCCGAAATTAACGTCCTCCTCAAAAATGTTATATGCTCCCCTGTCACTGCCGTTAAGTTCAAGCGAGTATGTTCTTCCTGTTGAAAAATAATTAAAGAATGATGCTACTGCTTTTAGATTATGATATTTGAGGTGCAATATACTATTGTCATATAGCACCTCGAGGGTCTGTTTCGTTTCGTTGATAAGTTCTCTCAACATATTAATTTGAGCTAGATGAAAATTACGTTGATCATTCTCGATGATCATTTGTTGGTTATAAGCTGCAATATCTTGGTTATGTATACCAGTGAGCCTCTTATTATCTGCTGTATTTGCAATAACAAGTCCTACGAAAACTCCTAATAGGTTGACCGAAGGCATCCACAAGCACGTACCCAAAGGAAAATCATCAGGTAAAAGTATGGCAAAAAGTATGGCAGCAAGAAGAACAACAGCTATAGGACAAACTAGATAAACAAATGCTATCCTTCTTGATGCTTCAGCTTTACTTTGTGGTCTTTGTGGTGGTGGGGCTATGCATAGCCTATTAATGTTTTTTTGATTACCATCAATAGCCTCCTCATATTTGTTGATGGATAGCTCGAGGTCTAATATTTCCCGTAAATGCTCCAACACAGCATTTTTATATTCATTATTTGAAATTTCTTCAGGCATGGTCTTTCTCTTCCTCAGGTTGTTTGATCTTTAAACCAACATCTGTACAGCAATAAGCATCATCCCTTCCCAAACAGAGTGGCTGCCTACTTTGTGCAGAAATCAAGAAGGACAGCCACCATGACTGTCCAAGGTCTACCGCAAGCATGTGATTTGCCTACAGCGGTGGCTGCCCTTGTTGAGGCAAACCACAACTGCAGGTATGTACATACCCATGAACACGGTAGAACCTTGGACTTGTGACCAGGGTAGCATAAATTGGCTGGGTAGCAGCATCATGGCGCGGGTGATTGTGGCGCGCATCAGTAACGCTGGCGTAAAGAATCCCGCTGGGGGCTACGTAAGGTGACCGTGGTGCGGGTGAAAGGAGTTGAACCTTCACGGGGTTGCCCCCACATGGACCTGAACCATGCGCGTCTGCCATTCCGCCACACCCGCGTAGTAGCGCAAGAACGAATATTAGCATAGGGTGCCGCACTGCGGAATGTGTGTGTGTGCGCGTCGTGCGCGCATGTTGCAGTGTTGTCGTGCGTGCGTGTTGGGCATCGTGCACGGCGGGCGCGGTTGCGTGCGCTGCTGTTGCCCCCCAGTCAGCCTCTGCGCCCAGCCGCGCCCGCCCGCCGCTTGCGCACCGCACGTGCAAGTGTCCGGACGGGTCCGAAGCGCAAACGGGCAAGGGCTATGCCGCCGAGTGCGTATGGCTTGACAGGGATGTAGGCTCGGCGCATGGGGATCTCGACCGGCTTCCAATCATCATGCCATTTGGCATCGCTCATAAGATCGAGCCACTGGACACTGCTATCCTCAAAGAGGCGTTGCACCGTATGCTCAAAAAGCATATTCCCTGGTGCCATGCGTGCGTACTCCTCGTCGTAGGCGATCTTCGCCATCTCAAAAAGCCCATCGCCGGAGCGCATGCAGAGCTGGGACGCAATGCACCTGTTTCCCGCATAGAGCGCGTTCAGCTCGGCAAGCCCTATCGAGGCAAGCCCTGTGAAAAGATCCTCGTAGTATTTCGCCAGCCGAGGATCTCGGTTGACCGGCTCGCCCTCCTTGGTGCGGCTCTTCCATCCGGAGGCCTCCAGCAGCATGAAGGCTCTCAGTTCGCAAAGGACGTCTTCCGGGGCAGTTGCTGTGACCCAGCGCAGGTCAGGCAGCTTTTTCAGCTTGTTGCGAGCCTTGCGGAGGTTGCCTCGGAAGTTTTTTGAAAGACCCGCAAAGTAATCCTCGAACGTGCCGGCGCATTCGATCCAGTCCCAGGCGGGCTCGGCGTAAGAATACGCGCCGGGCACAGCCTCAAGGCCCTCCCATAGCCGAGAACCCTCGGCAAGAGGCCCCACGGCGAGAAGCAATGTCTGTGGACTGCTGTGCTCTTGCAGCTCGGCAGTAAGCGTGGGCAGGATCAGTGTCCTGGTGTCATCCTCGGGAGCGATGATCTCGCCGATCGGCCACTCATACTCCCAGCCCCAGACGGTGCTTATCACTCCGAAGGGGACACGGAGCGCGTAATCGCGACCGATCCTGAGCGGGCATACGGCGCGAAGCAGTCCCGTTTCGTCGCGCAAGGCGATAAACCACAGGTTGTCATCGGCGACCAAAGGAAGGTATGCGCGGAACGCCTCGGGGCGCTGATGGGTGCGGCACATCGCGATGCGGTCGGCCAGCTCATGCCACTCGCCCCACAGCTCCTCAAGCCCGTTTGCCCCGCGATGCCATTCCGCTGTCAGCCTCATGCTCAGATGCATCTGCTCCTCTCAGAAAAAGTGCAGTAGCTGCAGTACCTGTTTGCAGTACACGTTATTGCATATCTTATCAAGCAGCTTCTCCTCCTGGGGTTTCTCCTGGGGGAGGGGGCTAAGGGCATGTGCGGTTGCTTCGGCGGCACACGCAGTCCTCACTCGTAGGCGATTGTCCTGGCCGCGCTATCCCCACCCGTTGGCGGTTGCTCTGGCGGCGCGCAACCCTCACTCGTAGGCGATTGCCTCGGCAACACTCACGCGTGCCGCACGGGCTGCGGGCAGAAGGCTCGCCAGCACCGAGATGACGACGGTGAAGGCCAGCCAGGCGATGGCGCCCTCGGAAGAGAAGACGAACGAAAGCTCAAGCCCTATCGCATTCTCGATCGCTCGGGTCAGCCACAGGGAAAGCGGCGCTCCCGCAATAACGCCGAGCACCCATGAGATGAGTCCGACGACCACGCCCTCGGTGATGAATATCGAGTAGACGAAGGCGTTCGATGCTCCCAGGGCGCGCATGACCCCGATCTCGCGGGTGGACTCCAGCACGTTGATGCTCATCGTCCCGGAAAGCCCGATGCCGCCGACTAAGACGAGGAGGCCCGCCATGATAGCAAGGAAGAGCACGATGATATTCAGGGAGTCGTGAATCGTGTTCTTGAGTAGGTGCTGCGTTATAGTGCTGGTCACGCGTACGCCTTCCTCGGCGAAGGAATCGGCGATCTCACGGGCGGCATCGGCCTGGGTCTGCGCATCGTGGGGGGAGGTGCCGATCATGAGCGTGTCCACGCGGCCTCCATTGCCAAGCAGCTTATCGAGCTCGTCCCGGTTGACCCAGGCGTCACTTTCGAGCAGGTCGCCACGCATGAGCCCTACGACTCGGAAAGCCTCCTCCTGCTCCCCAAGCCGTAGGGTTATCAGAGCGCCGATGCCCACGTCGGGGTCATTGTCCAAAAACCCCTGGTCGATCACGATCGCGTTCGTGTCTCCAGGCATAAGCCATCTGCCAGCTGTGATCTCGGGGTGGAAATAGCGGCTGTCAGGCGGCACCCCGTTCACGCGGAGCGGAGGCGACTCGCTGCGATCAGGGCGGACGCGCACCGATGCTTGTGTGACCCAGCCCTCGACACCACTAACATCCGGCACTTTGAGCGCCAGGCGCTCCATCCGTTCCAGAGGCTGTCCAGGGTAGACGTGTGCCCAAACGTCCATGGTGCGGTGGTGGCCGATCGTCTCAACGGTCTCAAAGATCGAGCTTCGCACGCTTGAGACCGAGATGAACACCGCCGAGGCCATGAGAAGCGTCATCAGGGTGAGCGCGAGCCTGCCTTTGCGTTTGAAGCTGCTGCGAAGGCTTAAGGCAATCGGCCTCGGCAGGCCACGGATCCTGCTGAGCAGGCGGTCAAGCCAGTCCTCGCCGAACTCACCGCCAAGCGACTGCGAGCCGTAAAGCGCTTCCCGGACCGGCATGCGCATACCCGAGATGACTGGTGCGGCTGCAGCAAACAAGGGCACGAACAGGCCCACCGCGAATTCGAGGGCTACGATCAGGGGCGGGGTCGAGAAATCGGCTACCCGATAGTTGAGTATCCCGGAGCCGAACTCGACAAACCGCCTTGTCCCCAGCTGCCCGGCGGGCATTGCAAGGAGCAGCGCGAGCGCCCCGTATGTGACGACCATGGCGAGATACATCGATGCGAGCTGCCCGCGTTTCGCGCCCACCGTCCGCATGATTCCAAGCTGGGCGGTCTGCTGCACCACAAGCGCGCTGATGGTGTTTATCACCAGGAAGCCTGAGAGCGCGAGCGTCAGGACCCCCACGAGCACTAAAAGCAGCGAGACCGCGCTGAAGATGTCGGCGATCGGCTGTACGCCGGGCTCGCTCGGAGCCATGCGGAGTATGGTGACACCGGCGGGCTCTAACACCTCATCCCGCAGGTGTGATCCGAATGCACCGGCATCAGAGATGCTTGAGAGGGGCCTGGCCGAGACGACGTTCAGCTCGTTATAGGACTGCGGCTCGCCCAGATCGGGCAGCGAGTCCCAGCTTACAAAGCCCACGCACTGGCCGTTCATGATAGGCAGCGCAGCGTTCAGGTCATGGACCGTGCCTGCAACCACCAGTTCTGCCTGGTCGCCGACGACGGCTTCAAGCCTGATGACATCGCCGGGCGCAAGTCCCGAGAACGCTACTGAGCCGGTTTCCAGCAGCATCTCGCCGCGCCTCGGCCATCGCTTGATGTCGGGCTCGCCGAGCTTGTTCACGGAGATCGAGTCGTAGTCCTTCACTACGTAAAGCACGATGTTTTGGTTCTCTTCAGATCCCCTGGACTTGCTGTGGTAGCTCGTCGAGATGACTCGGCGTCCCTGTGCGGTTCCGACCTCCGGATCGCGCTTGACCGCGGATACCACGGTCTCATCGAAAGGGGCGGCTTGGAACGAGACTGCGGCGGGAGCCGTTTTGGGGAACGTGTCATCAAGCGCACGCAGGAGCACGCTGCGACCGCCGATCATGATCGAGGCAGCAAATATCCCTACCGCTATAGAGAGCACGGCAAGGACGGTGCGTGTCTTGTGCGCGGCAAGGTCTCTGAAGACCTTTGTCCAGCGTGGCCTCAGCCCGCTCCTCCTTTCCGCTCCTCCGGTCGCAGCCTTTGCCCCCGACTGTAGCCGCAGCCTTTGCCCTCCGGGCGCAGCTGCTACCCCCCCGTTACCCCCCCTGCCGCAGCCTTTATCCGTGGCTTCTGCCTCCCAGTCTAGCCCCAGTCTAGCGGCGAGGCCCCAAGCGCACCAAAACAGCTAAAATGGATACGCGTGGCAATATGTCGCGCAGCAAGTCCCCATCAGGCTCCGGGAGGCTCCAGGGAGGCGCGTGAACCAGCAGCTCATTTTGGGCCGATACCGTCCGCTGGAGGATCTCGGGCAGGGGTCGTTCGGCTCGGTTCTTCTTGCGTGGGACACGCGGATGCAGCGGCGTGTCGCGATCAAGAGGCTGCCGCTCCCTGAAGGGCGTCCCGGGAAGCCCGCCTATGTCCTTGATGCCGAGGGCGGTGGAGTGCTCGGCGGCGACAGCACGGGCCTCGAGAACCCAGGGCTTGCCGAGGCGCGTACCGGCGCGATGCTCAACCACCCGAACATCGTCACCATCTTCGATTTCGATATCGAGGATGACGAGGCCCTGCTTGTGATGGAGCACGTCGATGGGGCCCCGCTCTCAGATGTCCTTGATGCGGTGGATGGCCCGCTTACCGCCGATGAGGCGGCATCGGTTTTGAGCGACGTGTCCTCGGCGGTGATCTTTGCGCACGCTAATGGTGTGTTGCATTTGGATATCAAGCCCGACAACATCCTCATCACCGCGCATGGCCGTGCCAAAGTCGCCGATTTCGGGATGGCGAGGCTCTCGGCCCTCGGCGGGCATAAGGCGGCCTGGGGCGGGACTCCGGGCTATATGCCGCTTGAACAGCTGCGCGCAGAGCCCGTTTCGGAGGCGACCGACCAGTGGGCGCTCGGCGCGCTTGCGTTCGAGGTGCTCACCGGCAACAACCCGTTTGCGTGCACGGCGGCGGCAACCGCCAATGCCTCGGCGAGGAGCCTTGTCGCCTTCGAGCCCCCTCTCCCGTCGCACGAGAACCCCGACCTGCCGCGCCCGCTCGACGATGTGCTGCTCACGGCGACCGAGCACAACCCGTCCGCACGCTTCGCTAGCGCCGAGGACCTCGCCGAGGAGCTGCTGGCGTTTTTGGGCGATGCCACTACAGGCCGCACCCTGCTTGCCGAGCTGATGGCCACGATCATCTCCGATGACGAGCCTGCCGAGAGGCCCACGCTTGCCCGGGTCGGCCTTTGGGATCGGCTTCAGGGGCGTGCAGGCCGGGTTCTTCTTGGGCTGGGGGCGTCTGCCGTCAACGCTTGGCTTGCCTGGACCGGCCTTTCCCATTTTAGCCTCGAGCCACGCGCCTTGTTCGCTGCCGCTGCCCTGATCGCCCTTCCTGCGGCGTTCGTCCCGGCACTCGGTGCCGCGCTTGGTGTCGGCTGCCTTGTTATCGGCTTGGTGGCGACCGGTTCCTGGGCGATGGCGCTTCTCGTTGTCCTTGCGTGTGCGGTCTGGTGGTGGACGCTTGCGCGGAGGAGCGCCGGCGAAGCCGTCCTCCCGCTTGTGACCCCGCTGCTGACCCTGGCCCGGGTCCCGTTCCTACAGCCACTGGTGGCCGGCTTCGCGCTGCCTCCGGCGCATGCTGCGCTCTCTGCGCTGGCCGGCGCGGCGCTCTTCGCGGCTGTTGCCGTAGGCGCTCAGCCGAGCGCCGCAGTGGCAGCCCTTTTGGGGTGGCCGGTCGCAGCAGCGCTCATGTCGTTTGCGTGCAAGCGGGCCACACGCGGCGCGGCGGCGCTCGGCGCGGCGCTCGCGTGTGTGCTCATCGGCGGGGTGCACTATCTGGCCAACGTTGCGGCAAGTGCCGTGACCGGTGTCTTCCCCACGTGGACGGCACCTTGGGTGGAGGCGGCCTTGGGTACTGGTGCCGAGATATCGTTCGCCATCATGCTCGGCTGCTCACTTATAATCATGGCTGTGATAATCCTGCTCGGTGCCCCACCGCGCAGTGCCGATGAGGGTCTGCGTCCTGCCCGCGGGCCCATGTTGGCAGCGGAAGGGACAAAGAGCGGAGCAGAAGAGGCAAGAGGCGGAGCAGAAGAGGCAAGAAACAGGGCAAAAGCGAGGTAAGGACGAGGTAAAGGACGCTTGATGTGAGCATTCTGTCGGACTTTGAGGATCGCGTGGGGCGCGCCGTCGAAGGGCTGTTCGCCGGGGTGTTCCGCTCCCCGGTCCAGCCTGCCGAGCTCGCCCGGGCAGCCGGTCGGGAGATGGATCGCCAGCGCAAGCTCGGCGTTGGCAAGGTGTATGCGCCGACGCTGTACTCGATCCTTCTTTCACCGGAGGACGGGGCGGAGCTTAGCGGGTTCACCGCAACCTTGGCCGGTGAGCTCGAGACGTACCTTTCCGCCCATGCGCACGAGAAGGACTACGACCTTGCCACTCGGCCACGTGTCCGGTTCCTCGTTGACGAGGACCTCAAGCTCGGTCGCTTCCAGGTGATCGGGGAGCTCATGTCCGTTGCCGAGATCGAGACCGAGCTCGGTGGCGGGTCCGCTGGAGCGGGCGGCGGTGTTGCGGCGGGTATTCCTGGTGCCGATGCCGCAGCCGGAGCCGCCTCCACCACGCCGCCGGGCGCTGCTGCGTCGCCCATGAAGCCGCCGACCGTCGTCTTTGACGCAGAGGCTGACGCGTTCGATGCCGTTGCTGTCGGTGCCACCGCCACCACCACCGAAGCCACGTCTCGGTCGGATGCCGTGGCATCCCTGACACTTAAACAGACCGGCCATTCGTTTCAGCTGCCTTACGGCGAGCACATCGTGATCGGGCGGCTTAAAAGCTGCGAGGTCCACCTTGACGACCGCAATGTGTCCAGGAGGCATGCTGAGCTTGAGCCCGAAGGCGCAGGATGGGTGCTCGTCGATTTAGGCTCCACCAATGGGACGCTTGTCAACGGGCGGGAGGTCGATCGCCTCCGCGTCCGCGATGGGGATCTGGTCACCATAGGCATCACCGAACTCGTTTTCCATGACACGCGGGAGTCCTTGTGATTGAGCTGATCCTTTTTGTCGGACGGCTGCTGTTGCTGGCGCTGCTCTACCTCTTTTTGGTGGCGGCGGTGCGCACAGGGATCGGGCTTGTGTCATCCTCGCAGGCCGAGAAGACAGGCTCGTTCATTCTCACGGTGCTTGAGGGCCCGCGTGGGCTCAAAGGCATCGCCTTGCCGATCACCGGGCCGGTCGTCATAGGCCGTTCTCCGGGCGCGGACATCGTGGTTGGCGACGACTTTGTCTCCGGACGTCATGCGCGGGTCCTGGTGCGGGACGGCAACGCGGTGCTCGAGGACCTTGACTCTACCAATGGCACGCTGGTAAACGGCCAGCGTGTCGCCAGCGCGACCGCGCTCAGACCAGGCGACATCATTGAGGTCGGAACGGTCAGGCTCGGGGTGGATCGGACGTGACAGCGCGTTCGCAAAAAAGCTACGCGGCGCTGACCGACATCGGCCAGGCCCGACCGCACAACGAGGACTCTATCCTTACGTACCCCCCGCTCTATGTCGTAGCCGACGGGCTTGGCGGTCACGACGCGGGGGAGGTCGCCAGCTCGATAGCGGTTGCCACGATCCGCGACCACGCTCCAGGGCATGCCGATGCCCCGGCTCTGGCGCGGGCGGTGCGTGCGGCAAACCGGGCTATCATCCGGGCGACTGCCGAAGGCATCGGCCGCTCGGGGATGGGCACCACCATCACCGCCGTGATTGTGGGGGATGGGCGTGCGGTGCTTGCACAGGTGGGCGACTCGCGTGCCTACCTGCTGCACAATAGCGAGCTTATGCGTATCACCGAGGACCACTCGATGGTCGCCGACCTCATCCGCTCGGGTCAGCTCACCGAAGCCGAGTCCCGCGTGCACCCCAACCGCAGCGTGATCACACGTGCGCTCGGCACAGAAGCAGACCTCGAGGTCGACACCTATGAGATCGGGCTTGAGGACGGGAATCGCCTACTGCTCTGCTCGGATGGCCTTACTTCCATGCTGGTCGATGAGGAGATAGCCGGGATCCTTCGGGGCAGTGAGGATCCGGAGGAGACGGCGCAGTCCCTTGTGTGGGCGGCGAACGATGCGGGCGGCACCGACAACATATCGGTGGTCGTCATAGACATCGGGCGAGAGGAGCAGCTGGGGCGGCGGCAAAGCGGTCGGGGCGGGCGGGCGCACGGGTGCACAGGCAGGCACACGGACGGACACGGACGCACGGACGCAGGCAGGGATGAGCGCACGGGCGGGCCCGCAGGCGCGGGTGCAACCGGACGCGGGCGCAGATGGCTCGCCGTGCTCGGCTGGACGCTTGCGCTCGCGCTTGCTGTCAGCGGTGCGGGCGGGCTTGCCTACTCGCACGCAAGGCGCAGCGTCTTTGTCGCCGAGGACCAGGGGGTCGTGGTAGTCTACCGAGGCGTTCCGGGCGAGTTCGCCGGCCACTCGCTCAAATGGGAGCTCAAGCGGACCCAAACGCCGGTCGCATCACTTCCGCCATCGATCCAGCGGCAGCTTGCCGACGGGGTGCGTGTCTCAAATGCCGAGGAGGCATTTGGCCTCGCCAAAAAATATCAGGATATGGTGGGCCCTGAAAGCGAGGTCCCCCTATCAGGCAGCTCCCCAGGCAGCTTACCGTACGGTTCATCGGTGGGCGAATCGTACGATTCAAAGGGTAGTTTACCGTACGATTCGCCCACCGGCTCGGCCAAACCAGGGCAGGGGGAGTAGATGCGCTCGCGCCGAAACACCGAGCTTCTGCTCCTGCTCGCGGCAGCCCCGCCGGTGCTCATCATCTTCATGCTGGTGGAAACGGCGCTTGCCCGGGAGTTCACCTGGGCCTCGTTTGCGGTCCCCGGTGCCCTGCTCGCGGCGTTTATTGCCGCGCATCTGGCGACACGGCGCTTTGCCCCCGGGGCCGACCCCGGTCTGCTGCCCGTCGCTTTTGTGCTGGCGGGTTGCGGGCTGGCATTTGTGACCCGGCTTGACGCATCACTCGCTGCGAGCCAGGTCGTCTGGTTGTTCGTGGGGGTCGCCGCCCTTATCGTGACGCTCGTGCTCGTCCCCTCGCTTGAGAGTCTCGCACGCTACAAGTACACGATCATGGTGGCGGGTATAGCGCTGCTGGTCTCCCCTGCCATCATTGGCGTCGAGCGCAACGGCGCAAAACTCTGGATCCGGGCCTTCGGCATGTCGTTCCAACCCGGCGAGCTCGCGAAGATCTGCATCATCATCTTCCTCGCGGCGTATCTTGCCGAGAACCGCGAGATGCTCTCAGTCTCAGTACGGCGGTTCCTTGGCATGAAGCTGCCCGAGCCCCGCACGCTCGGCCCGGTGCTGCTCATGTGGGCGGCCTCGCTCTTCGTGCTGGTGTTCGAGCGCGACCTGGGCAGCTCGCTTCTGCTCTTTGGCATCTTCCTTGTGATGATCTACGTGGCCACCGGACGGCCTGCCTATGTGGCGGTCGGGCTCGTGCTCTTCTCTATCGGAGGCGTGTTCGCGTGGCGGTTCTTCACCCATGTGCAGACACGCGTCGCAATCTGGATCGACCCGTTTGCCGACGCGGCCGGGCGTGGCTACCAGCTCGTCCAGTCGCTTTTCGCCTTTGCGGCAGGAGGGCTCACCGGGACCGGCCTCGGGCAGGGCCTCCCAACGCGCATCCCCTACGTGGAGACCGACTTCATCTTCTCGGCGATCGGCGAGGAGCTGGGGCTTCTCGGCGGCGCGGCGATCATCATCTGCTTCGTCGTCTTTGTGCTTCGGGGGGTTGCGACCGCGAGCCATGCCCGCTCGGATATGGCGGCGTTCACGGCAGCAGGTGTCGTTGCTGCGCTTGGGATCCAGGCATTTGTCATCATCGGCGGCGTCACCCGCCTCATCCCGCTCACCGGCATCACCCTGCCGTTCATGAGCTACGGAGGGTCGTCGCTCCTGTCCACGTTCATCATGCTCGGGCTGCTGATGCATGCCGGGAACACCGGGACCGGGTTAGAGGCCGAGATGCAGACGACATCGGCCGGCCTCGGCGTGCTGGGCAGGTTTGCCCTCAGCCGACGCCTCACGCTTATCGCGACCGTGCTCTCGCTCATGCTCTCCGCGCTTGTCGTGAACCTTACCTGGATCCAGGTCGTGCAGGCACGCTCCTTGCGCAACCACACGGCCAATACCCGCAACCTTGCCGAGCAGGCCCGCCAGGACCGTGGCTCGATACTCGCGCGGGACGGCACGGTGCTTGCCGAGTCGGTCAAATCGGGGCGCGTGTTTGAGCGCACCTATCCTTCCGGGGGCCTTGCTGCGCATATCGTCGGGTACTACTCGCCGCGTTATGGCAGGGCCGGCATCGAGGCGGCTGCCAACGATGCGCTTGCGGGGCAGCGCACATTGCACACGTTAGACGATGTGATTGCGCAGGCCACCGGTCAGCCGGTCAAGGGCGATGATGTCACCCTCACCATCGACGCAAACATCCAGCGGGCGGCTGAAAGCGCGCTCGGCAACCGGCGTGGGGCGATCGTCGTGGTCGATCCCCGCACGGGGGCCGTGCTCGCATCCGCATCGCGGCCCGGCTACAACCCAGCGACTGTGGAAAAGGAGTGGGACACCCTGTCAAAGGCATCGGACGCACCGCTCCTTGACCGGGGCCGCCAGTCACTGAGGGCACCTGGCTCGACGTTTAAGGCGGTCACCCTCACCGGTGCGCTTGCGGGCGGGGTCGCCCGTCCGACAAGCACCTACTCCGGCAAAAGCCCCCTTATCATCGGCGGGGCCCCGGTCACCAACTTCGAGGGCGGCAGCTATGACAACGTCGATCTGCGCACCGCCACTATGCGCTCGATCAACACGGTCTACGGGCAGCTCGGCGTGGATCTTGGTGCCCCGGCGCTTGTGCGGCAGGCCAAGCAGTTCGGCTTTGGGGAGGATTTGAGCTTCGAGCTCCCGGTCAAGACCTCGCTCATGCCCGACCCTGGTGAGATGACCACGTGGGAGACGGCGTGGGCGGGTGTCGGGCAGCCCGTTGGCGAGCACAAAAGCCCTCCTGGCCCCCAGGCGACCGTCATGCAGATGGCGCTTGTGGCCGCGGGCATCGCCAACGACGGGGTCGTCATGAGGCCGTATGTGATCGAGAGCGTCGGCAACACCGCCGGTACCTCGGTAAGAAAGACCTCCTCCAAAAAGCTTGGGACGGCAACGGACCCGGCCACGGCGGCGACCGTCACGAGCATCATGGTAGACACTGTGGCCTCCGGGTCGGGGACAGCGGCCCGCATCCCGGGTGTCTCGGTGGCAGGCAAGACCGGCACCGCCGAGACAAGCGGGAAGAAGACCACCGACGCCTGGTTCATCGCGTTTGCCCCGGCAGAGGAACCGGTGGTGGCCATCGCGGTCATGATCGAGGAGGGCGGGGTCGGAGGGCGCACGGCAGCGCCTGCGGCGAAGCCGGTGCTCGAGGCCGCGCTCAAGGCGCAGGGCGTAAGAAGGTAACACGGGAAAGTTTCGGATAGAATAGGGCTGCATGCTGACAATCGAAGATCTGGCAGCCAGCGAGACACGGGAGAGCGGCATCTGTGGAAGAGATGATTTTCGGCCGTAGGTATCGGGTCACCGAAAAACTCGGATCAGGCGGGATGGCCGAGGTGTTCAAAGCCGTTGACGAAGTGCTTGGGCGCACTGTTGCCGTCAAGGTGATGCATTCGCGCTACGCCGCCGATCCGACGTTCGCGGCACGCTTCCGCAAGGAGGCGCAGGCTGCGGCGAACCTCCAAAGCCCCAACATCGTGAACATGTACGACTGGGGGCAGGAGAGTTCCACATTCTACATAGTCATGGAGTACGTGCGTGGCACCGACCTCAAGAGCCTGATCGCCGAGAGCGGCGCGCTGCCCTCGAAACGCGTCGCCAACATCGGCGCGCAGATGTGCTCTGCGCTCTCGGTCGCACACAGGTACGACATCATCCACCGAGACATCAAGCCGCACAACATCATGGTTGCGCCGGACGACTCGGTCAAGGTCATGGACTTCGGGATCGCACGCGCCGGCAACTCGACGATGACCCAGACCGGCTCGGTCCTCGGCACCGCGCATTACGTCTCCCCCGAGCAGGCGCAGGGCAGGCCGCTCACCGCGGCAAGCGACCTGTACTCGCTCGGTGTGACGCTTTACGAGGCGGCCACGGGCAGGGTGCCCTTCGATGCCGAGACACCTGTGGCGATCGCCCTCAAGCAGGTCAACGACACGCCGCGCCGCCCGCGGGAACTCAATCCGGGTATCGACCCGAGGCTTGAGGCGGTCATACTCCGGGCGATGGCCAAGCGGCCTGCCGAGCGCTACGAGACTGCCGAGGACATGCGTCGCGACCTGCTTGCGGTCGCAAGCGGCGAGAGGGCCGCATCGGCCTCGCCCGTTGTGGCGGCCCCGCCCGTCGTCCCGATGCCTCCTGCCGATGGTACCGCCGTCATGCCTCGCGTCGCCGGAGAGTCGCGTCCGCAGGCAACCCACTCCCAGGTGGTCCGCCCGGTTCCCAAACGCCGTCCGACGGTGTGGCCATGGATCGTGCTCGCAGTGGTCCTCATCGCAGGCGGTCTGACGGGCGCATGGGCGCTGGATCTGCTCGGCGGGTCGTCCGGGTCGCCCATCCCTGACGTGGTGGGGATGGATCTTGAGGCAGCCGAGGATGCCATCCGTGCTGCCGGTTTTGAGGTCGGCAAGGTAACCAAGGAGTACGACGATAAGATAGCTGCCGACAAGGTCATCGAGCAGTCCCCGTCTGCGGATGCCTCGGCAAAAGAGGGCTCGTACATCGACCTTGTGGTGAGCAAGGGGGTCAAGACGGTCGAGGTCCCAAGCGTCATCGAGCTCAAGGAGGACAAGGCGCGCAAGCTCATCACCGAGGCGGGGCTTGTCCCGGAGCCGCTTCCGGGTGAGAACTCGGCAACCGTCGAGGCAGGGTTCGTGATCAGGCAGGTGCCCGAGCCCGGCGAGGAAGTCTCTGAGGGCAGTCCCGTGCAGTACGTGGTCTCTCTCGGCAAATCGACGGTGGTCGTGCCTGACGTGCGCAATAAGAGCCGCTCGGCTGCCACGGAGGCGTTGCGGAGCGTGGGGCTGAAGGTCTCGGTCACCGAGCAGTTCGACGAGGCGGTCAAGACCGGTATCGTCATATCACAGAGCCCGTTGCCGGATGTGGAGGTCGTCGAGGGGTCGACGGTGACCATCGTGGTCTCGAAGGGGTCTGCGATGGCCGATGTCCCGGACGTGATCGGCCAGACGGAGGCGGCTGCCACTGCTGCTCTCAAGAACGCCGGTTTCAAGGTGAGCGTCAACTACGAGCCGCATGCGGAAAACGGGCAGGTCATCAGCCAGAGCCCCAAGAGCGGGAAGGCCGAGCGCGGGTCGACAGTGACCATCGTCGTGGACTCGTCGGGGCCTTAGGCGGGTGCGGGCGTAGGGCCCTAAAAGCCGTTTGCTGCTGTTCCCTTGCCTTTTTTGAAGAAGGGCATGGACAACAGGTTTCCGACGACACCGACCATCAAGAAGATGCCGACGAAATACGCAAGTATAGTCGCGGCACCGATCGCCAAAGCCTGACCCGTGGTGATCACCATATCTATTTCAGCCTCGCCCAATGGCCCAAAGGGCAGTATGACTGGCATGAAAAGCGTCAGCAGGACTCCCCATACGGCTCCCAGGGACAGGCCCTCGCGGAAGGTGGTCCTTCCGCTGATGAGCTTTGACAGGCACTGGGCGAGCGTGGCGAGTGGGACGGCCGCCAGGAGCACGAGGCCTTGCAGGCTTAAGCCCCCGACGACCGTCGGTTCGTGGGCAACCGGCAGCGCCAACAGGGAGATCGGTGCCGCAAGGGCGAAGCCCGCGGCCTCATCAGGGATGTATTGCGCGTTTGCGAGCACTCGGCTATTGACGATCAGGAATGAGAACAGCCATGCAAGCGCCAATCCCGCTGCCCACCCCCAAAGACGCTTTTGCTGGGCAACGAACACCGATGCCGGAGGCTGATCGGTGGTGGAGCGTAACGTCCAGATGCGAAGACGTTCCCTTTGGGTTGCCAGCCACCCCTTCGGACGCACATCGGTAGAGCCAGGCACGTATTTGTGGAGCGCGCCGGTATCAACGATAGCGATTCTTGATGTGCCGTCTGCCTCGTAGTAGCGACCGCCGACCCGCTCCACGGTGCCGTCAGGTGCCCAGTAATAGGTGTAAGGGCTGACCAGTCCGCCTCGGTGGTTGAACCCAGGATCAGAACCAATCCCATCCACGATGTTGGTCACCGCAATGACACGCTCCATGCAGTCCTCGGCTTTAACGACCGAGTAGAGCAAGACATTGCGGTTCGGGATGGCAAAGATGACGCCCATCGGGGCCGGGCCAATGACCTTGGGCACCAAGGCATCGAAGTTCCCTGCCTTCGAGGCAGTGAAAAGCGAGTCGCCGGCGATGCATGACACGAGCTCATCGACTTGAGACATCTCATCGATTGCCTCGGCATCAGTGTTCTTTTGACCCTCGTCAAACAGCTCGTCTGCAGGCAACGCCATCTTGGGCAGGGTCTCCGCGTCAAGCGTGCGGACTGTCTGCGGGTAGTCTACGCACAATACCTGGATGACCCCAGGAGCAAACTTACGGGCATATGGGAAGTCGGTCTGTGCCGTCTCGGCTGGGGGAAGGCCGACAATGCGGCCCCACTCATCCTCGTCGTTGTAGTCGCCGTCAATCAGGCGTGTGCGTATGCGCGCCCGCAACTCAGCCTCGCCAAGGCTTTCGGGCGGAGCATCTTTTAAGGATGCAAGAAAGCTGCCCACCTGGGAGGCGGCCATGGCAGCCCACGCTTCCGGATCGGAATCGAGGGCGTTCTTGGTAAGGCCCGCGAGGAACATGACGGCACCATTGGGGAGCGCCAGGTGGTAGCCATCGTGTTCCCTCGACACCTCGGCAAGGATGTCCAGGCGGGCGAACTCATCGAGGACGAGCTGAAGAACCCTGTCCTCGATGTCACGAGCGGGTGTGGTCATGGGTGCTCCTTTTGCAGCTGGCAGTCTGGCCGCTGCTCGTCTGTCCTGCGCTCGCGCCAGCTCCTCGCTTACTCCTCGCGGTTCCCGGCATCGTTGTCGCGGATCGCCGAGCGGCGGATCTTGCCGTTCACCGTTTTTGGCAGCTCGGCAATGAAATCGATGACGCGTGGGTACTTGTAGGGCGCTGTCCGCTTCTTTGCCCAGCTCTGGATCTCGGCGACCAGACCGTCGCTCGGCGAGAAGCCGTCGGCGAGCACGATGGTGGCCTTGACCGCCTTGCCACGCACGGGGTCGGGCACGCCGGTGACCGCGCACTCGCGCACCGCCTCATGCTCCAGCAGCACGCTCTCGACCTCGAACGGCCCTATCCGGTAGCCGCTCGACTTGATGATGTCGTCGTTGCGGCCCACGTACCAGTAGTAGCCGTCCTCATCGGCCCACGCAAGATCGCCGGTGTGGTACCAGCCGCCCAGCATCACCTCGGCGGTCTTCTCGGGCTCTCGGTAATACTCGGTCATCATGCCCTCTGGCCGAGGATCGAGCTTGATCACTACCTCGCCGGTCTGGCCCGGAGGGCAAGGCGCACCCTCATTGTTGTGCAGCTGGATGGAGTAGAGCGGGGAGGGCTTTCCCATCGATCCGGGCTTGCAGGCCATGCCGACGGAGTTGAAGATCGAGCAGGTCGTCTCCGTCTGGCCAAAGCCTTCTACGAGCGGCAGCCCGGTCTGCTCCTGCCATGCCTCGAACAGGTCGGGATTGAGCGCCTCGCCCGCTGTTGTGCAGTAAGAAAGCGAGCTGAGATCGTACCCGGTGAGCCCCTGCCCCACCATCAGGCGGTACATCGTTGGCGGGCAGCACAGGGTGGTGATCGCGTAACGATCTATGCATTCGAGGACCTCGGCGGGCACGAACCGGTCGAAATCGTAGGTAAAGATGCATGCCTCCATGATCCACTGCCCAAAAAGCTTGCCCCAGACCGCCTTCCCCCATCCGGTGTCGGCGATCGTGAAATGGCGTCCGCCGTCGCTCACCACGTTGTGCCAGTGCTTGGCCGTAGGAAGATGGCCGAGGGGATACGCGCCGTCGTGGAGCACCATCTTGGGATTGCCGGTGGTCCCGCTTGAGAAGTAGAGCAGGGACGGGTCGGCGACGTGCGTCTCTCGGCGGGCGAACTCCTCAGAGGCTGCCGAGACACCCGCGTTGAAGTCGAGCCAGCCAGCGCGCTCGATGCGGCGGGCGCACACCCCGCCAGCGCCGGAGAGCGCGGGGCCGATGCCGGCCTTCTCGGCGAGTGCGGGGTCGGTCGTGCCGCCGCCCGCGCCATCGACGAGCAGCTTGACCTCAAGGGTCGGGCACAGCGCCTGCACGGCATCGGCAGTCTCGGCGATCTCGCCGACCGACGTGCAGATGAGCGCCTTGACCTGCGCCGAGTCCAGCCGGTATTTGAGGCCGTCCTCCTTTAGCATGAACGTCGCCGGGACCATGACCGCGCCAAGCTTTTCCAGTGCGATCGCGGTGAACCAGAACTGGTAGTGGCGCCTTAGGATGACCAGGACCATGTCGCCGCGCCCGATCCCGAGCGAGGCGAGGTAGTTCGCCGTCTTGTCGCTCCAACGCTTGATGTCGCCGAAGGTGAAGTGGTGCTCCTCGCCCTCGGGGTTGCACCACACCATCGCTGGGCGCTCTGGCTCGGCTGTGGCTATGTCGTCGACGATGTCGTATGCGAAGTTGAAGTCGTCAGGGTATTTGAGGTCAAGCCTTTCGATAAGGCCGTCATCGGTATATACCTCGTCAACGTAGCGAAGGTTGATCTCTCGCATCTTGGTATCACCCGCCTTCGGGTTCAGGGTTTTTGGGTATGGGGTCTTTGAGCACAACGGCGATGAACGTGCACGGGGCTCCCCCGGCTGCGATCATTCCGTGGCCGCGGCCGGAGTCGTAATAGACTGCGTCCCCGGCGTGCAGCTCCTCCGTGTGGCCCCCGTAAGCAAAACGCAACGTGCCGCTCACGACGAAGTCGAACTCCTGCCCTTCGTGGCGCGACAGCGCGATAGGCGCATCCTGTGCATCCGCCTCGAACGGGGCCGTCACCAAGAAGGGCTCGGCAAGCTTGTTTTTGAAGGTCGGCGCCAAATGCAGGTACTCGAACCCGGCACGGCGTCTGATCGAAAGGCCCTGGCCGGCGCGGATGACCGAGTAGCCCGTAAGGTGCGGCCCCTCGCCGGTCAGCAGCTCTACGATATCGACACCGAGTTTCTCGGCACAGCGGTATAGCACGGTGAACGAGAGGTCCGACCCGCCTGCCTCAAGCACAGCGTAGGCATCCACGTCTATGCCGGCGGCCTCGGCCATCGCCTCCACCGTGAGGCCGGCATCCTCTCGAAGTGAGCGTATCCGACGCGCAACCTCGGAAATTTGCGGTTCCATGCGTCTCACCCTTCCTCACAATGGCGCGCCCGTTTTTGGGCGCATTTAGCGTGCCCCGACAGTGTGCTGCAAGCGCCCCGCACATGCATCGCGCAGTGCCCCGACAGCGTTTTCTAAGCAGCGCATCGCACGCCGCACTACAATGATCATAACCTGTTGCGGGACCTATCTCCAAGGCGACACGTGTGAGGAGCCTATATGCCTGTGCCCGATGTCAAGCCGTTTACCGTGGTCACCGGCCACTACGGCGTTGGCAAAACGAACTTTTGCATCAACCTTGCGCTCGACCTGGCCGAGCGCTACGAAGCCGTCATCGTCGTCGATCTCGACATCGTGAACCTGTACTTCCGCGTGTCGGACTACACCGACCTGCTTGCCGAGAAGGGCGTGCGGCTCATCGCGCCCATGTTCGCGGGGACCACGGTGGATGCCCCGTCGCTGTCTGCCGAGATCTACTCGGCGTTCGAGGCCCCTGGTGCGGTCATCTTCGATGTAGGCGGTGACGATGCGGGGGCGACTGCGCTCGGCCGGTTCCAGCGCGATATCGGGCAGATCGACCACGACATGCTCTATGTGGTGAACCGGTACCGCGACCTTACCGCCACGCCAACCGAAGCGGTGAGGCTCCTGAAAGAGATCGAGGAGGCATCGCGGTTAAGCGCGACCGGCATCGTCAACAACTCGCACCTCAAGCAAGAGACCACTGCTGAGACGGTGCTCGGCTCGGTCGGGTTTGCTTGCGAGACCGCACGGGTATTGGGGCTTCCGCTGGTGTGCACGACGGTCCCGGAGGGGTTGCGCGGCGTGCTGCCGGAGGGGCCGGTGCCGGTGCCGTTCGGATCGGGGCCGACAGCGCCCGCGTCGGCGCAAGCAAGATACGTGCAGAACGCGTATCATATTAAGACTTATGTTCGCACGCAATGGGAAGACCCGGAATGGGAAGGCCCATAGCCGGAAGACCCACAACAGGAGAGTTCACGGTCTGAAGACTCGGAACAGGAAAGCCCGCAGCCGGAAGACTCATAGCTGGAAGACCCGGAATGGCAGAAGGGGTGATGTACATGACGGCACAGATCATCGTGAACGAGAACTACTGCAAAGGATGCGGCCTCTGTATCGAGGTCTGTCCGCGTGGGATCATCGCCCTTAACCCCGACGTGATCACCGCAAAGGGCTATCATCCCGCCAAGCTGACCGATGAGTCCCGATGTAGTGCCTGCACGAACTGCGCCCTCATCTGTCCCGACGTGGCAATCACGGTTGAAAGGTAGTTGCTGATGACACCTGACACACCAAACACCGCGGGCACACCGGACACCGCAGGCACGCCAGGCACGCCAAACACTGCAGGTGCTGCGGGTGCCGCACCAGACACCGCGGGAGAAAAAGTCCTGATGAAGGGCAACGAGGCGATCGCCGAGGCGGCTATCCGTGCGGGCTGCCGCTGCTTTTTCGGCTATCCGATCACTCCGCAGACCGAGGTCGCGGCTTACATGTCCAAGCGCATGCCCAAAGAGGGGGGCACCTACCTGCAGGCCGAAAGCGAGGTCGCTGCGATCAATATGGTCTATGGGGCGGCCTCGGCGGGCGTGCGTGCGATGACATCGTCCAGCTCGCCCGGCGTGTCCTTGAAAAGCGAGGGCATCTCGTACATGGCCGGCTCCGATCTGCCCGGCGTGATCGTGAACATCCAGCGCGGCGGCCCCGGGCTCGGCGGCATCCAGCCATCGCAGGCGGACTATTGGCAGGCCACCAAGGCGATCGGCCACGGGGACTTCCACATGATCGTGCTCGCGCCGTCGACCGTGCAGGAGATGGCGGACTCGGTCTTTGACGCATTCGACCTGGCCGACAAGTACCGCACCCCGGTCATGGTGCTCGCCGATGGGATGCTCGGCCAGATGATGGAACCGGTCGTCATGCCCGGTCGCATTGCCGAGCTGCCCGACAAGCCCTGGGCGACCAACGGCCATAAAGGCAAACGCGAACGCACCGTGGCCAATTCGCTCTATCTCGTACCTGAAGAGCTGGAGCGCCGCAATGTCGAGCGGTTCGATCGCTACAACGCCATCCGCGCCACAGAGCAGCGCGTCGAGCAGTACCTGGTCGAGGATGCCGAGATCGTGCTAGTGGCCTTTGGCGCCTGCGCACGCATCGCCCGCAGCGCTGTGGGCAAGGCGCGCGAAAAGGGGATCAAGGCCGGTCTCATCCGCCCGGTCACCCTGTGGCCGTTCCCCGCTGACGCGATCGATGCCGCAGTGCGTTCCGCGACGGCGTTTCTGACCGTCGAGATGAACATGGGCCAGATGGTCGAGGACGTGCGCCTTGTGGTGGACGGTCGGCGCACGGTCGGGTTCTTCGGGCGCACCGGAGGTGTCATCCCGACACCTGCCGAGGTGCTCGATGCCATCGAGCGCATGGATCGGGGTATGTCCGGCGACGACTGCTCCGCTGAGCCAGAGCACATGGGAGGTGCCCGATGACAACGGTATTCAAGCGGCCCGCGGCCCTTACCGACCGGCAGTTCTCTTACTGCCCGGGCTGCTCGCACGGCATCGTCCACCGGCTGATCGCCGAGGCGATCGATGAGCTCGGCATCGAGGGCAAGGCCGTTGGCATTGCGCCGGTGGGCTGCTCGGTGTTCGCATACGAGTTCTTCAGCTGCGATATGGTGCAAGCGGCCCATGGCCGGGCACCTGCGGTGGCCACCGGAATCAAGCGGGCCGTACCGGGCAGCATCGTGTTCTCATACCAGGGCGACGGGGATCTCGCGTCCATCGGCATGGCCGAGACGATCCATGTCGCAAGCCGTGGCGAGAAGATAACGGTCATCTTCATCAACAACGCGATTTATGGCATGACCGGCGGGCAGATGGCTCCCACCACCCTTCCCGGGCAGGTGACCCAGACCAGCCCGCTCGGTCGTGACGTGGAGATCGCCGGCTACCCCATACGCATCTGCGAGCTGCTTTCCACGCTGGACGGTGTCGCCCTCGCAGAGCGCGTCTCGGTGGACACGCCCCGAAACATCCGAACCGCAAAGAAGGCCGTCAAGAAGGCGTTTGAGTACCAGGCCGAGGGCTTGGGCTACACGATCGTCGAGGTCGTGTCGACCTGCCCGACCAACTGGGGGCTGTCACCTGTGGAGGCTCTCGGCTGGCTGAACGAGAACCTGCTGCCGTACTACCCGCCCGGGGTGTACCGAGACGTGAAGGCCGAGGGGTTTGCGAATGCCGCCGAGGCATCGGCTGCGCGTTTGGCTGCCAGCTCGGTCGCGGATCCGACCGCTGGGAAAGATGCCGAGGGAGGCGGGTGCAATGGCTGATCAACTCAATGTGCTGTTGGCCGGTTTTGGAGGCCAGGGCATACTTTTTGCCGGCAAGCTTATCGCCGAGGCGGGGCTCATCGACGGTCGCGAGATATCGTGGCTGCCTTCGTACGGCCCCGAGATGCGTGGCGGCACTGCGAACTGCAGCGTATGCCTGTCCGACGAGCCGATCGGCTCGCCGCTTGTGCTTGAGCCAGACGTGCTTGTGGCGATGAACCAGCCTTCGCTCGACAAGTTCATCGGCCAGGTGGTGCCCGGCGGGACCGTGATCCTCGACAGCGTGATGATCGCTACCGTGCCCGAGCGCGACGATGTCACCATAATCGAGCTGCCTGCGACCCGACTTGCCGAGGATGCAGGCCTCAAAGGGCTTGCCAACGTGGTCTTGCTCGGCAGGGTCCTCAAAGAGACCGGTTTTTGCGCGGCAGAGACGCTCGACAAGGCGCTTCAAAAGTCGGTGTCGCCAAAACGTCAGCACCTGCTTGAGCCCAACAGGAAGGCGCTCTCGCTCGGCGCAGGCGGGTAGTTGGCTTTGGGCGACGGCGAAAACGCTCAGGGCAGGGAAATAGAGGCCGAGGGCCAGCGCCCAGAGGCCGAGGGCCAGCTTCTTGCGGCGCTGGAGAATTACCGCACGCTCGCAGAGGCAGATCCCGATACCTGTCTGCCTGATGTGGCGCGGGTGCTTTGCGACCTCGCTCTTCTGCATGGCAATGATAACCGGTGCGAGGAGGCCGAGGCCGAGTGCATTGAGGCGCTAGAGATCTATCGTGCGCTCGCAGATGCAGGCCCCGGCACCTATCTGCCTGATGTGGCGCGTGCGCTCAGAGCGCGTGCGTGGCTGCATGACAAGAACGGCCGGTATGAAGAAGCCGGAGTCGCGTGTGCCGAGCTGCTGGAGATCTACCGCGTGTTGGCAGACACAGACCCCGACACATATCTGCCCAATGTGGCGCGTGCGCTTAGTGAGCTTGCTGTTTTACGCGAGGCGAGCAACCAGCACGAGGAGGCCGAGGACAGGCTCACCGAGGCGCTGGGGATTTATTTTGAGTTGGGGGCAGAGTATCTGCCCGAGATAGCGGGGACAGTGAGCGACCTCGCGTATGTGTTTGATGCAAGTGATCAGAACGAGCAGGCCGAAGAAGCGCGCATGACAGTGCTGGAGATGTACCGTGCGCTGGCAGACGCAAACTCCGATACCTATCTGCCTAATGTAGCAATGGCGCTTATCAGTCTTGGTGTTATGCACGAGGGCAATGACCGGCGCAAGGAGGCGGAAGCCGAGTTCGCCGAGGCGCTGCAGATCTATCGTATGCTTGCATACGCAGATTCGGGTGTCTATCTGCCGGGCGTGGCAGGGGCACTTATCGACCTCGCCAGGCTGAGTGCCGAGAACAATGAGCCCGAAAGGGCCAAAGGCAGGCTCACCGAGGCGCTGGGGATCTATCAAAAACTGGCGGAGACAGATCCCGATACCTATATGCCCGATGTGGAAATGGTACGCGGGTATCTAGGGGCAGGCTAGAGGTGCGCCGCGCTGGATGCAAGTCATGTCGTATTGGGGCAGGAAGGGGCTGCGATGACCGGGTTCAAAGAGATCGGGCTGCGCATCAGCGGCTTGCGGGAGGCATGTGATATCCCGCGTGAAGAGCTTGCCAGAGATCTGGGTGTGCCCCTTAAAACCTACGAGCAGTGGGAGGAGACCGGGGCGGACATCCCGATCTCGGCGATATACCATATCGCTAGCCGCTTTGGTGTCGACCTCACCGAACTGCTCACTGGAGACAAGGCGCATCTTGATACTTACCAGGTCGTGAAGGCCGGCCAGGGACTCACCGTCGATCGGTATCCGGGCTATCAGTACCGTGATCTTGCATGGCGCTTTGGCAAGAAAGTCATGCAGCCGTTGCATGTCATCCTGGACCCATCCGACGAGCCTGCAGCGCTGGTCACGCACTCCGGCCAGGAGTTCAACCTTGTGTTGTCAGGAATCATCATAGTGAGCTTTGACGACAAGGAGTTCGAGCTTGGCCCTGGTGACAGCATCTATTTCAACCCTCGCCACCCGCACGGGCAGCGCTGCGGTTCAGATGTTCCCGCCGAGTTTGTAACGATCATCATCGAGTAGCAAAAGCGCCACACAAAAGGACCATCACGTCGCAAAGCGCCACACAAAAGGACCATCACGCCGCAAAGCGCCACACAAAAGGACACAGTATCCATGGATCACCTACTCAAAAAATACTGCCCCCGCATCGAGTTCGACTCCTACGAGGATTTCGCCGAGAACTTCGTGATCGACATCCCGAAAAACTTCAATTTTGCTTACGATGTCGTCGACGAGTGGGCGCGTGTGGAACCGGACAAGCGTGCCTTGGTGTGGTGTGACGACAGCGGTGAAGAAAAGGTACTCACCTTCACCGACATCTCGGCGATGTCGGACCGACTTGCTAATGCCTTCACCGGCCTTGGAGTGAAAAAGGGCACCGTTGTCATGGTTGTTTTGCGCCGTCGCTGGGAGTACTGGGTGGTTGCCACGGCACTTTTTAAGATCGGGGCAATACTGATCCCGGCATCGTTACAACTCACCGCCAAAGACATCATATACCGAGCGAACAGCGCATCTGTGGAGATTATGGTCTGTGTTGATGATGATTATGTGATCGAGCAGGTGGAAGCTGCATTTCCAAAGTGCTCCACGGTCCGTGAGCGGGTGCTTGTCGCGGGCGAACGTGAGGGGTGGACGGGGTACGAGGGCCTGATCGCTACAGGTTCCGAGGTCTGGGAGCGCCCTTCGGGCGAGGCGGCAACCACGAACGAGGACACCCTGATGGTCTATTTCACCTCGGGCACCACAGGCTTTGCGAAGATGATCCGGCACAACCACACCCACCCGCTCGGCCATATTATCACCGCCCGCTACTGGCAACAGGTGCAGGAGGATACGCTGCACATGAGTGTCTCGGACTCCGGCTGGGCCAAGTTCGGGTGGGGCAAGATATACGGGCAATGGATCTGTGGGGCAACCATATTCGCCTACGATATGGACAAGTTCGTGCCCGTCAAACTGCTGGAGAAAATCCAGGAGTACAAGCTCACAACGTTTTGCGCACCGCCGACGATGTACCGGTTCATGCTCCAGGAGGATGTGCGCGCTTACGACCTGTCGAGCGTGGCGAACTTCACGACCGCTGGCGAGCCGCTCAACCCTGAGGTGACCAGGTGCTGGGAAGAGTTCACCGGCAAAAAGATCAGGGAGGGGTTTGGCCAGACAGAGAGCGTGGTGCTGCTGGCGACCTTCCCGTGGATCGAGCCCAAGCCAGGCTCGATGGGCAAGCCGTCGCCACTTCACCGCATAAAGCTCATCGGCGAGGATGGGCGCGAGTGTGAGGACGGCGCGGAGGGCATGATCTGCGTGACCGGGCTCAAAGAGCACTATCCGCCGGGATTGTTTGTGGGTCACTACAAAAACTCCGAACTCACCGCAGAAGCCGTGGGAAGCGGCATCTACAACCTGGGGGACGTCGCATGGCGCGACTCGAGTGGCTACTATTTCTTTGTGGGCAGGAATGACGATGTCATCAAATGCTCGGGCTACCGGATAGGGCCGTTCGAGGTGGAGAGCGCGCTCATCGAGCATCCTGCGGTCGTGGAGTGCGCGGTTACCGCAGCACCCGATTCGATGCGCGGGCTTGTCGTCAAGGCGACTTGCGTGCTCGCCCAGGGGTGGAGGCCGAGCGACGAGCTCGTCAAGGAACTCCAAAACCACGTGAAGCAGACGACCGCCCCTTACAAATACCCGCGCATCGTCGAGTTCGTTGACGAGTTGCCCAAGACGGTCGGCGGCAAGATCAAGCGCAAGCAGATCCGTCACAAGGACGGGGTCTTCGACTAAGGGGATGGAAACAGGCTAATCGGTGGCGAGCAAGCTATCCGTCCACATCTCGCACTGGCCGATGACGGTGGCAATCGCATCCTCTACGCCTTCCGGTGGGTACCTATACTTTTTTAGAAGGCGTTTGACCATACGGCGCATCCCAGCTCGTGCAGATTCTTTTTTCTGCCAGTCGATAGTACGGTTCTTGCGGAGAAGATCGGTAAGCTCTCGGGTCATTGCCACAAGCTCATCGTTTTCGTAGAAATCCTTGATGGCAGATGGCTTTGTGAGTGCATCGTAAAACGCTAGCTCTTCGTCGGTCAGCCCTAGAACGTTGCCTTCTTCATGAGCTACCTGCATCTCCTGAGCCATCTTCATCAATTCGGCGATAACCTCCTCATTAGATAACATTCCATTGAGGTAGGCTTTCATGGCGCGAGACAGCATCTCGGAAAATTTTTCCGATTTCACGAGATTGGTTTTGCGATAGGACGATACCTGTTCGGCAAGTAGCTTCTTGAGAATCTCAACCGCGAGGTTGCGCTCTTTCATTTTAGAGATTTCCTCAAGGAACTTCTGATCGAAAAGCGAAAAGCCTGCGTCAATATCAGAGAACAGATTAATAACGCCTTCGCTCTGAATGCTTGCTTTGAGCAGTTCGTTGACGCGGGCGTTTATCTCTCTCAAAGAAAGCGGCTTGCCCTCGCCAGTGATACGCGTAAGCAATGTGCGGACAGCTTCAAAGTAAGCAGCCTCAAGCCTCTGTTCGCTGTTTAACAAACTGCGGCAAAGCGACAGTGCCTGACGCAGAAGCATTGCCTCTTTGATGAAAGCATCTTTGCGAGCTTCGGTTTCTCCGTTTGGCAGGGTGGCGCCATAAACAAAGTCCGCTTGCTCTGCGACCATCTTAGGCGAGCCATGCTTATAATCTGAAAAATCGACCATCTGATTTTGGGCAGGCGCGCCTGGCTTTTCGACCGCCATCAGGTGGTTCAGACCGCCACTGATCGCCTTGGCACGGTCGAGGTCGGATGCGGTTTTTTTCAGAAACATGGAATAGCTGTAGCCATGCATCAAGTTGCGGCAGACTTCGAGTTTCTCAATGAATTTGGGCAGCGCGGTTCTTGCAATATCCATGTCGCCGTAATTACTTTTGTCGCGGTTGGTGTAGTCGTTCATTGCTTGTCTTAGAGCGGATGCGATACCTACGTAATCTACGACCAGGCCACCCTCTTTTTCTTTGTAGACCCGGTTAACACGGGCGATGGCTTGCATTAGATTGTGCCCCGTCATTGGCTTATAGACATACATGGTTGCAAGCGACGGCACATCAAAACCTGTCAGCCACATATCCACTACGATGGCGATCTTCAGTGGATCCTCATCAGTTTTGAATTTTTCCGCCGTCTCGTCACGATAACGCTTGTTTCCAATAACCTCGCGCCACTCTTCCGGATCGTTGTTTCCAGAGGTCATCACCACGGCAACCTTCTCTGTCCACCTGGGACGCATCTCCAGAATCTTACGGTGGATGTCCATCGCAATAGAGCGTGAGTAAGCGACAATCATGGCCTTGCCAGTAAGCTCGTTTTCGCGGTTCTCCTCGTAATGTTTGATGATGTCCTCGCAGAGGGCAGTCAAGGTTTCGTCTGCGCCAAGGATGCTATCAATCTGTCCGAGTTCCTTCTTGCTTTTCTCGAGGGCATAAGGCTCGGCATTCTGCGCCATGATGTCGTACTCGGCATCTATGAGAGCA
>WRDS01000025.1 GCA_009779675.1 Coriobacteriia bacterium
ACCTCAAGCGCGTCGTTGATTTGCTGCTCTGTGATGACGCCGGCCCTGACCAGCAGCTGGCCAAGCCTTTGTGACGTATCTACCAAGCGTCGCTTCCTTCTTGCTTCCTTCTTAAGTGCCGCACAGGCGAGGGGTGCTGTTGCGCCGATCAGCCCTGCTTAATTGCAAAAATGCAAAAGGCGGCTGATTGACTGGCTGTCCCAACCTGGTCACACGGATCATACCCGTGTTTGACGCGATCTGCTTAAGAATGTATCGGAAAAGGATGCGTGGCGCTTAACGTGCGCGCTGAAATAGGCGCGAGAGGTGTCACTCGGTCAACCCTAGCTCATTCTCAAGTGCGGAGAACTTAGACAGGGCATCCCTGCGGCGTTGCCGTTCACCAGCCAAAAAGTCTTGTACGTCCTCAACTGCGATCCGATGATGTGCACCGACCATCCGGTACGGCAGTGCTCCTCGATCCATCAGCTTGCGGACCTGAGGGCGCGACATGCCCAACATCAGTGCAGCCTCTGCCGGCGACACTTCTTGCAGACCATGCGTGACAACAATTCCCTGACCCTTCGCTTGGGCTTCAACCACGCGCACTAGCATCTCGGCGGTCTCCCGCGACAAGGACACGTTCACCCGGTCGCCATCGACCTCCAAGGCACGCTGCAGCGCCTCTGCATCACGAATGAGAACAGCTCCCATGAGCCACCTCCAACTGATTTTGTTGCTAATAACTGCTCTAAGTATATCATGCTCCAGCATTTGTTCAAAGTGCACCGGCAAAACAACCCGGCAACCAGCGAAGTGCTACGAGAATACATACGAAAATAGGGCTCCTCGCCATAATGTGTGAGCAATTTTAGCCTGGAATAGCAGGTGACACGGTGTTTTCGCCTACGGTATTCCTCCCTAGGAAATACAAGGGATCCACGTCGCCCCGTAAAAACAGAACCCGGCAAGGAGAGACGGGCCTCTCTGCAAAAGGCACGCCTGCGTGACTTGTTATGTGGCATCAACCTGGAAAACAGGGCTTGTGGCCGCGGATGGAGTCAGGTGGGGCGCTGATCAAAAAGATGGCCTCCGGCAGGGTTCGGGACTGTTTCCCTTCCACACATCCTGGCGAAGCCTCAAAAAAGCTCAAAAATGAGCAGGATTAACGGTTGTGCACGATTATTCGCACCACATGGCCCTTACTTGAGGACAGGCAGAAAACAAACAGGGCTTTGACCTGGGGTTTTGCATTTTCGGCAAAACCCGCAGCGCGCCTTGCTGGTCGTAATATCGTGCACAACCGTTAATCCTGCTCACTTTTCGCCGATTCTTTGTCAATCCCTTGCCGAGGCTTTCCGAGGTTCCCCTGGGCTGGCCGCTTTCAGCGGGCAGCCGGACAGCGGCCGTCGAATGCGCAGGCAAACAGCCTGCCCCTCGTGAAAGACACGCGACATCCCAGCCTCAAAAGCGGGCGGCTTCGGGCTCCTTCGGGCAGCCCCTTCGGGCCCCTTCGGCAACAAGCCTGCGACACGACAAGCCTGGTGACACCGAGCGGTGTGCACAGTGGCCTTTTGATCGGTGTCGGCCTTCTTCTCGATGACTTTGTCTTAGGCAAAGAAAACCATGGAGGAAACAGCGTGCCACCTGCGCTGATAGGTCAAATCACTCCCACACACTGTGGCGAAGAGCCGAAAATAGGGTGACCCTCCTATTTCCATTCTCGGCTGTGGCAAGCAGCTATGGGATGTTGGCAGTGAATTGCGGTCAACCTAGCGAGATGCGCGTGAGTGCGGTGTCCAGCAAGGCAAGGAGCACGTCTCGCACCGAATCGCGGTCCCGCACGTCCGTGGGGATCACCTTTACCTGGTCAGAAAGCCCCAGGCTTCTCCTGAACTCCTGGATCTCCTCGCCGTGATCCGGGCTCAAACGGTTCACCGCGACGACAAAGGGGACATCGCTCTTCTTGCCAAGGAACTCTGCCATTTCAAGCGTCTCTGCCCGGTCCACATCGTCCGCGTCAAGTAGCAGCACGAAGCCAAGCATGCCCTCGGCAAGCGTTTGCCACATCGACGTGAACTGCGAGCGCCCGGGAGCGCCAAACAGGTAGAGGACGATGTCGTCGGTGATGGTGACTCGGCCGAAGTCCATCGCAACCGTGGCCTCTGCGCTGCCCTGGCCGGATGCCTCGGTCACCTGGCGCTCGGTCGAGAGGACCGTGATCTCGCTTACCGAGCGGATGAACGTCGTTTTGCCCGCACCCGCGGGCCCAGTCGTCACTATTTTTACGGATTGCACTGCCGCATCACCTTCATCACATGGCCTTGATGCCTTCGATGATCTGTAGCACCGTATCGCGGCTGATGCGCCGGTCATAGGTCAGCGCGTCGTCCGAGCTCACGGAGACGCCTTCCTTGCGACGCGCACGGCTCGGAGCGCGGTCGGCACCGGTGAGGGCGGAAAGCTCGCTGGCAAAACCGCCGCTGAACCCGAGGTCGCTATCGAGGTAGTTCTCGTCGATCACCCTTGCAGGCTCCGGCTCCTTGGGCACAGCCCCGCCGAATTCTGAGTCGCCGAACTCTGGCTCGCCGAACTCATCGAACTCATCGGGCTCATCAGGTTCCTCTGGTTCTTCAGCCTCATCGGGCTCGTCGAGCTCGTCAGGTTCTTCTGTCCCGTCAAAATCCTCGCCAAGGTCATTCTCGATTGCTGCAAGGTCTTCGATCGCTTCAAAATCCTCGATCGCCTCAAGATCCTCGAGTCCCGCAAGGACCTCATCGATTCCCTGCTCGGGGGCGGAGTCGGGCTCCGCTTCGGGAATGGCTGCCGGTTCCGGCTCGAGCTTGGGCTCCAGCTCGGGCTCAGGCTCTGGCTCGGGTTCTGGCTCTGGTTCCGGTTCTAGTTCCGGCTCCGGCTCTGGTTCCGGTTCTAGTTCTGGCTCCGGCTCTAGTTCTGGCTCCGGCTCTAGTTCTGGCTCGGACTCCGGTTCCGGCTCTGGCCCGAACTCTTGCTCCAGCTCCGTCTCGGGCTCCAGCTCCGGTTCCGGTTCCGGTTCCAGCTCCGGTTCCGGCTCTAAGCCAAGCATGGCACCGATCGACTCGATGTCTATCGGATCATCAGCACGAGCGGAACTCTGCGCAGCCATAAAAGCCGGCTCTTCGGCAGGAACATGAGGTTTGCGAACGCGAACGGAAGCATCCGGCACAGGCTCCGATGCCGACTCCGCGTCGGGCTTCGACTTCGACTTCGGCTCTGGCGCTGACTCCGCCGCCGCTGTCGACTCCGACGCTAGCTCCCCAGTCTCCCCAGCCTGCTCCTGCCCGACGGATCCGATGGGCTCGGCAGATCCGGCCTTCGCAGCTTCTTCTGCAGCTCCCGAATCTTCTTCCGTGTCCTCAACAGGCACCTGCAAGACATCCATGAACTCTTCAAGCACAGAGCCCGGAGGCTCAGCCTGCACCACACCGCACCCCGTGAGGAACTCCGGTTCCTCTTCAGGCTCAGGCAGGCGTGGGGGCTTCTTCCGCTTGGTCTTTTTCTTTGACTTCGGCACAGGCACCGGTTCCGGTGCTGGCTTCAGCGCGGGTTCGGACGCGGGCTCCTCTTCGGGCTCAGATCCGAGCCCGGACTCGGGTGCAGACTCGGGTGTCGGCGCTGACTCAGACACAGGTTCGGGTTCGGGTTCCAGCTCGGGCTCGGACACGGGCACCGGCTCCAGCTCCAGCTCCAGCTCCAGCTCCGGCTCGGGCTCCAGCTCGGGTTCGGGCTCCGGCTCGGGTGCCAGCTCCGGCACCAAAGACTTGACGGCCTTTTCCGGAAAAGGCTCCGGCATCTTGGTGCCACTCGGCTGCTCACCAACAAACTCAAGCAGCCCAGCGCCGAGCAGGCCGTAGAGCACGCGTGCGACGCTGAAGTCGGTGCGCCCGCTCTCGTAGGCGATGTCGGCAACAGAGCGAACCCCATCGGTGAGCAGCAGTATCTCCCACTCGGCCCGCTTGAGGGATATCTCCACGACCCCATCGGCAGGAGTGACTGACATGCGAAGGACAACGTCCGTTGAGGGGATCTGCCGACGTATACGTCGCCATTCCTCAAGGCGGCGCGAGCCTTCCATCACGACATTCTCGATCGAGATCGAAAGACCGATGTCCTCCTCGACAACGGCGGGCATCGCCTCGAAATCGAAGTCTCCCTCGTCCCAGCGCATCAGGTCAAAGATCGTGTCCTGGATCTGCTCTCTGACAAATGCCTCAAGGACCGCGTGGGTTATGTATCCCTCGGCGACAAGTATCTGGCCGAGCCGCCTGCCTTCTTCGCTCTCTTTTGCCTTGAGCCCGAGTACGCGGTCCAGCGCCTGACGCGTGATCCGCTCGCTGCGCACAAGGCGTTCGCCCAAAAGATCGCTCTGCCAGTTCGACGAGGCAAAGAACACCTCTCCGTTGCGGAACCAGACGGAACCTCCAGTGTCTTCCCGCGAAATGCGTAGTACCCCGGTCTTTTGGCTGAGCGAGATCAGCTGAAAGACATCGGGGAGACCGAAATCTCTGAGGTTACCGCGAAGTGCCATCTGCCCTTACTCGAATCATTTTCTAGGAAGGATCCACTGCCTCAGAACACACACGGTTAATGCTACCAGACTCAACAGGTTTTCTTTATATAGTCATACATCCCACATATTTTCTTAAACCGCGCATTAGGCTTTGCACCAGGCCTTCTGGAGCCGCGCAGCTAGCCGCCAACACCACTGCGCGAAGCACTTCTGCGCTTCCTTGAGCCGCGCAGCCGACCGCCGATGCTGCTGGCCGCCGATGCAGTCAACCGCTAAACCACTACCCTAAGTATCTCCTCGATCGAGGTCTGGCCGAGTTTGACCTTGGCAAACCCATCATCCCTCAGCGTGTGCATGCCGGCAATAATCGCCTCCCGCTTGATATCATCAGCCGAGGCATTAGCAACCGCAAGCTGCTCCACCTTATCGTTCATCGGCATGACCTCATGGATGCCCATGCGACCGCGATAACCGATCCCACCGCACTTCCTGCACCCACGCGGCCTGAACAGCTTGGGCAGCGCGCCGTCTTCCTCGTACGGGAAGCCGATGCGGTCAAAGGCCTCTTTGTCAGGCATGTAGGACTGCTTACACTCCGGGCACAGCCGCCTTGCAAGCCTCTGCGCGACAACCAGCGTCACCGCCGAGGCCGTAAGGAAAGGCTCGATGCCCATCTCAGTAAGACGCGTCAGCGCAGACGGGGCATCGTTGGTGTGCAGCGTCGAGAGCACGAGGTGGCCGGTGAGCGCCGCCTCGATAGCAATGGTCCCGGTCTCCCGGTCCCGGATCTCGCCGATCATCACCTTGTCGGGATCCTGGCGCAGGATCGAGCGGAGCGCTGCGGCAAAGGTCAGCCCGGCTTTCTCGTTCACGTGCACCTGCGAAAGCCCCGCCAAACGGTACTCGACCGGGTCCTCGACGGTGATGAGGTTCGCCTTAGGATCGTTGGTCTCATTGATGGCCGCGTAAAGCGTCGTCGACTTACCCGAGCCGGTCGGCCCGGTCACAAGGATCGCCCCATAGGGCAGGCTCAATGCCTGCAGGAGCATCCGCATATTGTCCTCAAGGAAGCCGAGGTCTTTGAGCGACAGCATGATCGAGTCCTTGCGCAAAAGCCTGAGCACCGCAAGTTCCCCATGGATCGTCGGCAGCGTCGCAACACGGAAGTCGACCGACTTCCCGTCAAGCACCACGCCAAACCTTCCATCCTGCGGCACGCGCCGCTCGGCGATATCGATCCCTGAGCTGATCTTGAGCCGGCTCATGAGCTGGCGCTGGATGTTCTTCGGTGCCTTCATGACCTCTCGGCACACCCCATCGACCCGGTACCTGACCCGCATCTGGTGCTCATGCGGCTCGATGTAGATGTCGCCCGCCCCATCGCGGATACCGCCGGTCACGATCTGGTTCATGAGCCTGGCCGCAGTGGAGTCGCCGGACGCGTCCTCCTCGTCGTCATCGCTGTCGGCGGATGCGACACGGTCCTCAAAGTCGCCGAGCATGTCGTCAACGCTCGTCTGGCTCGCGCCAAACCGGTCGATCGCATTCAGTAGCTCGGACTCTGCCGCTGCAACGGGCCGGATGTTCTTGCGCAAGACAATGCGCAGGTCGTCTAAGGTGATGACATCTGCCGGATCCGCCATCGCCACGATGATCTCGTCGTCCTCAACGAGTATCGGCAGGGCACGGTACTTCCGCATCAGCTCCGTGGTGATGAGCGTCGCGGCATTCGGGTCGTTGTCGTACGCATCGACATCGACGTACTCGATGCCCAGCTGCTCGGCGATTGCCTGGGCGACCTGCACCTCATTGGCGTAGCCAAGCTCCTCAAGCGCGCTCGCAAGCGAACACCCCTCCGAGTTGGCAAGCGCCTCGGTGAGCTGTTCGGGCGTTATAATCCCGGACTTGACCAGCCGACGGCCAAGGGCCTTATTCGTCTGCAGGGTCATTGCATACCCGTTTCGATCACTGCTCAACTACCCTTCGTGCTTCTGGTCTTTCGCGCCTCAAGCCATCGCGCTGCAAAAGCCTTCGCACCTCAAGCGTTCTCACTCCAAATCCTTCGTGCTTCCAGCGCACGGTCTACGGCAGCACGCATCATGTCCCGAGGAGCCCGATGCTTCTGGTCCGTCCAGATCTCAAGCGCAAGCGCTCCCTGTTCAACTAACATCCCGCGGCCATCAAAAGCCCGCGCCCCAGCCGCACGGGCCTGCCGGACAAACGCGGTGGCCGTCGGCACGGTGTCCGCCGCTGACGTGCCAGCCGTCGTCATGCCAGCCGCCGTCGCGGTGGCCGCCGCTGACGTGCCAGCCGTCGGCGCGGTGTAGACCAAGTCGTAGGCGACCTGCCCTTCCCCGATCCATCCCGCAGGAACCGGGGACTCGTCATCCCCACCCATCCCTACAGCCGTTGCATTCACGATGAGCTGGGCGCCTTTGACCGGCTCCTCGGCATCATCGAGCGAATACGCCCTCAGCTCCACGGGGCCTCTATGCTCGGCCATCCGAGCCACAAGCGCCTCCGCTTTGCCAAGGCTGCGCGCCGCAACACTCACTCGGACAACGTCTGCCGAGAGCAGCGCGGCGACCGCCGAGGCGGCCGCACCTCCGGCCCCAAGCACCACGATCTCTGTATCGGCAAGAGCAAAGCCTGCCTCCACCTGCAAACTGCCCAATAATCCAGGCCCATCGGTGTTGTGGCCGGTAAGCATCCCGCCCTGGCAACGCACGGTGTTCACAGCGCCTGCTATCTGTGCGATCGCCGAGAGCCCATCGCACAGCCCCAGCATCTCTTGCTTGAACGGCATGGTGACGTTGAACCCGACGACATCGAGCGTGCGGACAGCATCCACGAAGCGCCGAAGCCCAGCAACATCCTTGATCAAGAACGGCACGTACACCCAATCAAGCCCGAGGGCCTGATAGGCGGCGTTGTGCATCACGGGAGAAAGCGAATGGGTGAGCGGTGCCCCGACCACACCGGACAACTGCGTGCCTCCGCTGATCATGGTCTTGGTCACGGCAGCGGCTCGCGCCCTTTAAGCACCCGACGCTCCAGGCGTCTTAGCACAAGCGTGTGTGGCAAATCTGCCTTAGACAACGGCTGTACGAGCACGGTCGTCATGCCCGAAAGGTTCCCGCCTAACACATCGGTGAAGATCTGATCCCCCACCACCGCAATCTCATGCCGCTTTGCCCCCAGAAGCCTTGCGGCGTACAGGAACGCGAACGGCAGGGGCTTTAATGCCTTGGAGACCATCCCGAAGTCGAGTTCGTCCGAAATGCGCTTGACATGGCCGTACCAGTTGTTGGAGATGAGCGCAACTCGAAAACCCTCGCGATGAAGGCCTGCCGCCCAATCGGAAACACCGAGCGCAAGCTCCGTGCTGTCCCTCGGCAAAATAGTGTTATCGATATCAACAAGCAGCGCTGAGATCCCGCGTGCACGCAGTAGGCCGGCATCAACGTCGGCGAAGCCTCGATAGTAGAAGTCGGGTTTTAGGATCGGCATCTAATGGTCCGGAACGCCGTCCCCATCGTGGTCATGATCGACGTGCAAAACATCAAAACCTGGGGTGTTTTGCACCTCTTCAAGGCGGCGGTCGACCTGCTCGGCTATCTTGTCCTGACCGCCCCAGCTCAAAATGCCCTTGATCAAACGAAGTGCCTCGTCCTCTTCGTAGAGGTCAGCCCAATGGATATCCGGGCCTGCCGCCTCTTTTGCCAGCCGAATGATCTCGGAACGGTTCGCGTCCCTGTTCGCGTCCCGATCCTGTATAAGCAGCAGCTGGGCAAGGTTTAACCGCATCAGCCCCGAATCGGGGTTGTTTGCCAGGCCGTCACGTGCGATGCCCACGCCCTCGTCCATGTGCCCGGCCTCGGCCACTTGGAGCGCGGCAACGTAATACGCTTGCTCGAACTGCGGATCGAGCAGCGTGACCATGCGCATGGTGGGCATGGCGAACTTCTGCTCGGCCAAAGTCATGTTCCCATAGTACTCATGGAACACGGGCTCAAGCCGGTTCCAAAGCACCGCAGCGGCAAACCTACGCAGCCCTCCCAAGTATGCGGAGCCGGCACGCCCGAGCGCTGCGCCCGCGCCACCCCCCGACAGGTCGGGTGCCTGCGCGTACGTGAATGCCTGCGCGCCGAGCAAGAGGGCCAGCGCACACGCGACCGTAGCCGCTATGCGGACGGTGCCGGAGTTGCGCATCATAGGTCCCGCCCAGAGAACAACAGCGAGGCCAGGACTAAAAGGAGCGCCGCCCAGGCGACGAATGCCACGCTCATCCCCATCAGGTGCACGGCAGAGACCCCGGAGCCATGCGCCACCGGGGCAATGATGTCAAAAACGCCGAGCGACGGCAGCCACCATGGCGCTGCCGCGTGCTCCCCGCTGCCAACGAGAGTGGTAAAAAGCCCAGGGATGCTGTGCCCGATAAACACAAACGCAAGCGCGCCGACCGTCGAGGTGACCGGGCTGAACCTCGTTGAGAAAAGCAGCGCTACGGCTACGACAACGCCCGCCTCAAGCCAGGCAGCAAATGCGCCTTTGAGCAACACGGACATGACCTCATGATACGCGAGCGCTCCCACCGCAATGGCAATGGCGGTAAACGCCAACACCACCAGTCCGACAACGATAAACATGCCGCCCCATGTGGCGCAGACATACTGCCAGCGCCGGACATCACGCGCAAGGACCGGGAAGACGGTCCGCCTCTCCACCTCGCCGGGGATCCTCGTGACGGCAAGGGCAAGGCCGACGACGAGCGACATCGCAAACATCAGCGCCAGGACCACATCGCGATAAACAGCCGAGACGACCTCGCCGCCATACGCTGGCAACGAGGGCACGGTGAATGCGAGCAGCGTGGCAAATACAAGCACCACCCACACGACCTTCTTGCGGACAGCGTCGGCGAGTACGGCCTCGGAAAGCGCAAGCACGGCCTTCATTGCGCCACCTCCTCTGCCACATCCGTACCTGGGTCAGCAGGCGCGGCGGACTCGGCGGGTGCGGCGGGCGCGGACTCGGGCGTGGCGGGTTCCGGCGTGGCGGCGAGCATCCGGCTGAAGTAATCCTCAAGCGAGTCCCGTTTGGGAACGACAGAGACCAGCTTCCATGAGCTGTCGTCCAAAGCATCGACCACACGCCGGACATCTTTCTCGGCGATAGAGAAGATGCGCCTCTCCCCTGATGATGCGGTCTCGGTCACGACCGCCTCGACCTCCGTCGGCAGCGGCCCGCTGCCACGCACGGTCACCGAGCACTGGCCCTTCACGTTAAGGAGGTCGTCTATGTGCCCGCGTGCCGCCACAAGGCCCCGATTGAGTATCGTGACCTCGTCGCACACCGCCTCGACCTCGGAAAGCTGGTGCGAGGAGAGCAACACGGTCGCCCCGCGCTCGCGGAACTCAAGCATGAGGTTGCGCACATCGCGCTGGCCGATGGGGTCAAGACCTGAGGCCGGCTCGTCGAGCACCATCACCGACGGGGTCTTCAGCCACGCCTGCGCAAGCCCGAAGCGCTGAAGCATCCCTCGGCTGAATCGGGAGAGCTGCGTTTTTGCCTGACCATCCAAGCCCACCCGCTCCAAAAGACCAGGGGCTGCCTCTTCGACATCGCTCCGCCCCATGCCCGCAAGCCTGCCATAAAGCGTCAGCGCCTCAAGCGCACTCAAGTGCGACGGGAAATAGGGCTGCTCGGGCAAGAACCCGAGCGGGGATCGCGCCCCCGGCGAGGCGGCATCCTTGCCGAGGATCTCGAAAGTGCCGCCCGATGGCCTGACCAGCCCGAGCAGCATCTTTAGGGTGGTGGTCTTTCCCGCCCCATTGGGGCCGAGAAGCCCATGGATCGCGCCGACGGAGACCGTGAACGACACGTCGCTCACCGCCTCCCGCCTGCCCCCCGACATCTGCCCGTAGTCCTTGCGGGCATGTTCGATGCGAATAGCCTGACCCGCCTCGCCCACTGCCATCACTCCCCCAACACCTTTTTCGATTTCTGCTTTGCCGCAAGGAACTCGGCGTTTGTCTCCGCGAACGTATGCGAGCCGTCTTTGCTGGTCAGCACATAGTATACGTACTTTGTCTCGGCCGGATTAGCGGCCGCGTTAAGCGATGCGAGCCCAGGACTCGCTATCGGGCCGGGCGGAAGGCCCTTGTGAAGGTAGGTGTTGTAGGGGCTCTCGGTCTTGGTCTCGGCGGTGGTGAGCCGCATCTCACTGCGATTGAGCACGTACACCACGGTCGAGCACATCTGCAGGGGCATACCGATCCGCAAACGGTTATCAATCACCGACGAGCCCAGCTCACGCTCCTCGGGCAGCTTGATCTCCCGCTCGATGATCGAGGCGATGGTCACAACCTCAGCGACACTCCGCCCCTTGCCCTGCGCGGCGGTCATATCGATCCCAGCGATCTCATGATCGAACTGGTCGAGCATCATCTCGATCACCTGGGTCGCCGCCGCATCCTTTCTCACCGAGTAGGTCTTGGGGAAAAGGAACCCCTCAAGCTTGCCATCGTGGGCATCGGCCAGGTAAGGGTGTTTCGCCGAGAACTGACCGGCACCGCCTTTCGCAAGAGCGATGAACTCATCGGCAGGGATGCCGACCTTCTCCTCGTACCGAGCGGCCATCTGCTCGATGCGCCAGCCTTCCGGTATCGTGACGCGCACGGCATCTGACGCAGGGCCGGCGACCAGGGCATCGAGCGCCTCGTCGTCAGACATCCCTGTCACCAGCTCGTAGGTGCCTGCGCGCAGGCTCCCGTCGACCCCGCGCTCTCGGGCACGGGCGCGAAATGTCTGCACCGTGTCGATAACGCCGCTGCCTTTGAGCTTCTCGGCGATGCGCTTGGTGCCGGAGCCTTTGGCGATCTCCACCGTAACCGGCTGGCCAGGAGGGGTCTTTGGAGCATTTCCTGCTCCAAGCAGCCACGTCGTGACTATAAACGCAAGAATCCCCAGCGCACCGAGAAACAACACCATCCCAGCGATCATCGGGATGCGCGACCCGCGACGGGCCGGGCATGACCGGTCCGTCGGGACACGGCTGCCGCTTTGGTGACGTGGGTGCATACGCGTGCCTTCCTTGTTCTTCTTGGCGGTCTATCTGTCGTGCGAGCTATCTGCTACGGAACCCATCTGTCGTGGACGGATGCCCCGTTTTCCCCACCTCGCCCGCTTTCCCCGTCTCGCCCACCTTGCGTACTATGCCTATCCTGCTCGTTTCGCTCGCTGTCCAAAAAGGACTGGAGCACAAGCGAGGCAGCCACCATGTCGACCGAGCCCCGCTGCGCCCGCGCCGAGGCACCTGCCTCGGCCATCCGGCGTTTCGCCTCGACAGACGAGAGCCTCTCGTCGACAAAGCGCACCGGCAGCCGGGTCAGCTCGGCGACGCGCTCTCCGGCCACGCGCACCCGATCGGCCTGCGGGCCGTTCAGGCCGCCCATAGTCATTGGCAGCCCTACGATGACCAACCCCACATCGTCGTAGTCCGACAGCAACCGCTTGAGCTCTGCCCCATCGCCGAGCAGCCGAGGCGCACCAAGCACCGCAAGCGGCATAGCGACAAGCCCCGCCGGGTCAGAGATGGCGATGCCGACGCGTTTCTCGCCGATGTCAAGCGCCATCACGCGCACCGGTCACATGCCTCCTTCAGCCGCGCTCCGCGACCGGCACCCTGCGACCAGTGCTCCGCGCTCGGCATGCGGCAGCAGCTGACGCTCAGCGCTCGGCATCCAGCAGCTCGCGGGCTTTTTGGATCGCATCATCGATCCCCGCCGGAACGTCACCGCCGCCCTGTGCCATCGCAGGCCGGCCACCACCCCGGCCGCCAAAAGACGGGGCGACCTCTTTGATGACCTGCCCTGCGTTGAATCCGGCCCCAACCGCCTGGTCGTCTCCAGCTGCCATGGCGATCGCCTTGCCTGTCTCGACATCCTCCCCTAAAAGCACGACAGCGTCTATGCCACGCTCCTTTAAGGCATCCCAAACCGTCCGCAGGGAGGCAGCATGCACACCTGAGACCCGAGAGACCACCAGCCGGTACCCGACATTGACGACACCCGCCTCAAGCTCATCGAGCGTGCCGACCGCCACCGCACCCTTCGCCTGCCCGCTGTCCGCCTCAAGCGCCTTCACCCGCTTCACCAGCGCTGAAGCCCTCTCAGAGACATCGCGCACTGAGACCCGCATCGCCTGTGCCGCTCGGACAAGCTCGGCCTCCTCGGCACAGATATGCTCGTATGCGTCAAAGCTGCTGATGGCCTCGATGCGCCGCAGGTTCGCCCCTACGCTGCCCTCGTTCAGTATCTTCACAAACCCGATCTCGCTTGTCTTCGCCACGTGCGTGCCGCCACACAGCTCGCCGCTGATATCCCCGACCTCAAGCACGCGCACATACTCGCCGTACTTCTCCCCAAAGAGCGCGGTCACTCCAGCGTCACGCGCAGAGGCAAGCGATGTCTCATACGACCGGACCGGCAGGTCCTCAAAGACCCGACGGTTCACGAGACCCTCGATCTTGCCGAGCTGCTCGGCGGTCAGGCTCTCGAAATGCGTGAAGTCAAACCGCAGCCTGTCCGGACGGACAAGCGAGCCGGCCTGGACCGCATGCTCGCCGAGCACCAGCCTGAGCGCCCAATGCAGCAGATGGGTGGCGGTATGGTTGCGCCTGATGCGCTCCCGCCGCATGATGTCGATGGATGCGCGCACCGCATCCCCCACGGCAAGCACGCCCTCCTCGATGGTTGCGGCGTGCACGTGCAGCCCATCGCTCATCCGGGTATCGCGCACCTGGGCCCGTGCGCCTTTTCCGCCCTCGATCCACCCGGCATCACCTACCTGGCCGCCCTTTTCGCCATAGAACGGCGTGCGATCCAGCACGATATCGCACTCCATCCCCGCAGCAACCGAGTCCATCGCCTCACCATCAACGACAAGCCCTACCACCGTTGCGTCCGTCTCATCGTCCTCGTAGCCGAGAAACCCGGTCGGCCCGCATGACTTGGCGATATCGGCGAACGCGCCCCCGAAGGTGTTCCAGGACTCGTCTTTCACGTGCGCACGTGCACGCTCGCGCTGCGCCTCCATCTCCGCGGAAAAGGACTCCTCGTCTACGCTCATACCCTTCTCGGCGGCGATCTCCGCCGTAAGTTCGAAGGGGAAGCCGTACGTGTCATGGAGGGTGAACGCGATCCGTCCGTCAAGCACCTCCCCACCCTTTAGCTTGGCAAGCTCGGCATCAAGATAGCTCATGCCGATCCGCAGGGTGGACCCGAACCGCTCTTCTTCAGAGGCAACGATCCCGTTGATGAGATCCTTGTGCTGCACGAGTTCCGGGTAGACCTCGCCCATGAGCCTTATGACCTGATCGACAAGCCTGTTCATGAAAGGCTGATCGACGCCGAGGACCCTCGCATGTCGGATGGCCCTGCGCAGCAGGCGCCGCAAGACATAGCCGCGGCCTTCGTTGGAGGGCAAGACGCCGTCGGCGACAAGGAAGGTGACCGCACGCGCATGGTCCGCAAGGATGCGCAACGAGACATCGGTCTTCGCAGAGGTGCCAAACGTCACCCGTGAGATCTCCTCGGCTAAAGCGATTATGGAGCGTATCTCGTCGGTCTCGAAGTTCGAGGGCACCCCTTGCAAGATGGCGGCAATGCGCTCCAGCCCCATCCCGGTGTCGATGTTTTGACGCGGCAGCGGGACAAGCGTGCCGTCGTCTTGGCGGTCATACTGCATGAACACGAGGTTCCAATACTCGACATAGCGGTCGCAGTCGCAGCCGGGGGCGCAGGTGCTCAGCCCACAGCCGACCTCTTCCCCCTGGTCGTAATAGAGCTCAGAGCATGGTCCGCACGGCCCGGTCGGCCCCGCGCTCCAAAAGTTGTCCTTGGCATCCATGCGCACCACGCGCTCTGCGGGTGCACCCACCTCGTTGATCCAAATGGCCTCGGCCTCATCGTCATCCTCGTACACCGAGTACCAGATCCTCTCCGGATCAAGCCCGAGCACATCTGTCGAGAACTCATAGGCCCACGCGCACGCCTCCGATTTAAAGTAGTCGCCAAAGCTGAAATTGCCGAGCATCTCAAAGAAGCTGTGATGGCGACCGGTCGTCCCGATGATGTCGATATCGGTGGTCCGCACACACTTCTGCACGGTCACCGCCCGCGGAAAGCCAAGCTCCTTCGCACCGAGGAACACCGGCTTGAACTGCACCATCCCTGCACTGGTAAGCAGAAGCGACGGGTCATCTGGGATAAGTGAGGAGCTCGGCAGACGCCGAGCACCCCTGCTCTCGAAAAAAGACAGGAACGCCTCGCGGGCCTCGGCAGCTTTCATTTTGCGTACTCCTCTTTCTCTGCGCCTTCCTGGGCATCCTGGATGCCTGCGCCTTCCCGGGCATCCTTGGCTTCCTGGGCATCCTGACCGCCTTCGGCACCCTGGCCGTCTTCAGCGTCCTTGGCTTCCTGGTCGTTCTTGGGGTCGTCTTCGGCCTCTTGGCCACGCTCGATCCCAGAAAGCTTGAGCTTAAAGAGCGCCCCGCCCTCGGTGGCCAGCCTGCGTTGCGTCCAGCGCTCGTAGTAATAGACAAAGAGCGCCTTTCCTGTCGCGGCAACCGGGATCGAGAAGATCATGCCCCAAACCCCGAAAAGCGTCCCACCGACCAAAAGCGAGAGTATAACAAGGATGGGATGCAAGTTGACCTGATCGCTCATGACACGCGGTACCACAAGTATATCGATCGCGTTTACCGCGACAACGACAATGACCGCTGCCCCGAGCGCCACCCACGGGCTGACGATCAAGCCGCAAAGCGCCGCGATAAACGCCGTCACAGCCGGGCCGGCGTAAGGGATGTAATTGCAGACGAACATGATAATCCCTAAAACAGCCGCGTAGGGGACCTTGAGCACACTGAGCCCGATGCCGACAGACAGGCCGGTGACCACAGAAACGATCGTCTGCCCCTTTACGTACCCGCCTACCATCCTCCCTATCGTTGAGAGGAGCTTTTCGATATCGTCCCCGTACTTCTCGCCGGCCAGGATGCGGATCTCCTCCCGCATCTTGGGCATGTCTTTGAGCACCCAAAAAGCGATGACCGAGCCAAAGACCAGGCTGAATACCGCAGAGACAAGCCAGCTTCCCGTCGCAACGACCCCTGTGATAACCGATCGGGTCATCTTGCTCAAAGTGTCGGAGAGCGACTTCACCGTAGATAGGACGGAGTCCTGGACCCACTCAGGCAGCACGATAGTACTGGCCTGCTTTAACGTCTGATCGATCCACACACTGGCCCGTTGCAAGATCCCAGGTGCCTTGTTTGCGAAATCCACAAGCTGCTCGCTCGCCAGCGGTGCCACAAAAAAACCGATCAGCGTAAGGACAAGCACGGACACGAGGAAGCAGATCGCGACCGCGACACCCCGCGGGACGTTTTTGCGGACCAAGGCCGCGACCGGTGCCTGTAGTGCGACTACAAGCAAAAACGCGACGATAAAAGGTGCCAGCGCTCCCGACACATACACCAGCGCCCAGCCTGTGGCACCCGCGAGCAACAGCCCGCCGATGGTCGCCCAGACGATATAGTACGCCCTCTGCCAGCCAGAGGGTTGCTTCTGTGTGGGTGCTTTTGGCATCCAGCCTGCCTCTCGACGTATACCCGCGCAGCCTTTACCGCACCCTAAAGTATGCAGCAAGCGGTACCATCATCAAACTGCCGAATGCCCTTTTGCACAGATTCTCCCAAATTGCTCCATGCGATGCGCACGGTGATGCAGGTTGTGATGCGGTTGCAACGCACATCGCGGCGCATGTCGCTCTGGCCTATGCCTCGTTCTTGCCCCGTGATCCTGGATCTGACACGTTTTGACGCGCCTTGTTTTGGCGCACCTCGCCCCAGGCCCGGGACCGCTCCTCTTCCCAGCCCCTGACCGGTCGGAAGAAAGCCCCGGACTTAAGCCCTTCAGGAAGATAACGCTGCGCAACCAGGCCGTCAGGATAACTATGCGGGTACAGGTACTGGCCGTAAGAGTCACTGCCAGGACGATGGCGGTCCCGCAGGTGGCTGGGAACCCTGCGCGCAGGCCCGTTTTTCACCTCTTTAAGCGCCGAGTCGACCGCCATGATCGCCGCATTGCTTTTCGGTGCGAGCGACAGGTAAATGGCAGCCTGCGCAAGGTTGATGCGACATTCGGGCCAGCCGATGGACTCTGCGGCCTTGAATGCCGCATGGGCAATGAGGATAGCCTGCGGATCCGCATTGCCTACATCCTCGGATGCGAAGATAAGCATACGCCGAGCAATGAACTTAGGGTCCTCGCCTCCATGGACCATACGTGCCAGCCAGTAGACAGCGGCATCGGCATCGCTTCCGCGCATGGACTTGATGAAGGCGCTGATAACGTCGTAGTGGACATCCCCCCGCTTATCGAAGGGCAGGATGCGGGAGGGCGATGCTTCCTTCACCGCGTCAAAGCCGACGCGCTTTTGGCCGGTGGGATCTGCAGAAGCACACGCCACGGCAAGCTCAAGGGTTGTGAGCGCGACCCGGGCGTCCCCGCCGGCCATGGTCACGATAGCGTCCTCTGCGCCACCCTCAAGGGCAACCGACCCGGCCAACCCGCGCTCGTCGTCAAGAGCGCGGCGCACAAGTACCCGCACGTCCTCGTTGGAGAGATGCTCAAGCTCGATCACGCGTGAGCGGCTGACGAGCGGTGCATTCACCTCGAAGAACGGGTTCTCGGTTGTAGCACCGATGAGCACCACCACCCGGTCCTCAACGGCGTGCAGCAAGGCATCCTGCTGCGACTTACTGAAGCGATGGATCTCGTCTACGAAAAGTATCGTGCGCTGCCCGCTGATCCCGAGGCGCTGCTCGGCATGCTCGATCACCCGCCGAAGGTCGGCAACGCCTGATGTGACGGCAGAGACCTCTTCGAAGCATGCGTTGGTGACGTGCGCGATGACACGGGCAAGACTCGTCTTGCCCGTACCGGCAGGGCCAAAGAAGATGACTGACGACAGGGTGTCGGTCTCAATGGCACGCCGCAACCACGTGCTCTCACCGACCACCTTGGACTGCCCCACGAACTCTGAGAGGTCGCGGGGGCGCATCCGCACCGCCAGTGGGGCAACTGCGGCCTTTGACTCAGACGCCTGTTGGTCAAAAAGCGAGTCCAACTAAAGCCCGAGGGTCTTTATGAGGAGACGCGCTGCACCTGGCGCTCAAGCAGCTCTTTGTCGATAAAGCCGCGCGACCAGAATATCGTGTTTCCCTTTTCGTCGATGATCAGGATGTATGGCACATGGTCGACCCCGATCGCCCTGGCGAAACGTACCGCGATGGCGGCCTGCGGGCTCTTGTCGTTCTTGTCGTTCTCCAACGGCTTTTCGTTGACCGTGACCTTGCCGTCCTCGTTGAGCTTGACCGCTGTGCCCAGGTCATACGTGAGCAGGTCGATAAGCCCGCGGTTTGCAGTGGCCACTGTGGCCACCTGGGAGCGCAGATCATCGGTAACGGGGTACTGGGCAGCAGGGTAGTACTCGGGGTGCCTGGTCTCAGGCCGATCAGAATGGTAGAAGAACAGCATCATGGCCTTGCCCGACTCAAGGCGCTTGACGACCGCGTCAGGGATATCCTCTTTCGAGATATCCTTCCCGTCACTGCCCCTCAGGAAGGGGTTTGGCTCCGTGTACTCCTTCCAAAGATCCGAACGGTTCGCGGCGACACCGGCGTTCGGGTCTGCCTTCGGAGCTACTGGTTGCGCGGCACCAGCCTCTCCTGCTTCTGAGACAGCAGGCTCTTCCGTCTGCCCGCCGCCGCCCCCACAGCCGACAAGTGTGACTGCGAGAAGTGCTACGAAAAATGCTACGACCAGTCTACGTATCATGCTTCCTCCAAGGCTGCGAATCCTAGCAACTCGCCTTGTCTGCAGTCTGACACGGTGAACCTGCCTCGGCAGGTTGGGATCCGCACCGGGCTTTCCAGCTTCCTCAACTTAAAGAGGATACCTGTCCGGCACGAGATCTGGGATCCCGGTCCAGAGATGTTGGTTCGACCGTTATGTGTGCCAGGCTACAGACAAGGCGAAGCCTACCTAAGAGTGTACCGCGAAGCAGCCGTTAGGAACAGCATCGCGGCTCCCTTCTTTTTTCCTTAATCGGTACGCAGGTGTACTTCCTTGAGCTGCCGAGCGCTGACAATATCCGGGGCCGCAGTCATCGGATCGCTCCCCGAGCTGGTCTTTGGGAATGCAATGACATCCCGTATCGAATGACAGTCGGCAAGGAGCATCACCAAGCGGTCAAGCCCAAGCGCGATGCCCCCATGCGGAGGTGCCCCGAAAGAAAGCGCCTCTAGCAAGAACCCGAACTGGCCTTGTACCTGCTCGGCAGAGAGCCCGATGCGCTCAAGCACCCGACGTTGCAGCTCCGGCGTATGGATACGTAAAGTCCCTCCGCCGATCTCAAGCCCGTTCATCACGAGGTCGTACGCGTACGAGAGCACCGAGCCCGTGTCGGACTCAAGCCGCTCTATGTGCTCATCGAACGGACGCGTGAACGGGTGGTGGTTCGCCGCCCAACGCTCTTCGTCCGCATCGTATTTAAACATCGGGAAATCGACGACCCAGAGGGCCGAGAAGCCTGGCCGTGGGAGCTTGAGCTCCTCGGCAAGCCCAAGCCGAAGCACGCCGAGGACCTCGTTCGCAAGCTGTCGGTCATCGGCCACCATGCAGACGAGGTCGCCCGGCCCGGCCTTGACCGCGTCGGCAAGGCCGGTCAGCTCATGCTCGGCAAAGAACTTCGCGATCGGGGAACGCAGGTCGCCCTGCGAGGGATACGCGATCCACGCGAGGCCCTTCGCCCCGTTATCGAGGGCTGTCTTGTTGAGCGCATCGATGCGGCTGCGGCTCCAATCACCGGCTCCTGGCGCACAGAGCGCCTTGATCGCACCTCCGGCGGAAAGGGCATCTGCAAAGACCTTGAACCCGCTCGCCGAGAAGACCTCGGACACGTCTGTGAGTTCCATGCCAAACCGAGTGTCGGGCCGGTCCGACCCGAACCGCTCCATCGCCTCGTGCCAGGTCATGCGCGCAAGGGGCAGGTCCAGGCCGATCTCGGCCTCATGCATGACCTCGCGCATCACGTCCTCGCTAAGCGTCATCACATCGTCGGCCTCGGCAAAGCTCATCTCGATGTCGATCTGGGTGAACTCGGGCTGGCGGTCTGCGCGCAGGTCCTCGTCGCGGAAGCAGCGCGCGATCTGGTAGTAGCGCTCTACGCCGGCGACCATGAGCAGCTGCTTGAACAGCTGTGGGGACTGCGGGAGTGCATAGAACTTGCCCGAGTTCAATCGGCTTGGCACGATGAAGTCGCGTGCGCCCTCCGGGGTCGATTTGGTGAGGATGGGCGTCTCGACCTCCATGAAGCCCCGCTCTTCAAGCGATTTGCGGAAGCGCTGGGTCACACGATCACGCAGCACAAGCGCCGAGAACACATCCGGCCTGCGGATATCGAGGTAGCGCCAGCGGAGTCGGGTGAGCTCGTCTGTGTCGATACCGGCCTCGATCTCGAACGGAGGCGTCTCGCTTCTGTTGAGCACATCCGCCGCCCCGACAATGACCTCGACGGCTCCCGTAGCCATATTCGGGTTCTCGGTGCCATCAGGGCGGCGACGGACCGTCCCCTCAAGCGAGACCACCCACTCGGGGCGGACCTGCTCGGCGATCGCAAAGGCCGCCCCTGAGGCATCCGGGTCAAAAACGCACTGGACGATCCCCGTGCGGTCCCGCAGGTCAAGGAATACCAGCCCGCCATGGTCGCGCCGCTTTGCGACCCACCCGGCAAGCGTGACATGCGCGCCGAGCGAATCGGCCGAGAGCGCCCCGCAGGTATGTGAACGAATCGAGTAACGTGCGTCAAGCATCGGCTTTCCGTCCCTTGTATCGTGATCGTTGCCGCCTTACGGCGACTCTTCCGGCAACTCTTACGTCATGCACTTGCCGCGTCGTGCAGGTATGGGCACTCACTACGTGCGGCGTAGGCACTCACTACGTGCAGCATGGGCACTCACTACGTGCAGCATGGGACACCCTATCCCTGCCTCAGCCGCTCGGCAATAGCTGCGACGAGCCTTGGCAGCGCGACCCGCTCCTCTGTCTTTGCCGACATGTCGCGAACCGTGGCCTCGCCTGCAGCCGATTCGTCCGGGCCGACGACCACCACCAAGTTCGCGCCGAGCCGGTCGGCCTGCCTGAACTGCGCCTTGAGCGAGCGGCCTTTGTGGTCCATCTCGGCGGGGATCCTTGCGCGCCGCAGATCTGAGACGAGCCTGAACGCCTCGGGGTCTGTGCTCGCATCGACCCGCGCCACATAGACCCGCACGGCTGGCGTGCCCGGCACCTCCACGCCTGCCGCGGCCATGGCGAGCAACGTGCGCTCAAAGCCGAGCGCGAAGCCGAGCCCCGGGGTCGGCTGGCCGCCAAAGACCTCCATGAGACCGTCGTAGCGCCCACCGCCCCCGATGGCGTTCTGCGAGCCGAGTCCGGCATCTGCCTGCACCTCGAAGACCGTACGCGTGTAGTAATCGAGCCCGCGCACGAGCGTGGCATCCTCCTCGTATAAGATCCCCTGCCCGTCGAGGTGGCCCTTTACCGCCCGATAATGCGTCGCACACTCATCGCAAAGCTCATCACGCAACAGCGGTGCCGCAGCCATGACCTCTTTGCACGAGGGGGTCTTGCAATCAAAGGCCCGAAGCGGGTTGGTGTCGGCCCGGCGGACGCATCCGCCACAGAGAGCATCGGCGTGCGTGCGCAGATACCCGGCCACCTTCTCGCGGTACTTCGGACGACAGGAGTCCTCCCCCATCGAGTTGAGCAGCAGGCGCATATTCTGCCGAGGAATGCCGACAGCCTCGAAGAACGCCATGAGCATCACGATCACCTCGGCATCGATCGAGGGATCCTGCATGCCGAGCGCCTCGGCACCGATCTGCCAGAACTGGCGCATGCGCCCCTTCTGAGGCCGCTCGTAGCGGAACATCGGCCCGGCATAGTAGAGCTTTGCGCTCTGCCCGTTCGCAGTGAGGCTATGCTCGAGCGCCGAGCGCACGACGCTTGCTGTCCCCTCCGGACGCAACGTGATCGAGCGGCCCCCTTTGTCGGCGAACGTGTACATCTCTTTGCCAACGACATCCGTCGCCTCGCCGATGCCACGCTCGAACACCTCGGTGTGCTCGAATATCGGCGTGTAGATCGGCTGGTAACCGTAGGCAGCGAATATCTCGGCCGCCACACGCTGGAGATGCTCCCACGCATATGCCGTATCCGATAGCATATCGACGGTGCCTTTGGGAGCGTGGTATTCCATGAAGCCGCCTTTCAAAGCATTTGCAGGGACTTGGCAGGGGTTCAATTGTACACAAGGTGCCGAGCGACGGCGCGCCAGGTGCCAGCATCCGGCTACGCCCTCGGCCAGAACGGGTTGCGCGCAGACTCGAGCGCGATCGTGGTGCCCGGCCCATGCCCGGGATGCACGACCGTATCCGGCGACAGGGGCGCGATCTTCTCGGCAATGGCTCGTGTAAGCGTTGCCGGATCCCCTCCCGGGAAGTCCGTGCGGCCCACGGAGCCGGCGAAAAGCGTGTCGCCTGAGAACAGGTGCGAGGCCCCGGTCTTTGGGTCGGCGACCAGAAGCGCGATGCCGCCCGGGGTGTGGCCAGGCGTGTGCAGGACCTGCATCATAAGCCGACCAGCGATGATCTCGTCGCCGTCTTCAAGCAGCGCCGCATCCGGTAGCGCAGCCGACAGTCGGCCAAAGATGTCTTGCGGCCCGAAGCTGCGCGTCCGCGTCCGCTCCCTCGGCAACGCGGGGCTGCCCGCCAAAGCCCCCTGCGGCCCAAGGCCATCCGCCGGCACAAGGCGCTCGGCATCCTTGGCGTGCAGGTAAAACGGTGCACCCGTGCGTTTTGCCACCTCGCAAAGCGCGTTCATGTGATCGAAATGCCCGTGCGTGAGCACGATCGCCCGAACCTTCCGCCCCTCAAGCGCCCGCATGATCGCATCGGGGTCATCTCCTGGATCGATGATGACCGCAGGGCCTCCCTGCCCATCCGAGACGATCCAGCAGTTCACCTCAAGCGCCCCTACCTGCACCCGGACGACCTCCATCAGCGCCTCGCTTTTTTCTGGGTCCCCTCGCCGGGAAGCATCCGCCTGGCATCAAACACGCCCTCGACCTGACGGGTGTCGCGCAAGAGCACGTCAAGACGGCGCATCTCGCCTATCTCAAAAAGGAACCGCATCTCCACAATGCCATCGCGATGGGTGATCGTCGCCGAGGAGAGGATATTGACCCCTGACTCGGCGACCGCCGCAGTCACATCCTGCAAAAGCCTTAAGCGGTCGATGGCCTCGATGTATATCTCGACCTGGTAGGTCGCTTTGCTGCCGGAGTCCCACTGGACATGGATAAGCCGTTCGGGGCTTGAGGTGAGGTCTTTGGTATTGGGGCACGTCCGACGGTGGACCGAGACCCCCCGTCCCCGCGTGACAAACCCGATGATCTCATCCCCGGGCACCGGACTGCAGCATCGGGCAAGGCGGACCAGCACATCGTCTATGCCCTGGACGGTCACGCCGGCATCAGTCCGCTTCCGAGCGCTCTGGGGCGGCTCCATCGGCTGGGTAAGGGGCAAAGGCATTGTCGGCTCATGGGCCTGCTGCCCAGGATCCTCGCCGTCTTTGCTCATGCACTTGAGAAGCTTGGTCCCCACCATCTTTGCCGAGAGCTTGCCCGCCCCTATCTGGGCAAGCAGATCCTCGCCCTTCGCGTAGCTCATATCGGTTGCAACCAGGTTGAGGGCCTTCTCGGCGGGCTTGTTCCCGATGTGGATACCATGCTTCCGCATGACTTTTACGAGCTCGTCCCGACCTCGCTGTAGATCGTCAACACGGCTTGCCTTGCTGAAAAAGCTCCGGATCTTACTCTTCGCCGAGGATGTCCTCACGATATTGAGCCAGTCTCGGCTCGGATTCGCGTTCTTGTTGGTGAGCACGTCGATCCGATCACCCATCTGCAGCTCATAGGCAAGTGGGACGATCGACCCGTTGACCTTCGCCCCCACGCAGCGATTGCCCACCTCGGTGTGGATAGCGTAGGCGAAATCGATAGGTGTCGAGCCCCGTCTGAGCGAGATCACATCGCCTTTGGGCGTGAAGACGAACACCTCTTCGTCAAAGAGGTCGATCTTGAGGGCTTCCATGAACTCCCTCGGATCCCGGAGTTCGGTCTGCCATTCAAGCATCTGCCTGAGCCATGACAGCCGCTCGTCAAAGCTCTCATCGCCTCGGTAGCCTTCCTTGTAGCGCCAGTGGGCGGCGATCCCGTACTCTGCTGTCCGATGCATCTCCTCGGTGCGGATCTGTATCTCAAGGGGGCGTCCAGACGGCCCGATGACGGTCGTGTGCAGCGATTGGTACATGTTGAACTTGGGCATCGCCACATAATCTTTGAACCGGCCAGGCACCGGCTTATAGATGGAGTGCACCGTGCCTAAGGCACCGTAGCAGTCTTTAACCGAGTCGACGATGATCCTAAGCGCGATAAGGTCGTATATCTCGGAGAAGTCCTTCCCCTGCCCTGACATCTTCTGATAGATGCTGTACAGGTGCTTCGGCCTCCCCGAGATCTCGGTGCAGATCCCGACGATGCCTAGCTCCTCATGAAGCTGGCCGAGGACCTCGTCCGTATAAGACTCGCGGGCATCGCGGCTCTCGGCGACCATGCGCGAGACCTGGTGGAACTTGACCGGTTCCAGGTAGAAGAAGGCCAGGTCCTCAAGCTCCCACTTCACCTGGGAGATGCCGAGGCGGTGCGCAAGCGGCACGTATATCTCAATCGTCTCACGCGCTTTTTCGACGCGCTTATGGTCAGGGAGCGCGGCAAGTGTGCGCATGTTGTGCAGACGGTCGGCGAGCTTTATCAAGATGACACGTATATCCTGCGCCATCGCGATGAGCATCTTGCGCAGGTTGTTTGACTGCTGCTCCGAAAGCGACTCGAACTTGACCTTTCCGAGCTTGGTGACGCCATCGACAAGCCCGGCGACCTCGTCGCCAAACAACTCCCGGATCTCATCAAGCGAGTGGCAGGAGTCCTCCACCACATCATGGAGGAGCGATGCCATCAGCGTGGCCGTATCAAGGTGCAGCCCTGCAAGGATGGCCGTGACCTCGAGCGGGTGGTTCACGAACGGCTCCCCGCTTTTCCTGGTCTGCCTCTCATGCGCCTCTGCAGCAAACTCATATGCCTGCATAAGGCCGCCCAGATCCGCTCCAGGGTTGTACTCCTGGATGCGAGATTTGATCTGTTCGAGGGTAGCTGTCACCTGCATCCTTTGAGGGTAGCTGCCACCTGCATCAGGGTAGCTGCCACCTGCATCAGGGTAGCTGCCACCTGCATCAGGGTAGCTGTCACCTGCATCCTAACTTGTCTGCCGAGACGGTAGGATAGGCCGGTCGAGCCGCGCCAACAGCTCAACCGCTGTCGCCTCAAACGCCCAGCGTTTGAACTCGGCGAACTCCCGGGCCTCATCGAGTCCTTCGGCATAACGCACGCTTGCCTCAAGATCGACCTTGCCCGTACCCGGGTCAAGGGTAAGCCGACGATAGGCCCCATGACCTTCGCCGATGATAAGGCCGAGGTCTTTGAATACCCCCAGCCCCGAAGAGATGCCCCTCTCATCAAGCCCAAAACCCGAATGGGTCTTTTTAGCACGGGCGACTATCTCTGCGTTGGTGATCTCAAACCCCTCGCCCTGCTCGGCAGAGACCGACGTGAGCACACGCCAGAGGGTCGCAAGGTCATCTCGGCTGGGCGCAAGCGAGGCAAGCAGCATCTCGTTGATGCGCACGTCATCCTCCCCGAAAAGGAGGTGGATATACGCCAGTGCCCCGTCGCGCCCTACCCGTCCCGACATCTGGTTGAACTCGACCGCGTTAAAGGGCAAGTGGTACAGGACCACGTTCCTGATGTCAGGTATGTTGACGCCTTCGCCGAACGCGCTCGTCGCAACGACCACCTGCACGTCACCGCTGCGGAATGCCGCTTCCACCGAATTGCGGACCAACCTGGACAGCCCGCCGTGATAAAAGGCCACTTTAAACCCAAGCCCGGGGACGCGTTTGCGCAACATGCGCGCAAGCCTCACCGAACGCTCACGCGAGTTCACATAGACGACGCACTTCCCCCCCGAAGCGCTGAGCGAGGCCACATAGGAGTCCTTGTCAGCGATATTCCGGCGGTCCTCGATGGCCAGGTTCTCGCGCACGGTAGGATCAAGCACGACCTCGTCTATTGCAAGCGTCTCGCAGATCTTGTCGGTGACATCATCCGGGGCCGTTGCGGTCACCGCCAACACCCTCGGAGAGCCCAGCACTTCCAAAGCCTCGCCGAGCCGCCCGTAGGCCGGACGATGCCCGACCCGCGAAAGACCCACATGATGAGCCTCGTCAACGACGACGAAACCCACCCGCCCCGACTCGGCGAACCGCGCAGCATGGTAATGCAGGAACTCGGGGGTGGTGAGCACCGCATCGATCCCGCCTGAGGCAAGCGAGAAGAACGCCTTGTCCCGCTCGGCCCCAGAGGTCTCGCCGGTGATGATGCGCACGGCGAGTCCCACCGAGGCAAAGGCATCCCTTAGGTGGAACGACTGGTCTGCAACGAGCGCCCGCAATGGGTAGACGAACACACTCGCCCGACCCTGCTTGAGCGCAAGCCCCGCCGCATAAAGATGGAAGATGAGCGACTTCCCCCGTCCGGTGGCCATCACCGTGAGCGTGTTGCTGCCGTCCTGAAGCGCAGCGAGCGCCCGCAGCTGGGCATCGTGCAGCCGCGCATCACCGCCGAGGAATGCCTGGATCAGCTGCGCTTCGAGCTCACTAGGCGAAAGCTCCGCGAGCGCAGCCCGTGCTGCATCCATCTCGGCGGCCTCATCGGCCACGGCGATCGCGACGTCCCGACGGGTGACTAGGACGTTGACCCCAAGGTAGCGACCGGTGTCACCGCCGGTCAGGCTGTCGACCTCGATGTCATACTCGACACCGGAGTCGATGGCAGGGCCGATAGTGCTCGCCAAGCGTCGGTTAAGATACCCGATGCGGACACCAAGCCGATCATGGACCGCACATGCATGTTGGTCATGGGGGTTGTCCGGCTCCCGAGCCAACCGCAAAGGCGAGCCCGGCGTGAGCGTGCTGATCAGCTCCTGCCGCCCCTCAAAGGTCACGCCGGCAAGCTTGGTGTTAAACCTTGGCGCATCCTCAATGCCTGAGTACTCCTCGCGCACTAAAAGCTCGTCCGCATGCGCGAACAGCTCCTCGACAAGCGCAGAGGCCGGCGACCTGCCTCCGGCCTCCTCTGCCGTGTGCGTTGCGACCTCACGGACGATCATCTGCATGCGCCG
>WRDS01000026.1 GCA_009779675.1 Coriobacteriia bacterium
AGGACTCCGGCAGGTCCAGCAGGACAGGTACCCAGCAGGGTAGGTAGACAGACAGGACCAGGATACGCGTAAGAGGCCGCCTCCGAGTCGATCCAGTCTAAAGCGCCAGCATTGCTGCCAGGGCGTATCGACCGTCAGGTGCCAAGGGGAAACCCGGGCACCCGCCAGTCTGCAAAGGAGGGCAAGGCACCGGGCGCGGCACGCGGGCGTGTGCCGCAGGAGGTCACGGGCAGGGTTTTCGTTGTGTGGCGGAAATAGCATAAGCGGGGTCGGTCCATAGGGTGGGTCGGTTCTGCTCGTGCTTGTTCTTATATCCGAGGGTCATTATAGGAAAGCAAGGAGGCTTTAAGCAGACGAGGCGAGAAAGGAGTGTTCGCGAGGAATCGTTACTTTTGAGCAACAAAGGTAGGCCATTCCAAGGAAGTAGAAAGCGTTTTTAACGAAGGTAGGAGGGATTACAGCATATGGCTGAGCAAAAAGAAATGCTTCCCACAAGCAGCGGGGGTCTGACCCGTCGCACGTTCGTCACCGCGATGGGCTTCGGCTCGCTGGCAGTGTTCTCGGGCGTGAGGCTTAGCGCCGCCAACAACACGCCGATCACTGCCGATGCCAAGGGCGTCCTGTTCCACGAGTCCACCCGGTGCGTGGCATGCCACCGCTGCGAGCTTGCCTGCAGCGAGTTCAACGACGGCATCGCGAGCCCGCACCTCGCCCGTGTGAAGTTCGACCGCAACCGCACGCGGAACGCCGGCGCGAACTTCAAGTGGGGGACGGGCCAAGGCGCCTACGGCAACTGGCGCACGGAGGCCGACACCTGCAAGCAGTGCCCGCACCCGGTCCCCTGCGCAGAGGCGTGCACGACCGGCGCCATCAAGGACGACCCGGCGACCGGCGCACGCGTCATCGACACCAAGGTCTGCATAGGCTGCGGCGTCTGCGGGATCGCGTGCCCGTGGAAGATGCCGACGGTCAACCCTGAGACCAAGAAGGCGACGAAGTGCTTCCTGTGCAACGGCAAGCCCGAGTGCGCCCGCGCCTGCCCGACCGGCGCGCTCCGCTACATCTCGTGGCGTGACCTGCGTGCCACCTCGCCGACGGTCCAGTCCAGCTGGGTCCCGGGGTCGACGTCGACCGACTGCACGCCTTGCCACAAGCCGATCTAATGCGCGGAGCGCCATCGACGCCCGCTACAATGTAAACGAGAGGAGTCACACATATGCCTCGCACACAACCATTCAAAACCGCTAGTGACTTTGCTAGCCTTGGAGGTTGGACCGGGAAGACTTTGCGCGTGGACCTTACGGCGCGCACGATAAAGGTCGAGAAGACACTCGAGAAGTACGACAAGTTCTGGGGCGGCAACGGCATGGCCTACAAGGTCCTCTGGGACGAGACAGATGCCGACACCGGCCCCTATGACGCCAAGAACCGCCTGATCTTCGGGTGGGGCCCGCTCGCCGGAACCGGCACTCCATGCGGCGGCCGCACCGGTGTCACGGCCCTTGGGCCGCAGCACCCGCACGGCGCGCCGACGACCGGCCACATGGGCGGCCACTTCAGCTCAGAGGCCAAGTATGCCGGCTGGGACGGCATCATCGTCCAGGGCATCGCATCAGGCCCGGTCTACATCGCTTGCATCGATGACAAGGTCGAGATCGTTGACTGCCCAGAGCTCTGGGGTGAGGGCATCTACCGCATTACCGCCGAGATCCAGCAGTCGATCGGCGGCGGCCAGGTCGTCGCCATCGGCCAGGCCGGCCAGAACCAGGCCGCACAGGCGACCATCCTTACCGGCTACGGCCACTCCGGTGGCGGCCAGGGCGGGGTCATGGGCTCGAAGAACCTCGTCGGCATCGGCGTCATCGGCACCGGCGCGGTGAAGATCGCCGGCGACAAGCGCGCATGGCGTGCCGTCGTCGATAACGCCATGGCGCTCGTGGGCTCGAACAACCAGGCCGTTGTCCCGAACAACCTGCAGGCATGGGCAGAGCACTCGCCTTCGTCCGCCCGCTGGTACTGCGCCCCCGGACGCTTCTGGGGTGCCGCCAACCCGCCTGTGGACACCGGCATCTGCCTGCCGCGTGACCGCCAGAGGGTCGGCTACCGTTGCTACAAGACCGATACAGGCACGACCTCCTATCCCTACACCATCCGCATGAACGGCTGCCACTCCTGCCCTGTGCGCTGCCATCAGCTGATCGATATCCCGTCGGCTACTGTCAAGTGGGGTATTGAGAGCACTGCGCAGAACACCTGCACGGGCTGGTGGGCAACCGCCATTGCTAGCGTTGGCGACGGTGCCATGTCAGGGGTAGCCGGCAGCAGGGAACGCACCCTGTGGAGCCTTGAGCGCTACGTTATGGCCAAGCACGTGGTCGACGATTTCGGCATACACAACAACTACGGCAGCACGCAGGCTCTCTGGAACCTGCTCATCAACTCGCGTTGCGCGAACCCGACCGTGGCAAGCCCCACAGTGAGTGCTGCCACCAACGCCACCATCGCATCGGGATCGTTGAGCACTATCCCTTACAACGGGCGTTCTTTTGTGCAGCTTAATGTTCCCACCGCGGAGTACAACTCCCTCGTTACCGGCTTCCTCACGCAGCGTACTGCCAGCAACCTGGGGTGCCTCCAGGAGTTCGGTCGCATCGTGTCTGAAAAGAAGACCATGCTTGGTAGAGCTGTGGCTGGCCCGGTAGAGGAGTGCATGGACACCTGGTACTGCTACGACCACTTTGATCCTGCCGCTAGCACTAGCAGCAAGATCGGCGTGATCCTCAACGCCACGACTAATACCTTCTCCTCCTACTGGCGCCACGGCTTCCCGCAGCACCACTACAACCAGGGTGGGTATGTAGGCTATCTCTACAGCACCGGGTATAACCGCGACCCGCAGAACCACACCTGGGTCAACTGCGTGAGCCACGGCCTGCCAGCTGCTGTTACCAGGGGCGTTGCCGATGTCGAGTTCCCGCGTGTCGGCTGGACCGATATCACAGGCGGCTCAAGCATCCAGGTTGCAGGCGTAGACACCGGCACTGGCGTGAACTACGCTCCTGCCAAGGGGCACGCCGCTTCCGCCGCGTTCTGCATCGCCCGTAAAGAGATCCACGACGGCCTGGGCATCTGCAACTGGATGTGGCCGTGGCTGGTCTCCCCGCTCAAAGAGCGCGGGTACCGTGGCGACCTCTCGCTCGAGTCGCAGTTCTTCTCGCTTGCGACCGGCAACACGCTGAGCACGGTAGAGCTCGACCAAGAGGGACTGCGCTTCTATCACCTGCATCGGGCACTCACCATGAGGATGTTCGGCCCGGCTCTGGGCAAGGACATGCGTACGAACAACGACTTCAACCCGGTCTGGACGCGTGCCAACTTCTCCGGGAACCGCTGGAATGATGCCCTTGACCTCTACTATGACTTCTTGGGCTACGACAGCAATGGTCGTCCGAAGCAGCAGACGATGGTGGACTTTGGCCTGGAAGACGTGTACAACGACCTGGTTACCGCCGGGTTCTACACTCCCTAAAGCAAGGCCGCTTAGCCAGAATTCAAGTTTTGTCTGGGATTCGGCAAGCAGGAATGTTTTGGTTGGCTAAAGCGTGGGCTGTGACTCCAAGTGCGGGGTCGCAGCCCACAGTCGTGTGATGCGTCCGCAAGCCGGATTCGTTGTTTTGGCCTTGTCATTTGCGTCTGACATCGGGACAATTACTTCTTGGAGCCGGATGGTCCCTGGTGGGGCCCGCGGTCTTCAAAACCGTAGTGGGGCGTGAAGAGCGTCCCGGGTGTGTTCGATTCGCACACGGCTCCGCCAGTGGCGTTTCCCAAAATCGGTGCGGCTAAGACTGATTACGCGGTGATGCCTCTGGCAAGCGGCGAAAGGGAAGAATACGAGGGACAGAAATGGATGCGGTCACAGCACTTCTTAGCAGGCGGTCGTGCAGGAGGTACACCGACCAAGAGGTGTCCGAACAAGACGTTGACACCATGCTCCAAGCGGCAATGGCAGCTCCGAGTGCTCGCAACCAGCAGCCTTGGCGCTTTGTGCTGGTGCGGGACAAAGAGAAGCTTGCCAGGCTTTCGCAAGCGACCCCACATGCTGGCATGCTTAAGACAGCTGCCCTTGGCGTTGTGGTGGCGGGCGAGACCCGCGACACGGCATGTCCCGAGTATTGGGTGCAGGATTGTTCTGCAGCAACCCAAAACCTGCTTCTTGCTGTGCATGCGCTAGGACTCGGCGCTGTCTGGATAGGGGTTCATCCGGTCCCTGAGCGCGAGCAGGCTGTACGTGCGTTGGTTGACCTTCCCGTTGGGGTTGAGGCGCTTGCGCTCATCGCCATCGGCCATCCAGCCGAGTCAAAACCACCATCCGAGCGTTTCGAGCCGCATTTTGTGCATACTGAGAGCTGGTAAAACGGCTCAAAGGCTGGCAGAGTGGTACCATCTCTCTTGAAATATGGGGTGCTGTTAGGCGCAGCTGGGTGCTGGGACGCTAAGTGCTGTAGGGCACAGTTGGGTGCCGGGATGTTGAGTGCAGTTGGTTGCAGCTTGGCGCTTGGATTGAGCGCCGTAAGGCACAGTTGGGCGCTGGGATGTTGGGGCGCTTAGTTACGCCTGGCCGGTGTGGAAAACTTGGATTAAAAAGGGAGGCGCATGGTCGAGTTTGAGTTGTACCTGAAAAGGAACTCCAAAAGGATCGATGATTATCTGGCGAGCTTTTTTTCGGATAGCCCTCACCCTGACATACAGCGCTACCTCTACGACCCGCTTGCAACGTACACGGCCAACGCTGGCAAAAGGCATCGTCCACTCATATGCCTGCTGGCCTGCGAGGCGGTAGACGGTGACCCCGAGCGCGTTATTTCCTCGGCAATAGCTATCGAGCACTTCCACACAGCTGCGCTCATCCACGACGACATTGAGGATAGGGCGCTTACTCGGCGCAGTGAGCCGTGTTTGCACATCCTTGAGGGAGAGGGGCTTGCTATCAACGCGGGCGACCTGGCTCTCTCGTTGGTGACCGGTACGGTGTTGGCCGACGAAGGCCTCGATGATAAGACCAAGCTCGAGATATTGTGCGAGCTTGTGGCGATGGCTACCCGGACCATCGAAGGGCAGGCCCTCGATATCGGCTGGGTGCGTGATGGTCGGTTTGACCTTACGATTGACGATTATCTGCTCATGGCCAATCACAAGACTGCGTTCTACTCGGGCGCGGTGCCACTTGCTATCGGCGGCATTGGGGGCGGCGGCACGCCCGAGCAGGTTGCTGCTTTGCGCGATTTTGGCATGGCCACCGGGCTTGCTTTCCAAATCCAGGATGACATTTTGAATCTGGTCGGCGCGAAGGAATCGACCAAGAAGGATTTCAGGAGCGATATCTCCGAAGGCAAGCGTACGCTGATAGCGGTGCATGCCCTGGCAAACTCATCGCGTGCGGCAAGGCTTCAGGAGATCCTCTCGTCCGGCACGGGCATCCCAGCAGTGCTTGCGGAGGCTGTTGAGATCATGGAAGAGTCCGGATCCGTGAAGTTTGCAGGCGATTACGCCCGCACGTTGGTGCTTGGCGCAAAGGCGACGCTTGAAACGGCTCTTCCTAAACGCCGAGCGCGCAGTCTACTGCTTTCAATGGCCGATTTTTTTATCAAGCGGTGCTCTTGAGGTAATTTGTCGCGCAAGGTCTACCAACGGTGCCTTTGGGGCTTCTGGCACCTTTGAGGCCCGTGGTGCTCTTGTGGCTTGTCGGCATGCTTGCCTAAGTGACGATGTCTTTCTGCTTCCCGAAGTGCCCGATGTCTTTCGGTGCTCCTTCCCAGGCGATCTTTCCGTCGGGATCAAGCACGTAACAGTAATCGGCGAACTCTGATACGGTGCCAATGTCATGTGAGGTGAGCACGATGGCAGTCCTGCTTGCCACAAGGGAGCGGAGCAAGCGGCAGACGTGCGTTCGAGACTCTTGATCCAGGCTCTCGAAAGGCTCATCAAGCACAAGCAGCTCAGGGTGCATCACAAGGGCACCTGCAAGTGCGACTTTGCGCTTCTCTCCACCTGAAAGATTATGCGGAACACGCCCGGCAAGCGAGCTGATCCCCAAAAGGCCAAGTGCCTCAGCAGTGCGCTCTCGCACTTCGGGGTCGGCAAGGCCAAACTGCCTCGCAGAAAAAGAGACATCATCGAAAACGCTGGGGACGAGGATCTGTTCGTCGACGTTTTGCAAAAGGATCCCGATCCGGGATCTGATCGTGCGCCACTCCTTTGACGGGTCCACCCCAAATACTGAGACTTTGCCGTGCTGTGGGCGAAGAAGGCCAAGGATATGATGAAGCAAAGTGGTTTTTCCTGAGCCGCTTGAGCCAAGTATCGCAACGCATTGGCTGCGGCGCACGAAAAAATCTCCGCGCAGTGCGACTTCCGAGCCGTCATCGTACCTGTGCCTGATGTTGTCCACGCGCACGATCACGCTGTCAGGCCGAGTGCCCAGGCCGTCTTGGCAGCTGGGCTGGATGTCGGTATCCGGATCGCTTTGGCAACCAAGCTGGATATCGGTGCCCAGGCCGTCTTGGCAGCTCGGCTGCATATCGGCATTCGGGTTATTTTGACAATGCAGCTTAGCGGCTGGTTCCCTTTGTGCATCATGTTGGTAGCTGTGTCCGCGCAGAAGCATGACGTCATAGGTTCGCTGAGAAAGGTCGATAGCGTAGATCAGCACCCCTCCGAGCAGGTTCACACTTGTTTGGCCTGTGCGCATCAGACCCTCGGCGAAAAACCTTTTCATGAGTTGCCATGGTTCTCGTGCGGACAGCCTTCTCGCATGTAGCCCTCCTGTAGACGGCTCTCCAGTAGGCAGCTCTCCAGTAAGCGGTCTCCGCGCAAACAGTCCCCCGCGCAAACGGACGGCAGTGCGCATATGTTCGAAGCGGTCGAGCAAAAAAAAGAGCGAACGGTATGTCATCAGCAGCGAATCAGAGACTAGCGGGGGCAGGACGCGTGAGAACGGCGCGAACAGGCGCGGATAGGGTGTTGTCAAGACGATCAACAGCGCGGCAAGAGCAGAGGTGACGGCTCTTGCAACAATTATCGCGCTGTCAAGCGGCCCTTGAGCTGCGACGAGCGCGAAAAAAGCGGAGAAAACTGCGGGGTAGAGGGCGAGCGATAGCAGGGTGCCCATGGGCAGCTTGGATCCGACTGCCACCGCCAGCAGGCTGAGCGCTATGGCAAGCACAACCCAAAGACCAAGCGCAGCCTCAAGGCCCTTGGAGGCAATGACTATTGCGAGCACCAGTCCGAGGCAGATAAGCTTCATGCTTGGATCCATGCGGTGAAGCAGGGCGGTTCCTTTTGTAGCCGAAGCGTCAATGCCGCGCAAGTTCATCCCGTTACCTGGCTCTCATCGTTTGCCCTCACCACTTGGTGTCCGCCACCCTGCCGTTATCGTTGCCGTCACCGCTTGGTACCGCCACTCTGCTCTCGTCACTCTGCCGTCACCGCTTTGCCCCCATCGTTTGACTGTCGCCGCTTTGAGGCATGTGCGGTTCCTCGGTTGGATCTGGCATCAGCAAGGATGGCCTTACGCGTGCGATAAATGTAACGATGGCACTGGTCACAGCTGCTTCAATGAGCCATCCGATTGTCCCAAGTCCAAAAGCAACCATGGTAAAGCCCATCATTTTGTGCACACCGCCGCACGCAACGATGCCAACGGTAAGCGCAGTGCTTGCTGCGAGCGTTAAAAGGCTCACGCCCCCCGCCAGTTTTCCCAAGCTGTCTTTTCGCACGTGTTGCCTGCCGATGCGCAACAGCGTTCCTCCGAGCACCATCTCAAATGCGAAGATCGTCGCATTAAGTCCGGTCACGGTGATGCCCCCATGTCCCAGGAATGCGAGGATGGCAGCGACAATAAGTGCGACTGGAACGGAAAGCAGCGGGCCGAGCAGCGCTCCGGCAAAAACCGTCAGGTTCACATGGTATTCAAGAGGCATGATCTCGGCAGACATCGCGACAAGCATCAGCGCCGCGACTGAGCCGACAAATGGGATGCGTTGTCTATGCTCGGTGTCATCGGCTATGTGCGTGGTGAGCGCGATGCCGCCAATGATGACGGCCCAGCCGAGTATCACGAGCCATATGGGCAATACACCGTCAGGTATGTGCAGATGTGACATCAGGCATTCGGGTGTTGGCGTTGGCGTTGGTATCGATGATGATACTACTTCATGGCGGTACGCTCGGCTATTATGTAATAGCTGGGTTTTGGGGTGCGAAAGGATGTCAGTGAACGTTTCACAGCTGCGCGCATTCGTTGCGGTTGCCAAGAAGAAGTCGTTTTCCGGAGCCGCACGTGCGCTGGGCATATCTCAGCCGGCCGTTACCATGCAGGTGCAGGGTCTGGAGTCAGACATCGGCGCGACACTGCTCGACCGTCGGTATCGGCGGGTCACCCTGACAGAGGCCGGCCATGTGCTTCTCGCGCACGCGAGGGGTGTGCTCAGACAGCTTGATCAGGCGCAGGCGGATGTCGATGCGCTTTCGGGCACCGTCTCAGGCAGGTTGGTAATCGGGGCGTCAACCACCCCTGGTGCTTATCTCGTGCCGTTCGCTTTGAGGGGGTTTATCGAAGCCTGCCCGAAAGTGGACGTTTCGGTGGTGCTCGGCGATACCGCTTCAGTGGTCAAGGCAGTCGAGGAAGGTGAGGTTCACTTTGGTGTGAGTGGCGCGACCGTAAAAAACGCGCACGCGGACTTCGCCGAGATCGGTCGAGACGAGCTCATTGTGATCTGCGCTGCTGAAAACCCCCTTGCGGTTCGCAAACGGGTCGAGGCATCTGAGCTTGCCGAAGAGCGCTGGATTCAACGGGAAGAGGGGTCCGGCACTCGGCGGATTGCCGAGGAGGCGGTCTTCGGGCATGGCCTCGCTTCTGGTAGGTTAGATGTTGTGGCTGAGCTGAATACTGGGGAAGCAGTGGTGAGTGCGGTAGAAGGCGGGCTTGGGATAGCGGTGGTGAGTCGGCTCGTGGCTCAAAAGGCGCTTGCTCTTGGCAACGTTTTTGCGGCTGATATCATAGGTTTTCCTGTTGATCGACCGTTTTACTCGGTTATGCCCAAAACAACTTCGACACGAGCGGCGTTTGCTTTCAAAGAGCATCTAGCGAGCGAGATCGGTCGCAAAAAGGTGTTTGGTGGGCGAGATCGGCCCGAATGGGATTTACCGAGATGAGTATTAACCTAAGAGAGAAGTCGACCGCATAGCAAACCGGAGGGTGGCACATTGGTTGAACTGCGCATCGGGATAATCACCTGTTCGGACACGCGAACAGAGAAGAGCGACACTGCTGGCCGCACGCTGCGGGGTCTTATCGAGGAGCGAGGCTGGAGCGTGGTCGCTTATGCCCTGGTGGCCGATGTGGTCGAGCAGATTGCTGAGGCGATGGTCATTCAGGCCGATGAGGCCAGCGCCGACATCATCTTTACCTGCGGGGGGACCGGCCTCGGTCCGCGTGATGTGACGCCTGAGGCGACGATGCTTGTGGCTACACGCATGGCTCCCGGGATCGCCGAGCATATCAGAGCGGAATCAATGCGGATCACCGGACACGCTATGCTTTCTCGGGGAATTGCCGCGATGTACGGGCGCACCCTGGTGATCAATCTGCCGGGTTCGGAAAAAGCGGCTCGTGAATCCTTTGGTTTTGTCGTCGATCAGCTTGCGCATGCTGTGCTCATGATGACTGGCGGAGGGCACGGGTCTGCACATGAGTGAAACGGATGGCACCGAGGGCAAGCCGACCACCATATACCTTGACCACGGCGCGACGTCATGGCCAAAGCCGCCCGGGGTCTCTGATGCGGTTGCCTCGGCGCTGATACGCCATGGGGGCAACCCGGATCGTGGCACCTATCAGATGGCGGTCGAGACGGCGCGTGCTGTTCGGTCGGCCAGAGGGGGGATCGCATCACTTCTGGGTGTCAGCAGCGCAAAGGACCTTGTGTTCCAGCCAGGGTGCACCCAGGCCATGAACCTTGTGCTTGCTGGTCTGCTTAGTGCTGGTGATCGCGTCGTGGTGGGGTTTTCCGAGCACAATGCGGTTGCCCGACCCTTGCACAGGCTTGCGCAGCGCGGGGTCGAAGTGGTTGCTGTGTCTGCTACCCCATCAGGGATCGTTGATGTTGACGAAATGGAGCGGGAGGTGCGCCGAGCACCTACACGTGCCGTCATCTGTCAGCACACGAGTAACCTTTCCGGTGCCATTCAGCCTGTGGCCGACCTTACCGACATCGCTCACGAGAACGATGCGATCATGATTGTGGACGGCGCGCAGGCCGGCGGGCACATCCCGGTGGATCTTTCGGCTCTTGGGGTGGATGCCTGGGGGTGCTCCGGCCACAAGGGGCTTTTAGGCCCTCAGGGCATCGGGGTGCTTTACCTGCGTGAGGGCTGCGAGCCCGATGAGCTTGTGGTCGGCGGTACCGGGGCGGGCATGAGCGAGGAGCCCTTGCAGCCCAAAGTGCGTCCTGAGCGCTATGAGGCCGGGACGATGAACACGCCTGGTATTTTGGGCCTTGGGGCAGCCGCACACTGGCTTGCCGAGCATGGCAGCGCGCAGCGTGGGCTCGAAGAGGCCCTTACCCGAAGGCTTCATGAGGGGATCCTCGGGATTGACGGCTTTACTGTGCTTGGCCCAAAGCCCGGCGAACCGAGGGTCCCGATCATCTCGGCGGTTCATGAGAGCGAGGATACCGGTCGCATCGCGTTTTTGCTTGACCGCCAATATGGTATTGCCTGCCGAGCCGGTCTGCACTGCGCACCCTGGGCACATCGGGCATTCGGCACTTTGAAATCGGGCGCGTTGCGCTTTGGCATCGGGTACGGCAACACCAGCGAGGATATCGACTGCACCCTTGATGCGTTGCGTCGGATAGTGGGCGGATTGGAATAGCGGTACAGATTGGGGCAGCGCGTAGGACGGTCAAATAAACTGGGGTAGAATAGGCGGCACGCGCAATACGGGGCGTTATGAAAGAAGGTGGCGCTTTTTGGCAACAGACGCTTTTGGGCGACGCATAGATTACCTACGTATATCGATCACGGACCGATGCAACCTCAGGTGCGTGTATTGCATGCCGCAAGAGGGTGTCTCATGGAAGCCCTACGATGAGATCCTTACGTTTGAGGAGATCGAACGGTTTGCCGTAGTTGCCGCCCAGGAAGGGATCTCCCGTATCCGCCTTACCGGTGGCGAGCCGCTTGTCCGAAAAGGCGTCATTGACCATGTGCGTCGGCTATGCGATGTCACGGGGCTGGAGCGGATCGCGCTTACCACAAACGCGACGCTGTTGTCCCAATGCGCGAAAGACCTTCGCGATGCCGGCCTTTCCCGCGTGAACGTGTCGCTCGACTCGCTTGATTCCGAGGTCTACTCGCGTGTCACGCGTGGCGGACGGCTTGCCGACGTGCTTGCCGGCATCGAGGCTGCCTTTGAGGTCGGCTTTGACCCGGTCAAGCTCAACGTGGTCGTGGTGCGCTCGCTCGGGCAGGACCTCATGCAGTTTGCGCGCATGACCTTCGAGCGTCCGCTCCACGTGCGGTTTATCGAGTACATGCCCATCGGGGGGGGCGCAGAGGGGAGCGTCGCAAGTGGCGGTAGCTGTGGAATGGATGCCGAGGGGTTCCATTGGACGCGTGACGACTACGTGCCTAGCTCCGAGATCTTAGAGTCGCTCGCTACGAATGGCGCTGCCGAGGGGCTTGGCGAACTCATGCCTGTAGCGCGTGACGAGGCCCCGGGAGGCTGGGGGCCGGCGCGGTACTATCGTTTCCCGAAGGCGCTTGGGACCATTGGGGTGATATCTCCTCGGTCACATCACTTCTGCGGCGAATGCAACCGTCTGCGCCTCACGGCGGATGGCAAGCTGCGCGCATGCCTGTTCTCTGACGAGGAAGCCGATATGCGTGAAGTGCTCAGGCATGGCAGCCCCGAAGATATCCGTGCGCTCATTATGCAGGCGCTTTCAACAAAACCGGAGAGTCACAGCATGCGTGTGGGCACCGTTCGCCAGATGTCGCAAATAGGAGGGTGACGAATGGAGCCGAGCCGGTCCACAGGGGATGCCCCGGAGCCAAAAGCCGCTCCGGTGCCAAAAGCTGCCGAGGCACAGCCAAAGGGGCGTGAACTCACCCACATAGATGCAAGCGGGGCTGCCCGCATGGTCGATGTTGGCGACAAGCCCGTGACAAAGCGGGTCGCCGTCGCAGGCGGGTTCATCGAAATGAACCCTGCCACGCTTGAGATGATCGTTTCGGGCACTGCGCCTAAAGGTGATGTCATGGCTGCCGCTCGCATAGCAGGGGTCATGGCGGCGAAGGAGACAAGCTCTCTCATCCCCCTGTGCCATCCGCTCCCGATCACGCGTGCGAATGTGGAGTTGACACCGGAGACCCTGGCCGCTGATGCCGACAACACCGGCGATGACGGCAACGATGCCGTCGGCGGCAATGGTGGCAGCAGCACCGACGGCACCGACGGCAGCAATGGCGGTCTTGTCGGCGTGAGGATTCGTGCGACCGTCGCCACCGATGGCAAGACGGGAGTCGAGATGGAGGCGCTGACGGCCGCCGCAGTCGCCGCCCTGACGCTTTACGATATGTGCAAGGCGGTTGATAGAGGCATGGTCGTGCGCGATATCATGCTGCTTTCCAAAGAGGGCGGCGCCTCAGGCACGTGGGTTCGCGAGGAGAATGCCTAATGAGTGCAGGGGCGCTTCCTGCAACGGGGGCGGTCTTTGTGCGTTCCTGCGCCGAGGACGCGTGCGCTGAAGCGCTCTTTGAGGCCGAGGCCTTTGCCCAAGAATGCGCCGAGGTGCTCGTTCTCGCCGAGCAGTCCGCGCTGGAGGCTTGTGCGCAGCTGCCCGAAAACGTCGAGGCCATCGAGGTTGCCGAGCCGCAGAAGATGCCGCTCGGCATACTTGCCCAGGCGCTTTCGCTCGCTACCCACGACTGGCTTTTTGTAGCGCTCGCCCCGGTTCCCGCTGCCATTACCGATGCCGGGCTTATCCCTGCTTTGCTTCGCGACCTCTGGGCGGCGCGTGATGGTGCCGAGGCTGTCGTCATGGCGGGCGCAGGCGGCATCGAGCCCTGGCTGGGGCTTTATCACAAGGATTGCCTCTCGGCGGTGAAGCGTGCGCTCGCCTCAGGGCGGCAGAGGATGGCGGGCTTTCTGCCCTCGGTGAGCGTTGCCGAGATCCCGGTGCCGAAGGCCGTTGCAGAGGCCGGGTCTGCTGCACAGGCAGTGCGACTGGCCGCGGCGGCGCATGAGGCGGCGGCTTGCGACACGTCCTCCTCGGCAAAGGACGCTGAAGCGCCGTCGGTTGCTGCCAAGCCCAAGGCACCGCATGAGGCGGCGGCGGCAGTGGCGGGTGCGGGTGCGGGTGCGGCAACAGGGGCGGCGGTCACCGTCAGCTCCGTCAAGGAGAAGCACGGCGGCAGGCTTCCTTCTGAGCACGCGATCACCGTGCACATGAACGGCGTTGAGATCGCGACCGTGCAGAGCAGTCCCTGGCATCTCGAGGAGATGGCCGTCGGCTTCCTGCTTGCCGAGGGGCTCATACATGACCGTGATGCCCTGCGCTCGGTGAGCCTCGACGAGACCCGCGGCATGGTTTACATCGAGACGGATGAGAGCGTTCCCGATGAGATGGTGTTCAAGAAGCGCTATATCACTTCGGGGTGCGGAAAAGGCGTTACCTTTTCCTCGGTCGGGCATGCAAAAGGCCTGGATCGTGTCACCTCTGACGTGGTTGCCGAGCCGGAGGCGCTTCTTGCCATGGTCCACGAGCTTTCCTCAGGGGGCGAGGAAAGAAAGAATACCGGCGGGGTCCACGGTTGCGCTTTTGGCCGAGGCGGCAAGACCATCCTCATCCGCGAGGACATAGGTCGGCACAATGCGGTCGACAAGCTGCTTGGCCGTGCGTGGCTCGACCGGATCCCGACGCACGACCTGGTGCTTCTTTCGACGGGACGGGTAAGTTATGAGATGGCGGTGAAAGCTGCCAAGGCCCGCGTCCCGATCGTTGTATCCCGGAGTGCCGTGACCGATCTGGCCGCCGAGATCACCGAGGAACTCGGCGTGACGCTCGTTGCGTACTGCCGAGGCAACAGCATGGTGGCCTGCACGCACCCGAGACGTATCCGCGGCGCGCAGGCTTAGCGCTGAAGCGGGCACACCTATCTGGCGATGTAGAGACGTACAGGTTTAATGCAAAGGCGGGTTGCCTGCCCTTTGGCTACTTGACGATGTAGACCTTGTCCCCGACCTCGACGCGGTCGAACATGTCCTCGATATCGCCTCGGTACATCCTCATGCATCCGTGGCTGGCTGCGGTTCCCACGGACCTGATGTTTTCGGTCCCATGGAACCTGATGCCTGAGGCACTGATGTTTATGGCACGGGTTCCAAGCGGGTTACCCGGGCCTGGCGCGATGCGCGGCGGCATATTCGAGCCCCAGCCATTGGGCGCAGGATTGACCCATGTGGGGCGGTAGCGCTTTTCGGTGATCTCAAAATTCCCGCGCGGGGTGGGATAACTGGCTGTCCCAATGGCGCACGGGTAGCTTTTCTCAAGCTTTCCGTTGACGAACAGGCGGACACGTCGCTCCGACAGCCTGACCAAAAGCACCCTTTCAAACCGTTTCTCAGTGACTTCTGGCTCAATCTTGTCCACGGCGATCTCAATCGTACGGTCATCGCCAGAAAGCGCATCCTTTGTTGCAAAAGCATCGACGATGAGGTCTGCGCTTTCCTTGACCCGCACCGTGATACCGACCTTTGAGGGTTCGATGATGATGCCTGAGCCTCCGGCTCGTTGTGTTTGCGCCGAATCGCCACTGCCGCTCGCGCCGACCCTCGCGCTGCTGCTGGCCTCTGCGCTGCTGCTGGCCTCTGCGCTCGCCTGGGCCTTCTTGCTCTTGCTGGCCTTCGTGTTGCTGCTGGCCTCTGCGGCAAGGCTCGAGCCTCCGACTGTCACCGTCACACTTGCATCGAGTGCGGGGCGGTTGGCCTTCTCGGCAAGGTCTTCGACCCACTTGGTTACCGCATCGATGTCTACCGAGTAGGCCGGTTGGACCTCGCTCGTGAGTGGGGTGCCGATAAAGTCGTGCCGCAGGCGCGCAGGGAACGATACCTGGCGCCGAGGGGCAAGTGCATCGGAGACCATCGCGTCTACATCGACATGCACGGAATCCACAGGATCAAAGCTGTAGCCGTCGCCGTCGATATCGATCGTGACCGGTCGCAGCAGTGGTTCAGAGACTGCCTGCGTGATGATGCTACGCGCCTCTGCCTCGCTCATGTCGCTGAGGTCATGCCCATTCACACTCACGCCTTTTGCCACGGTCGTTCTGGCTTGGAACTCGTTGACAGTGGCCCAGGCCATGCCGCCCGTCAGGGAAAGAAGCATGATGGAAAGGACGATGAGTATGATACGGCTGCTGAGTCGGGATGTGCCCATTTACCAGATCCTAACGTCAATACGTGCTTACCCTGTCGCTTACCATTGCACTCCGTCGTGCACGCCATCATCACGCACGTCATCGCGCACGAGCTACCACGCACGAGCATATTGTATTGCTTGTTCCAGGTTCTATCACTAAATCATTCAAAATGTCAGGCAAAAAATGTCAGATAGTTGGGATCCAGGGCGCATGAGGCCGCCGAGAGACCCAAAAAACGCCAGGCATCGACCCCAAAGCGCGTTATGCAGCTGGGGCTTGGGGCACGCCAGCCATCGGAGCCAAAGCGCCAGGTATCGGCCCCAAAGCGCGTCACATTCGTATGTTGCCCATGTTTTTCCTACGCTGGAGTCTGGAGACCCGACGCATTTCGCATCTGTTTTTCAGGGTAGTTGTCGTTTCGCTAACAGTGCCTGTTGGCGCTATGGGCGGTAGAGTATCATGACTGGGCATGCCATAGCGTGACATGGCATAGTTTGGCATGCGGTAGCGCAACAGGCCGCAGTACGGCGCGGCAACGCAGCACGACGTGGCAACACCGGCGATCTTTTGCAGTTGGAACGCGAGCAGTTGAGGCGCAAGCAGTCGGGACGCAAATGATAAAGTGGCGCGAGCAATGAGACCGTTTCGACCAGGAGCGCGCGGCCCTGCAGTCGCCGACATCCAGCGACGGCTGAGGACTTTGGGCTATAACCTGGGGCGCGCTGGTGTTGATGGCCTGTTTTATGGAGCTACTGCCAAAGCGGTTACCGCGTTTCAGGAAGAACATGGGGTTGACGAGCGTGCGTTTGTCGGAGATGCCACGTGGTCTGCGCTCGTTGATGCGACTTTCACCTTAGGCGACCGCATGCTCTACCTCCGCATGCCGCATCTGCACGGCCAAGATGTACAGGTGTTGCAGGAGGCGCTCAATACACTGGGATTTGCCTGTGGGGATGCCGACGGGATATTCGGGGCGTTTTCTGAGCGGGCAGTGCGTGATTTCCAGCGCAATGGAGGCCTTCCTGCCGATGGTATTGTCGGCCAAGAGACGGTGAAAGCACTGGCTGCTTTGAAGCATGTCTGGTACGGCAAAGAACACTTTGCACACTCCCAGGCAAAGCTTGCGCCCGCCCGAGCAGCCGAGGCCCTGGCCACCAACAGGTTTTTGATCTCCGGCGATGAGGGGGTATGTGGCAGGGTTGCCTCCCGCATGGTCAACCTCTCTCACGCAACGAGCAACCGGTCGCTGACTGAGCTGAAGACCGGCAGTGGGCCGACCTCCTTCGGCGCGGACGTAGTGCTGCGGATCAGCGAGCGTGGCACGGTCTTTGCAATACCCCCCGGGTACCCAGTGGTTGTCCTAGAGGGCGAGATGCTCGTAGCAAGGCTGCTCGCGGCTGTCTCGGCAAGTGCGTCGGCACCGCCGGAGGTGGTCGTCGAGATTGACGGAGAGGTTGTTTCAGATGAGCGTGCCGAACAGCGGGCCGCAGTCATGCTCCTAGATGCTTTGTGCGCTGCATTCGGGTGAGCTTGGGTAGGCACCTGTGTGCTCGGCTCGGTGTGCTCGACTTGGCGGGTCGATGGGCGGCCTCGGGCGACTTGTAGTAATATGGTTAACGGTAGGGGACGATAATACGGCGCGATAGATGTGGCGCGCAGATATAGATAGCAAGGAACTGAAAGACACCGAGTGGCACCGGATGAGCCCGGGAGGTAATTAAGCTGACTACCCGACTGATTGTCCGAGGCAGGATCGCATTCACGCTTACTGTTACGTTGGCCGTTGCGCTTGTGGCTGCGTGCGCGCTTAACGCAGCACCTGCGTATGGCGTGCCCAGCTCTAAGATCGAGCAAGCCCGCAAAGTAAAATCCCAGGTTGATGAACTTGATAACCGCGTCTCAATTGCCGGCGAGAACTATCTGACTGCCAAAATCGAGCACGACAAGCTCGTCAAGCAGCAGAAAGAGGCTGCCGCAAAGCTGGAGAGGATCCACAACCGCATAGGCGTTGTGCAGACGCACCTCGGGGCACGGGCGGCCAGCATGTACCGTACGGGGCAGATGGGTTTTGTCGATGTGCTCTTGGGTGCCGAGTCTTTCGAGGAGTTTGCAGCCACCTGGGACATCCTCAAGGGCTTGAACGAGAATGATGCGGATGCGATCGCAGAACTCAAGGATCTGCGTGCCGATGCCCAAAAGACCCAGGAAGTCATCGGCGAGAAGGAAAAGGCTGCAGCTGGCCAGGTTGCAGTTATGAAGAAGAACAAAGAGGCGGCGCAGCGGGATCTTGCAGAACGCAAGCGTAAGCTTGCCGGGATCGAGGCCGAGATTGCCCAGCTCGAGGCCCAGGAAAATGCGGCACGGGCTGCGAGTGCCGCGGCATCGGTCAAAAAACCGAGTAGAGGCGAGAGGAATTTCCCGCCCCCCACGCGTGCTCCTCGCAGCGAGGTCGTAAACATTGCCAAGCGCTATCTGGGAGCGCCGTACCGCTGGGGAGCAGCAGGCCCTAACTCTTTTGACTGCTCGGGGTTCACGATGTTCGTGTATCGGCAGGTCGGCGTCTCTCTGCCTCATAGCTCCCGCGCTCAGATCAACTGCGGGGAGCGGGTGAGCCGCTCCGAGCTTAAACCCGGGGATCTTGTTTTCTTTGGCTCGCCTATACACCATGTCGGGATATATGTTGGCGGGGGCCAGATGATCCATGCGCCGCATTCGGGAGCAAATGTCCGCATCGATCCGTTGCACCGGAACTATGCCGGAGCCTGCCGCCCATAGAAAGCCTGTAATCCACGGGCGCTTGCTGCCCACAGGATCTACCGTCTACATGCCTGCTGCCTGCCATCCACGAACTATTGTGGTCTAACGCCCAGCCACGTCGCCAGGGCGGACACCGGGTCTTCCTAACGGCGGCTCAAGTCGGCCTCATAATAGCCTGCCTGCTGATGCGCTGCCTGCTGAGGTACTGATAATGGACTGCTAATGTACTCACAATGGGATTATAATGGGTGTATTATGGGAGCATCATAAGGAGGCCGCCATTATGCCGGAAGCCAGATTAAGTGTTCGCGTGGACAAGGATATCAAGCAGCGAGCCGAAAACGTATTCAATGAATTGGGATTGACCATGAGCTCGGGTATCAATCTCTATTTAAATCGGGTTGTGGCGCAGCGTGGCATTCCGTTTCCTTTGATGCAGATCCCACAGGATAAGCGGCATAGTGATATGGGCCTCCGTAAACAAATAGAGGAGCTGCGGGCTCAAAGAACTATTGAGTTAAGGATCAAGGGGATGCTGGATCGCGGGGTAGCCGTAGCGTTATTCGACGATCAGCTAAACCGTCCGTATCTGCAATATCCTGATGGTCGGCGGACGTATGACATCGATGAATAAACCGAGACTGTTGGTATTTGCCGGACCGAACGGAGCGGGGAAAAGCAGTATTACAGACTGTTACGACCTGGAAGGACTGTACATCAACGCCGATGAGATCAAGAGAATTCGGCAGTGTACAGATCTGGAAGCGGCTGCAGAAGCTGAGATCATGCGGGAAGACTGCCTACAAAAATGCAAAAGCTTCACGTTTGAAACGGTTCTTTCTACACCCCGAAACCCTGATTTGCTTATCCGAGCCAAGCAAGCAGGCTATCACATCAAAAGCGTTTTTGTCATGACGTCTGACCCGGAAATCAATGTGTTTCGTATCAAAAGCAGAACCTACGACGGCGGCCATGATGTCCCAACTGGCAAAGTGCGAAGTCGGCATCATAAATCATTGCGGAACCTGCGTGAGTTGGTTGCACTTAGCGACGAGTGCTGTGTCTACGACAACACGAGAGAACCAAGAATCGTTTTTTTTAAAGACAAACAGGAGCAAATCGTCTATGAGAACCAGTACTGGTCGCGGAAAAAACTCGAGCGTCTTTTAATTTGCAACGCAGGGCGCTAGAACTACCATCAGTGAATTAATTTGATATAGCGAATCGGACCATACGGCATAAGTGCCGTAGGATTGTGCTCTTGACCAGCAGTTTTATAAACTTCTGGCACCTACTTATACCGTATGGTTCGATACAGTTTTGATATTTAATCAAAGTACCCTTTTTAAAAACGACTCCCCTCACTTTGCTTCAGTTTATGCTGCAGTTCGACGATACCCATCTATGAGTCTGCATGCAGGGGTTTTGTATGCATCTGCGCCGAGTTTCGGCAACCGCCAGTTGGCATCGCCAGTTGGCAATCGCTGGGTAGTGATCGTTGTAGTGGTCGCTGGCTCGTAACCGCTGGGCAGTAATCGTTGGTCGCTGGTCGGTCGCTGGTTTGAGTGAGGATGACATCGCATGGCAGAGATTGACGGCCTGTTAAAGCTGATGACGGAACGGGGGAGTTCCGACCTTCATGTCAAGGCGGGAAGCCCCCCTGTTATCAGACTCAATGGGCGGCTTGTGCTGATAGATGAGATCGGGCCGTGTACGCCGGATCAGGCCCGTGCACTTGCTCTGGGAATGATGAACGCACGTCAGAGGCAGGAATTCGAGGAGCGTTGCGAGATCGACTTCGCATATTCCCTGTCCGGGGTCGGGCGGTTTCGCGTGAACACCTTCCGTCAGCGTGGCAGTGTCGGAATGACGCTGCGGCGGGTCACCACGGTGCGTTCAACCTTTGAGGAGCTTGGCCTTCCCTCTATTATCGGGACGCTTGCCGATGAGCCTCGCGGCCTAGTGCTGGTGACCGGCACCGCCGGTTCTGGCAAGACGACCACGCTGGCGGCCATGATCAACCACATCAACAGCACCAGGGAATCGCACATCATCACCATCGAAGATCCCATCGAGGTACTGCATCAGGACAAGAGGAGCATCATCAGCCAGCGGGAGATCGGCGTTGATACTGAAAGCTATGCCGATGCGCTGCGCCATGTGGTCCGCCAGGATCCTGATGTCATCCTGATCGGCGAGATGCGCGACTACGAGACCGTCTCGGCAGCTATCTCTGCCGCCGAGATAGGCAACCTGGTGCTCTCGACGCTGCACACGGTCGATGCCACCGAGACCGTCAGCCGTATCATCGACTTCTTCCCGCCGTTCCAGCAAAGACAGATCCGCCTGATGCTTGCGGCTACCCTGAAAGGAATCATATCGCTCAGGCTCATTCCCTCGATCCAGGGAGGGCTTGTTCCGGCTGTCGAGGTCATGGTGATGACGGGAACGATCCGAGAGTACATCAACGATGCCGAAAAGACCCACATGCTGCGGGATGCGATGGAAGAGGGCGAATACTACGGCATGGTCACCTTCGACAAGTCGTTGCTTGGCCTCTATCAGGACAACCTGATCACGCTCGACGACGCTATTGCCATGTCACATAACGCCCATGACTTCCGGCTCAAGGTCAAGCAGCTGGGGATCGATCCTTTGCAGGCGGTTCAGAGCGGGGTCTACTAGCCGAGCAAGCCGTGCGTGCGGTGCCATCTTGAGGCGGGCGCGCACGCGGCGCGTTCCGGTTCCCATATCTTTCTGGCCTCGGCGCGCTACGCCGGCGTGCTGCTCTGACCGGACACGGCTCCCGTGCCCTCCTTTCGCCTGATTCCCGGGTTGACCTTAAACAGTCACTGTGGGACGGTGCAACGATTACACTGGCGAAAGGAAAGTAACAGGTGTCTCGGCGCTCCTCACTTGCCGCTGTTATCGTATCGGCGCTCTGCTTTGGCACGCTCGCGGTGCTCACGCCGCTTGCCTATGCGCAAGGTGCCGAGCCATTGCCGCTGCTGGCTTGGCGTTTTGCGATTGCGGCGGTTTTTCTTGGCAGTCTGGCGCTTATGCGCGACCGGCATGCGCTCAAGGTCACCGTGGGGGATCTCGCTCGGTACTCCGCACTTGCCCTTGCCGGATACGGGGCGGCCTCGGTCTGTTTCTTCTTTGCACTCCTCTATGCGCCCGCGTCGGTGTGCGCCGTGCTCTTGTACGCGTACCCGACGCTGATCACCATTGCGGGCTGGATGTTCTTGGGCAAGAAGGTGACTTGGCAGCATAGCGTTGCGGTTGTGATGGCGTTTGCAGGCTGCGCACTGGTGCTCGGGATTGGCAGCAGCGAGGCCGCGTCGATCAAGTGGCAGGGGGTTGTGCTCGGGCTTGGCGCGGCGGTTGGCTACTCGGTCTTCAGCCTGCTGTCCGACCGCTGGCTTCACGGGCGCTCAAGTCTGGCGATGATGACCTATACGTTTGCGATTGCAACGGTGCTTCCCGCTATTGGCGCGGTGGCCACCGGCGGGATCGCGTCTCTTTCGGTGGCCTCGTGGAGCCCGACACTCTGGGGGCTGCTCGCCGCTATCGTTGCCGTGCCGACGTTCGCCGCCGTCACCCTCTTCCTAAGGGGGATCCGCGGGCTTGGCTCGGCGCAGGCGGCCTTAGTCGCTACGCTTGAGCCGATATTCACCATCGTCTTGGCGATGCTCCTGCTTCCGGAGCAGCCGATGATGGGCGGGCTGCAGATCGTTGGCGTGACCCTGGTGCTTGCCGGTGTGGTTCTTTCCGAGACAGGCGCATCCCGCTCGGACAGCACTGAGGCTGAGGCCAACGCATCCAGCCCACATGCGTCATAATCAAGTCATGGCTGACCACTATCGGACACTTCAGGTTGCGCGTGAGGCTGAGCAAGAGGTAATTGAACGAGCGTACCGTGCGCTCTCACGCAAATACCATCCGGATCACCTGCCCGCTGGCGATCGCAACGAGGCGACCGCCAAGATGCAGACGATCAATGCAGCGTACTCTGTGCTCAGGGATCCTACGAAGCGGCAGGCATACGATCGGACCCTCGTGTCCGAGGATCCGCGCATCCGGGCATGGGACGTCTTTTTGGAGCGAGGTGTGGTGGGGCTTTTCGTTGATCGGCTTTCAGCCTGGTGGGCGAAAGAGAAGGCGTAATCGCATCATCCTGCGAGCGCCTCGTCCTGCGACCGTTGCATCCTACAGCCGTCTCATCTTCGCGCTCTTCCAAGTGAACGGTTCAGTATTTTACGTTTCCCCGACTGCGTCATCGTCGAGCTTTTCCCAGCTGCTCGAGATCTTATGCAGTTTTATTTTGAGCCCAGCAAGATCATTGCCGATGATGTCGCAAATGAGATCAACGTTCACGCCCTCGTAATCGTGCACGATACGGTTGCGCAGACCCGCCATAGATGCCCACGGCACTTCAGGATGCGATGCTTTGAAATCATCGCTCAATGTCTTGGTCAGTTCGCCCATCTGGCTCAGGCAAAACACGCAAGCTTCCAACGCCATTGTGTTTCTGGGAAGGTCCTTGATGTCCATTTCGGATGTGTAGCTACTGATTTTATCTATGTAGACGAGCAGTTTGGGAATGATGATCCTATCCTTCATAGATCACCGTTCCGTTGGCGTGGATCTCTTTTGCAATAGAGGACTCAGATTCAATATGAGCGGAGTCAATCAGATCGACGTTTTTGCCAAGGGCGTTCGAGGCCGCCTCGATAAGTCCGACGAACTGCAGGCCTCTTAGCCCACTGTCCACATAGATGTCAACGTCGCTATGCGGCAATGCTGTGCCGCGGCTGTATGATCCAAACAGCACAGCTTGCTGCACGCGGTTCTTGCGGAATATGGGAGCAAGTAAGGCTCGGATGCTTTCCGGAGTGTACACGGTGTCATTCATGGCGGTCACTGCTCTGTTCCGTCGAGCGGATTTTTACGTAGAGTTTAGCACGAGCGAATCGCTCCGCGGGGCGTTTGCCTCCGCAGCGCCTGAGCTTATCGGCCATATCAAGGTTTCAGAATGCGAGCTAAACCCCGCTTACTCTCTATGCTGGGTGCCCGAACAGCACGACTCAAGCTTGCCGAGTCACAGCGCCTTTTTTGCTCGGGCTGCGGCATGGCTGTAGCTGTCGCCTAACGAGATGTCTTCCAGCTTGATGCCGAAAAGCTCCGCCAGCGCCTTTGCGCGGTACAGATAGACGCGCCCGGGGTTCGCCTCGAACCTCTGGTAGGAGCCGTAAGAGACCCCTAGGTACTCTGCAACCTGCATCTGCGTCATGCCCTTGTTCGTACGCGCTGCCTTCAGCGTGATCTGCATTGCACTCCAATCATGTAATTTCAAGTCATATTGTATTTTACACTCATATTGAACTTAATTATTGCACTTTATATTCAAACTCAACTTGAATAAAGCAGTTACCGAAAAAAATCTGATAAACACTTCAGATAACGTGTATATTCACAGTATGAATGTACCCGAAGGCATAAGAAGGTTCAGAAAAGGGCGCAAGCTTCGCCAAAGGGAGATCGCCGAGGCCGCAGGTGTTTCGGTGTCTGCTGTGTCGAACTGGGAGAACGACAGGGGCAACCCGTCGATCAAGGCTTTAAAGAAGCTCGTCAAACACTTTAACGTCGGCGCGGCTGTCCTCCTGGGCGATGTTCCCTCGGCGAGCGAAAGGCTTTACTTCCCGACACCGATGAGAAGCCGAGTGCCGCTCGTGGGGAAGGTGTCTGCAGGGGAGCTTTGCGAGGAGGATTATGGCCACAGCGGGTGGGAGGTCGCGCCGGAGGCACTCATCGATCAGTACCCTGACGCACGATACTTCCAGGTGGTCGGCGACTCGATGGACAAGGTGGTTCTCGAGGGGATGCTGGTGCTTGTCTCGCCAAGTGCCGAGCTGGCAGACGAGGACGTCGTCCTTGTCGCGTCCGATGATGGTTGCGGCTACGAGATCAGGCGCATCCTGTTTGCGGGCAACACGGTGGTATTGCATCCGGAGAGCCATGACCCGGTGCATGAGGACACGAGGCTTACGAGGAGCGAGTTCGATGCCATGAGGGGCAACCTCGCCAAGGTCTTATGGGCAATGTATCCGCCGAATGCGGTGCTTTAGCGAAGGGTTCGGTGCCGCCGAGGGCAGCACGCAGGTGCAGGCAAGGGATTCGGCCGCATGCTGCTGTAGAAAAATATTACGTCTGGAGTGAAAAAATGCAGTGAACCTCTTGCGAATAGAAAAATCGCGTGGTTCAATGCGCTTGTTCAATAATTTTGAGCAAACACATGAATTTTTGACATATCGGGAATTCAAAAGGGGGAAGTCAATGCAATTTACGTCTCGTATTGTCACACGTGCATTATCCGTTGTTCTGTCCGTCACGCTCGCGTTCACCTCCATCACCTTCGTCCCTGCTCCGGCCTTTTCGGTGCCCCATGAACAGGCAGTACAGGACGCGGATGTCGGCGCACAAGCAGCGCAGCCCGGCGGCGCATCATCTGTCCTCTTGCCTGGCTGGGCCTCTGCGCTTGCTTCGGCGATCAAAAGCCTGAACCCCTTTGTCCCGGAGGAGGCCTATGCGGCACCGCCTGGGCAGGCGGCGAAAGACGACACGCATGCCGAGGAGGGCGCACAGGGCGCACATGCGCGAAAAGACGTGCAGGGCTCCTCTACGCCTGATGCCCCCAGATCCTCTTGGTCATTGAGGTCGTTCCTCTCAGGCATCTGGTCGTCTGTCTTCAAGGCACCGGCAGCGCCAGCGGCCTCAGCTGCCGTAACGCTTGTGCCGATGACCCTCGAGTCCTTGGCCCCTGGGCGTGAGGTCATAGGCGAGATCACTAAGAACCGCACGCCCTTCAGCCGCGAGTACCAGCTCGCCAACGGCAGCATAAAGGCCCAGTACTCCAGCATGCCGCTGAACTACGTAGACCCTGCGACCGGCGACCTCGAGCCGATCGACACGGCGCTTGAGAGGGCCGAGGGCGAAGGCAGCGGCGGGCAAGCCTCCTGGGTGAACGCGGCGAACGCGTTCACACTCACACTCCCTGACATGCTTTCCGCAGGTTCGGTGAGCATCGAGGCATCTGGCACGTCCCTTTCCATGCGCCCGGTCTCCTCGGCACGCACAGGCAGTGCGCGTGCATCAAAAGGGGCTGTGTCCGCACGCTCCGATAGCGGCCTCAAGCTCTCGTACCCCCAGGCGTTCATCGGCTCGACGCTCGAGTACGAGTCGGTTCCATCCGGCCTGAAGGAAACGATCATGCTCGATCGTGCGCCCAAGGACGGCACGCACATATGGGAGTTCGAACTCGGGCTCGACGGCCTTGTCCCCACGATGCAGGAGGACGGCTCGGTCACATTCACCAAGCGGGGCAGCGACGACGTGGTGTTCACCGTTCCCGCTCCCTACATGGAGGACTCCGCGAGGCCGAAGGCACCGGGCTCGGCTTCGACTGCTGTCCACTACGAGCTTTCCGGCATCACCTCATCAGGCTGCACGCTGAGCGTGGTGGCGGACAGCACGTGGCTCTCCGACCCCTCCCGCGTGTACCCGGTGCGCATCGACCCCACCGTCGAGTACCAGGCAGACTCCTGGGAGGCCACCACCGCAACCATATCCTCAGCCCCTGGCTGGGAGGACACCAACACATACAACCAGGGTCTCAACTACATGTGGGCAAGCAACGACTACTCCCCAGGCATCGCCGAGTACGCCTACGTCCAGCCCCCTGACTTCTTCTATTACGACCTCGGCATCAAGCACCAGTACAGCAACCTCTATGCCGTGGACTCGATGCTCTGGGTGTACCCGCTTACTGTGGACAGCGCAGGCATCGTCAATGCCGAAATGTGTGACGGGGACGTGTCCATCGAGGCGATCACATGGAACACCCACTTAGGCGGCGAGGGCGGGGTGACAAGCGACTATGCGGCATACGGCCTCGACCTCAACGGCCCCTCGTTAGGCGGCAACCACTACGACTACGGGTTCGACGTGAGCGGCATGGTCGCGTACTGGCAGGACAACTACCTCTACTACGGCCCGGGGCCGGCGACCGTGCGCATCTCCGCCGAGCACGGTACCTATGCCGAGTTCGCTGCAGGCAACGACTACCACTCGCCCATATGGGAGGTCGAGTATGCGGCAGACCCCTATACGCCGCCGCCCGTGCCCGCCCCTGTCGTGACGGTCACGTCCCCTCCTGCGAACGCCCAGACGACACAGAGCCCTACGGTGGGCTGGAGCTACTCCCATGCAAGCGGCTATGCCCAGGCGGCATACGAGGTCGAGGTCGCGGCGAGCGCGAACGGCACCGCCATCGCCTCGGCATCTGGGAGCGGCAGCTACCACACGAGCGCGCCCATACCGGTGCCGCAAGGCGGCTTTATCTCCGGTGCCACCTACTACGTGCGTGTGCGCGCCGCCTGCAACCTGGTCTTAAGCGGCGGCCCGCTTTACTGGGGCGGCTGGGCGACGTCTGCCTTCGTGCCGGTAGCGCCCGGCCAGGCCAGCGTCATCGCCCCCTCAGGCACCGTCGCCACCATGACGCCTACGGCAAGCTGGACGTACGCGCAGGCGAACTCACTTCCCCAGACGGCCTGGGAGGTCGAGGTCGCGACGAGCACGGCAGGCGCGGCCATCGCATAC
>WRDS01000027.1 GCA_009779675.1 Coriobacteriia bacterium
TCCCTCGCGATCAAAAACGACGGCTCGCTTTGGGCGTGGGGGGCCAATTATTTTGGCCAGCTCGGCGATGGCACGACTGTGAACAAGAGCATTCCCACCTGCATTGGGAGTGCGGCCGATTGGAAAGCCGTCAGCGCAGGGGAGTTCTACTCCCTTGCCATCAAGGCCGACGGCTCACTCTGGGCATGGGGCGGGGGCATAGCACTCGGCGACGGCACGTATGAGGAGAGGGACACTCCCACCCGCATTGGGGCTGCGAGCGACTGGCAGGCTGTCAGCGCGGGGGAGCAGCACACTCTCGCCCTCAAAAACGACGGCTCGCTTTGGGCATGGGGCTGGAATGCGTCTGGGGCACTCGGCGACGGTACTTGGCAGAGCAAAAATAGCCCCGTCCGCGTGGGGACTGCGACCGATTGGGTGGCTATAGCCGCGGGAGGAGAGCACTCGATTGCGATCAAAGACGACGGCTCGCTCTGGGTGTGGGGGGACAACATGCACGGTCAGCTCGGAGTCGATACCGGTTTAGAGATGAGCAAGAACGTTCCCATAGGGATCGAGGGCGGTGCAGCCTGGAAAGCTGTTAGCGCAGATGGCCTATACACCCTTGCGATAAAAGATGACGGCTCGCTCTGGGCGTGGGGGCAAAACGCGAGTGGGCAGCTCGGTGATGGCACGACCGTGAACAAGAGCATTCCCGCTCGCATCGGGGCTGGCAACGACTGGGAGGCAATTAGTGCAGGAGGCGAGATTTGGTCACCGGGAGGTCAATCCCTCGCGATCAAAAACGACGGCTCGCTTTGGGCGTGGGGGGCCAATTATTTTGGCCAGCTCGGCGACGGTGCGTTTGGCTACGACAGAGACAGGAGCACTCCCGTCTGCATCGACGATGCCAAAACGCGCGTATACGGCTCGAACCGCTATGCAACTGCCATTGAAGTAAGCAGGGAGAACTTCGCCTCGGCGGACTCGGTGGTACTTGCGACAGGTATGAACTACGCCGATGCGCTCTCCGCTTCCGCGCTTGCCGGTTCACTTGAGGCCCCGCTGCTCTTGACGGATCCGAATGCTTTAAGCCCCGGCGTGCTTGCCGAGATCCAGCGCCTCAGTGCGGCCAAGGTCTATATTATGGGATCTACTGCTGCCGTATCTGCGTCGGTCGAGGGCTCGCTTAAAGACAGCGGGCTGAGCGTCGAGCGCATTGCTGGTACCGACCGCTACGCGACCAGTGCGGTGATCGCCAACAAGGTCGCCGAGCTTGAAGGCCCGAGCTTTGCAAAAAAGGCGTTCCTCGCCCGTGGCGACAACTTTGCTGATGGCCTTGCGGTGTCCCCGGTCGCATACAAAAACAAGATCCCGGTGATACTTACCCAACCGACATCCCTTCCTGAGCCTGCTGTAGGCACTATCACCAGCTTGGGTGTCGCAGATGTGACCATCTTGGGTTCGAGCGTTGCGATCACTGGCGATGTCGAGAATGCCGTAAAGCACCTTGACACAAGTCCGACGGTCAGGCGTGTTTCAGGAGCCACCCGTTATGAGACCTCAGAAGAGATTGCCAAGTATGCGTCTAGCAACTTCTCTGTTGCAAGGGATTTCGTTGGGGTTGCCACGGGGATAAACTTCCCTGATGCCCTTGCCGGCGGTGTTGCGACCGGCAAGCAGGGAGGCATACTCATACTGACCCACCCCGACACACTCGCCTTGAACTGGGAAGCCTATCTCAGGAGCGGTGTCTATGCAGACGTGAGGCCCGACATTCAGATCTATGGCGGGGCAAACGTCGTCTCCTTAGACGTGCAGGAGACGCTGAAGCAGCTCCTTCTGGACTGGGATTCCGAATCTTAGGGGGGTTGCCATAGCAGTAGAAATTTGAAATGCAATGTTTAAGGAGTAGCGTTCAGGGGATCTTTCTCAGATCGTAGCCGTTCGTTCTCATCGGCTAGCCTCTCAATGAAGGCGATGACATCCGACAGCTGTTCAGCCGCATGCCGAAACCCTGTCTTCTTTGCAAACATCTGACGGTTTGCCTCCAAGTATGCCAGCACTTCCTCCTTTGTCTTCAGCGGCATTATGCCCCCTCCTCGTTGTGGCCGATCCACCTCTGCCGACTACCGATCAGCCTCTCAGGATATGGCGAGTGATCGAGATGCCGACACTTCCAGAGCCTTTTCTTGACATAGCAGACCCCTCTACATGGTTGTCATTTTGGAGGAAGTATCCAGAACTTTGCGACCGCCATTACCTGAGTGCGTGACCAGTGCCGCCGCCTTTGGGGGAAGGGCCCAGAACTTTGCGACCGCCATCACCTCGCGCATATACGAAACGGGAACGGCGTACCAGTCAATGGGTGCCCCTATATGGCGAGCCGCCGAAATACCTGCGCGCCGAGCTGTCTTCTCTGCACGGTAGACATGAAAGGCATTGGTGACAAAGGCCACCGAGGAACCCTCTAGGGATTTTTGCTCTAACAGCTTGTGCGACAGCAAGAAATTCTCGTAAGTCGATGTCGATTCCTCTTCTCTGATTATCTGCTCGGCAGGCACCCCTTTTTCGATGAGGTAGCGCTCCATGGCCAGTGCCTCGGTGATGCCCTCCTGGGGGCCTTGCCCGCCCGAAACAATGATTATGGCATCAGGGTTTTTTTCGGAGTACTCCACGGCGGCATCCAAACGCCAAGCCAAGGTGGCACTGACTGTCTCATCGCGAATGCCTGCGCCAAGGACGATAAGCACGTCTTCGTCGTAGCGTGCGTTATCGGTTTCACCGTAGGTTGCAAGAAAGCAAGACAGTGCGACAACAATGACGCAAGGGGCGATCACCGCCACATGTAACCACTTGGGTGCCCTGTTTTTGATAAGCAAGATGCCGTATACGATAAATCCGAGAGAGAATACGCCAAGAGCAACCAGCCCGAGATTAAAATTACTCACGATAGACATGAATACTGCGTCTATGAGCAACAATGCGCCAACAAAGACAGCAAGATACGCCAGCAGATCCTTTTTCATTACTTTCATCGTTGGTGGATATCCTTTGGCTTAGGTCGCATCACGACGATTTCAAGAGATCAGGTCAGCCGAATGGGCATCGGGGTAACCGGAGCCTTACAAACCCAGATCCTTTTTGAGCTTTGTTGATAGCCGCTCAATTCTCTCCCTGTCCTTTGAGAATTGGCCGATGAGTTGGTCGATTGCGATTAGTATCAATATGCTGTATCTGTTAGCGAAAACAAAGCTTTTCAGGCTCTCATTTATTAGCGCTGGGTAAAAATCGACTAGCTGTGAGATGATCAAAATAAGGACATAGAACAGATATAAGACTGTCTTAAAGGAGACAAAACTATCAAAGAGGAACTTTTGATAGTGGTGGTACTGCCCCGCTATGTCCCCGTCTTTCTGCATATCCATAATGTGCTTTTCTGATTGAAGCATTTTGAGCGCAATCTCATCTAGGGCTAAGGCCGAGATAATGAGCGCAAGATTACCTAAATATGCACAAAGAAGAGAATATCTGGATAACCAAATAAACAAAAAGTAGATGATCAAACTGATGACGATGTTTGTAAGAATTGCATATAACAGAATCTTAATCAATTTCGAAATTTTATCTGACATTGAGTCATCTCCTGTCGGTGCTCTCTGCCACTTCTCCATGCCGTCTGCGACCAGTAATTCCATGGAGCCATTATTATAGTGGTAGGATTTGATGCCTGGGCTGACATGTTAGGAGCAAGCTGTGCGATTCGCCGGAACTGCCCATAAGTATGGCCGCGATATCGACACCGATGTCATCATCCCGGCGCGCTACCTCAACACGAGCGACCCCGCCGAGCTCGCCTGCCACTGCATGGAGGACTTAGATCCGCAGTTTGTGGCCAAGGCCAAGCCGGGTGACATCCTCGTTGCCGAGGAGAACTTCGGCTGCGGCTCCTCGCGCGAGCATGCGCCTATCGCGATCAAGGCGTCGGGCATCTCGGTGGTTATTGCGAAGAGCTTTGCACGTATTTTTTACCGCAATGCCATCAACACCGGTCTGCCGATCATGGAGGCACCCGAAGCGGTCGACGGAATATGCGATGGCGATCGGGTCTCGGTGGATGCCGATGCTGGCGTGATCGTCAACGAGGCCACCGGCGCGACGTATCAGGCCCATGCGTTCCCGCCTTTCGTGAAGGGTATCATCGAGGCAGGCGGGCTCATTGCCTCGGTTCGCGAGCGGAATGTGCGCGGGCAGACGGATGTCGGGGCAGGTGCCGGCATGGGTGCCGAGGGCATGCGTGGACAGACGGGTCCACGCTCATGACGGCATCCGCTGCCACGACTGCCAGCGCCGCTGTCACCGCCAGCGGCGGTAGTGCGACCTCCAGTGCCGCTGGCAGCACCATCCGCCGCATCTGCCTTTTGCCCGGCGATGGGATCGGGCCTGAGATCACCGCCGAGGCGGTCAAGCTGCTCGGCGTGATCGGCAAGCAGCATCAGGTGACGTTCGAGTTTGCCGAGGCACTGCTCGGCGGGGCGGCAATTGACGCGGCTGGGACCGCGCTGCCAGCTGAGACGCTTGCGGCGGCGCAAGCAGCGGATGCGGTGCTCCTTGCGGCGATCGGTGGGCCGAAGTGGGACTCGACGGATCCGGAGAGGCCGCGACCCGAGCAGGGGCTTCTCGGCATGCGTAAGGCGCTCGGGCTGTATGCGAACCTGCGTCCGGTCAGGGTGTTTGATGCGCTCAAGGACGCTTCCAGCCTAAAGCCCGAGTACCTTGATGGCGTGGACATGCTCATTGTGCGTGAGCTCACGGGCGGCCTTTACTTTGGTGCGCGTGCGCGAGAGACGGGTGTTCAAGGCGCCGGTGCCGACGGGGGCGTTGGCATGCGGGCCTTCGACACCATGGATTACCGTGAGTTTGAGATCGAGCGCATCGCACGCGTTGCCTTTTGCGCGGCGCGTGACCGTTCGGGACGGGTGGTAAGCGTCGACAAAGCGAACGTCCTTGAGTCCTCTCGGCTTTGGCGCGAGGTCGTGCATCGGGTACATGCGACCGAGTATCCGGATGTCGGACTCACCGACCAGCTTGTGGACAACACGGCTATGCAGCTGCTTCGCTGGCCGGTGCAGTTCGACGTGGTGGTGACCGAGAACACGTTCGGCGACATCCTTTCAGACGAGGCATCGATGCTTGCCGGATCGCTCGGCATGCTTGCAAGCGCCTCGCTCGGCGACGGGACGGCGCTCTATGAGCCCTGTCACGGGTCGGCCCCGGACATCGCCGGGCAGGGGGCAGCGAACCCGCTCGCGATGCTGCTCTCGGTCGAGCTCATGCTCCGCGAGAGCTTCGCGATGCGCGAGGCTGCCGACAGGCTGCTTGCAGCCATCGAGTCCGTGCTCGCCGAGGGCTGGCGGACGCGTGATATCGCGAGCAGCTCGACTCCTGCCGAGAAGGTCGTAGGCACGAGCGAGATGGGCGACCTGGTGGTAGGGGCGCTGTGAGAGGGTTCACGTAATAAGATATACTGATGTATATCCGTTTGCAAAGATCAGGGAAAGGCACTCGATGGTTTACACGACGACACTCACCCGGTGGGGAAACAGCCAGGGAATAAGGTTGCCGGCGCAGGTCTGCCGTCAGTTGGGGTTGGCTGCTGGCGACAAGTTGCAGCTATCTATCCTTGACAGTGGCGGTCTCGTGATCAGCGCCAGCAAAAAAAAATATGCCCGTAGCAGTCCGGGTGTGACCATCGATGATCTTTTCCGCGGCTACAAAGGGGGGTTTCGGCCAGACGGGGAAAGCTGGGGCAGTGATCTCGGTGCAGAGGTAGTCGAATGAAGGGGCTCTTCAGCCAGGGGGACTTTGTTCTGGTTGACTTTGATCCGACGGTCGGGCATGAGCCAAAAAAGCGCCGCCCGGCGCTTGTGGTGAGCACCGACCGCTTCAATTCGCTTTTGTCGAGCCTTGCCGTTGTCTGCCCGATAACCTCTGTCGACAATGGATATCCACTGCATATCGAGATCGCGCCCGGTAATGCCACTGAAGGCTTTATCTGCACTGAGCAGTTACGGGCAGTTGACTTGAAGCACCGTAAAGCTGTGAGGATGGAGGGCGGCACGCTCGACGAGGAGACAATGGACTCTGTGCTCACGGCAATGGGTGCGATATTTGGTATCTGATTATGTTGGTGCCAAGGAACTTGCGAGGACTGTGGATTTCTTTCAGAAGGCGGTAACCAAGAAGGCGGTAACCACTTGGCGGAGCTGGCCGAGCAGGCAGGTTTTGCAGGGCAGCTGGCAGAGCCAAAAAGAGAGCTGTGGAGTTGGCGGCAAGGTGGCTCTTATGCGCTCTCATCGGAGTCCAGCGACTTTCCCGATAATACATTTTCTGCAAATGCCCACTGGCTCCCCGCGCACGGCTTCGCACTTTCGCGTACACTAGTGACTGTAGCTTCATTCTCGAACACGGAAGGGGTGCGTAAAGATGTCGATGCCGACAGTGGACAAGATTTGGATGGACGGCGGGCTTGTTGATTGGGACAAGGCTCAGATCCACGTACTTTCGCATGCCCTTCATTATGGGTCGGGCGTTTTTGAAGGCATACGCTGTTACGAGCTTGCCGATGGCGGATCTGCTGTTTTCCGTCTGCAGGAGCATATGGAGCGGTTCGAGCGCTCGGCACGTATGCTTTACATGGAGCTGCCGTACAGCGTCGGAGAGACGGTGGAGGCCGTGCGCGAGACGATCCGCGCCAACAGCCTGAAGAGCTGCTATATCCGCCCGCTTGCGTTTCGTGGCTATGGGTCCATGGGGGTTGATCCTACTCCGGCTCCCGTGCAGGTCGTTATTGCGGTCTGGCCATGGGGCAGCTATCTGGGGGAAGAGGGGCTTGCGGCGGGAGTCGATGTCGGCGTGTCGTCATGGCGCCAGCGCAGCATCAATGCCCTGCCACCTGCGATTAAAGCGACGGCCAACTATCTCAACAGCGGATTCGCAAAGATGGAGGCAAGCCGCCACGGATACGCCGAGGCCATTATGCTCAATGAGGACGGTCATGTTTGCGAGGGCACGGGCGAGAACATCTTCGTTGTCCGGGATGGCATCATCTCGACCCCGCCGGTCTCCGATGGCATCCTGGCCGGGATCACTCGGGATTCGGCCATGATTATTGCCGATTCGCTCGGCTATCCGGTGCTTGAGGAGTCGCTTGTCAGAAGCGACCTGTATGCCGCAGATGAGATCTTCATGACTGGCACGGCAGCGGAAGTGGTTCCTGTGCGCTCGGTCGATGGGCACCTTATCGACTGCCCGGGCGAGATCACCCGTGAGCTGCAGGAAGCGTTTTTCCGTGCTGTCCGCGGGGAGGACTCCGATTACGAGGAGTGGCTCGACCGGCTGTAACGGGCGTGCGCGTTCCGTGCGCGTTGTCCCTCGTGTGAGCTATGTGAAACCGAGTTCCTGCGGGTGCAACCTTTACCATAAGGTTGCCCTGCGCGGGGCGACGCGGGGAAAGGTCACATGATGATCACCGTCTATGACACCACATTGCGGGATGGCACCCAGCGTGAAGGAATGTCGCTGTCGGTCGAGGACAAGCTTCGCATTGCGACTCGGCTCGACCTTCTCGGCTTCCATTATATCGAGGGTGGTTTCCCCGGTTCGAACCTAAAGGATATCGAGTTTTTCAAGCGGGTTGTCGAGCTTGAGCTTAAAAACGCTGTCGTCAGCGCATTTGGCTCTACTCGGCACAAAGACACGTTGCCTGAGGATGACACAGGGCTTACGGCGCTTCTTGGCACCGGTTGCGAGGCACTTTGCATTTTTGGCAAGGCATGGACGCTTCATGTGACGGAGACGCTCCGGGCCACGCTTGACCAGAACCTCGATATGGTGCGCGACTCGGTTGCGTTTTTGAAGGCGCACGGGCGCACGGTATTTTTTGATGCCGAGCATTTTTTTGACGGCTACCGTGCGGATCCGTCGTATGCGCTCGAGGTCTGCCGTGCCGCAGTCGAGGTCGGTGCCGATGCGGTTGTGCTCTGCGACACCAACGGCGGCACGCTGCCGCACGAGATCGCACGCATTGTCGCCGAGGTGGCTGCCGCGGTGGCCGCAAAGGCCAATGCGGTCGCGCCTGTTAATGCGCGGGATAATGCGCGGCCAAACAGCGTGCCGGTCGGCGGGGCGCGATCCGCTGGTGTGTCCCTCGGCATTCATGCGCATGATGATTCGGGGTGCGCGGTGGCGAACTCGCTTTTGGCCGTTGAGGCCGGGTGCGTGCACGTCCAGGGCACCATGAACGGCTATGGGGAGCGTGCGGGGAATGCGAACCTCGCCACGATTGTCTCGGCGCTTGAGCTCAAGATGGGGCTTAACGCCGTGGGCCGTGAGCGGCTGAAACTGTTCACCGAGGCAAGTCATTACGTGGCGGAGATAGCCAACATCGCCCCCAATCCTTATCAGCCGTACGTGGGCGCAAGCGTGTTTGCGCATAAGGGGGGAGTGCATGCAAGTGCGGTGGCCCGCCTTCCGGAGGCGTATGAGCACGTGGATGCCTCGGCGGTGGGCAACCTTGCCCGGGTGGTGGTGAGCGAACTCGCAGGACGCACGTCGCTTGTGCTCAAGGCCAAGGAGATGGGCATCGAGCTCGTAGGCGATTCGGTCGCGGATGCCCTCGACGCGATCAAGGATCTGGAGTACCGCGGCTACAGCTTCGAGGCCGCCGACGGATCGCTTGAGCTGATGCTCCGCAAGCGGCTCGGCATCTATGAGCCGCTCTTCCGCCTCGAAAGCCTCAGGGTGATCGCCGAGAAGCGCGAAGATGGCAAGGTGATGACGGAGGCCACACTCAAAATCCACTGCCAGGGGAACCGTTTCATTGCGACCGCCGAGGGCAACGGCCCCGTCAATGCCCTCGATAAGGCCCTGCGCATCGCGATCAGCCGCTTCTATCCTCGGCTTGAGGAGATATCGCTTGTCGACTTCAAGGTGCGCGTCTTAGACGAGAGGAAGGGTACCGGCGCGGTGACGCGTGTGCTCATCGAGTCGGCGGACTCCGGGCGGAGCTGGGGGACGGTCGGCGTCTCGGAGAACATCATCGAGGCATCCTGGGAAGCGCTCGTGGATTCCATCGAGTACGGCCTTGCGCGTGCGAGCGCAAAGCCGACAGCCGCGGTGCCCGAGCCCGCTGAGCCCGAGCCCGAAGCCGCCGAGCATGCAGGTACCAGGCCGACATCTGGCGAATAGTATTTGTTATGGTGCTCGTTTTTGAGGGGGTGTCAGGTTGCGGCTGGTCCGCGTGCTCTATGACGGTGATTGCCGCTACGGTCTTGCCAACCAAGATACCGTCACGCTCATAAGCGACGAACCGTTTGCGGCTTGGGAGCCTGAGAGCCTGCTGCCGCTTGCAGAAGCGCGGCTTCTTGCTCCAGTGACACCTACCAAGGTCGTTTGCGTCGGCCTTAACTACAAGGAGCACATCGCCGAGATGGGTCATGATATGCCCGCCGAGCCGGTGATATTCCTCAAGCCGTCCACTGCTGTGATCGGGCCGGACGACTCCATTCTGCTGCCCCCAGGGGCCGGCGGGGTGGATTACGAGGCGGAACTCGGTGTGGTGATCGGAAGGCGGACTCATCGGGTATCGCCTGAAGAGGCCGCCGAGAACATACTTGGCTTCACATGCGGCAATGATGTGACCGCACGGGATCTGCAGCGCCGCGATGGCCAGTGGTCCCGCGCCAAAGGCTTTGATACTTTCTGCCCGCTAGGCCCGTGGGTGGAAACCGACGTTAGCGATCCGTGCGGCTTGATGATCGAATGCTACGTGAACGGTGAGCAGCGCCAGCATGCGCACACGAGCGATATGCTGTTTTCGCCATACGGGCTTGTGAGCTTTATAAGCCAGGTTATGACGCTCGTGCCAGGCGATGTGATACTCACGGGCACGCCGGGCGGGATCGGGCGGCTTGCCGAGGGCGACTCAGTGGAAGTGCGCATCTCGGGTGTCGGTTCTCTTATCAGCAGCGTCCGCTCGGCAATCTGAACGCTCACGTCATAATGCGCACCTGAGCACGTGCGCTTCGGCCCATATACTGCATAAAGCAGTATACAGTGTGCTGCAACCTGCATATAAATTCTACTGATAAATTTGGCATAATATTTGCTAAAGCTATCAAAAAGGTGTCTAATTGGTGTAAAGTATCATAGTCTTGGAGGCCATACATGGCTTTGGACACAGCACGGCATGACCATTGTTTTTACTGCTTCGTGTTTGTGCGGGTGAGAATGCAGTGAGAAAAAAATTGCAGGCGGAATCAGCGAACCAGTTTGCGCTGGCGCTATTTTTTGTTTCTGCTGCCATTGTGCTAGGGCTCTGCCTTTACATGGGCATTCAGGTAAATCGGTTATCGAAGTACTCTTATACGAGTACGGGGGAATGGCTGCTTGCCACAAGCCGCCATGCTGCTGCGATTGTGACCGCAGAAGAGCTTGACGAGCTGCGCACGCCGGAGGACATGGAAAAGCCCCTGTTCACGGAGATCAGGCAGCGGCTGATCGATTTCGGCGAAAAACACAACAACATCCTCTACGTCTATTACATGCGGGACACTGGCGATGGCATGGCGCAGTATATTGCGGATAACGTTGTTATCGCCGAGAACAAGGACGATCTGGGCTCCGATCCCATCGAGTGGGAGGAAAAAGCGCTGCTAGCGCTGAACGGTTTCTCTGCGGCGGTGGAGATGGAGCAGTATGCGCCCGGATACGAACACCTGATCTCAGCCTTTGCGCCGGTTTATGATGCCGATGGGAACGTGGTTGCTGTCGCCGGTGTCGACTCTGATGATCGGCAGATACTCTCAATCCACAGCACTATGAGGCTCCTTACCTTGCTGTTGTCTGCGGGCGTGCTGAGTACGGTGTTTTGCGGCCTGCTCAGTGTTTGGCTGTACAGGCAGATGGATCAGGCCCGGATAGCGGCGCTGGAGAGCGCGATACACGCCAATCGTGCAAAAAGCGACTTCCTCTCTAACATGAGCCATGAGATACGCACGCCTATGAACGCTATTATCGGCATGACTTCCATTGCGGAATCAACAGACAGTGTTGGACGAAAAGACTATGCGATAAAAAGGATCGAGGACGCTTCTGTCCATCTGCTTGGGATCATCAATGATGTATTGGATATCTCGAAAATCGAGGCAAATAAACTGGAGCTCTCTCCTGCGGCCTTCGATTTTGAGGAGATGCTCCAACGGGTTACCAATATCATCAATTTCCAGGTTGCAAAAAAGCGGCAGGATTTCACGATATATCTTGACATGGATATCCCGCGTGTTCTTGTGTGTGATGACCAGCGGCTTGCGCAGGTAATAACAAACATACTGGGCAACGCGGTGAAGTTCACGCCAGAATATGGCGCAATAAGCCTTGAAGCAAAATTATTAAAAGAGGACAAGGATGGTGTCTGCGATATACAGGTCGAAGTACGGGATACAGGCGTAGGGATCAGCGAGGAGCAACAAGCTAGCTTGTTCAACCCCTTCGAACAGGCCGAAAGCAGCACAACGCGGAAGTTTGGCGGAACGGGGCTCGGCCTCTCCATATCGAAGCGCATTATTGAGATGATGGGCGGCAGCATATGGATCAAGTCCGAGCTTGGCAAAGGGACAACCATCTTTTTCACCATCAGAACCAAAAAATCAAAAGAGAGGGGGAACGACGGCCTATTGCCCAGAAGGGGTACTGGCTTAGAGGGCACACGGATCCTGGTAGTGGGTGGCGAGGCGAGATCACAGGAGTACTTCTGCGATATCGCGGCACGCTCTGGCGTTGCCTGTGACACCGCTGCAACTGGCGAGGAGGCTATCGGGCTCATTGATAAAGGCGACTCCTATGATATCTATTTCATCGACTCGGTGATCCCTGCTACGCCTGTTATGGACGGCATGGCATTTACCCGGCGAATAAAAGAGGCAGACAGTGGGAAACCGATCATCATGATGGGTTTGCCGAGCGGATGGACCGAGGCTGAGGCCGATGTTGATGCCATGCCTGTAGGCGTGGACAGCTTCTTGCCAAAGCCCATCTTCCCCTCGGTCGTCATCGACTGCATAAATGTATACCGCGACGTTGATTTGTCCGATGGGACGCATAGGGCCAAAACGACGCATGAGGCAAAAACAGAAGAGCTGGATTGTTTTGAGGGCTTCTGTGTCTTGCTTGTAGAGGACATCGCGATCAACCGCGAGATCGCGCTGGCATTGCTTGAGCCGACTAAGATCAAGGTTGATTGCGCAACGGACGGTAAAGAGGCCATCCGTATATTCGGCGAAGCGCCGGAAACGTATGACATGATCTTTATGGATGTGCAGATGCCGGAGATGGACGGCTATGATGCAACGCGGCATATTCGTCTGATGGGTGCTGGAAAAGCTGGGACTATACCTATTATTGCCATGACAGCCAATGTGCTCAGTGAGGACATTGAGAAATGCATAGAGGCCGGCATGAACGGCCACATCGGCAAACCACTCGACTTTGATAGGATCCTGGAGATGCTGCGCAAGTATTTGATACCCTGCTAGAGCCAGCCCACTGGGTTCCAGGATAAGTGCGCCCAGATGATCAAAGGAGCGGTGTCTTAAAGATGGCCGGTGATCGCCTCAGGACCGCTGGGGTGGAAAGGCTTCTGCGGGCGTTTCTTACATTGGAGTCTGAGGACGAGGCGTACGCGCTGCTGCTTGATCTTTGCACGGTGCGCGAGATTCGCGAGATGTCGCAACGTTTTGAGGTCGCCGGTATGTTGGCTGCCGGTGAGCAGTACCTCAAGATACAGGAATCAACTGGGGCTTCGGCCACGACTATCTCACGGGTAAGCAAGGCACTGAACTTTGGGGCAGACGGGTACCGTGAGGTCCTCGGCAAACTTGATGCCGGTGAAGGCGCCGGTCGACAGAGCGGTGACCCCGTTTAAGGCGTGTCGGCCTTAAGGCAAGGTGGTCACTTCTGGAAGGGAGCGTCGGCGTGCCGGGCGTGTCGTTTGTGCATCTGCACACCCATAGTGAGTACTCTATGCTCGATGGCGCTGCTAGGGTAAAGCAGCTGGTGGCGCGGGCGGTTGACCTTGAGATGCCGGCACTGGCAATCACCGATCACGGATACATGTACGGTGCGGTTGATTTTTACCGCACGACCGTTAATGCCGGTGTCAAGCCCCTCATCGGGTGCGAGGTGTATTTCACCCCCGAGCGCAAGCTTTCGGGCGGCAAACCAGACCTCTACCATCTACTGCTGCTCGCAAAGGACAACGAGGGCTACCGGAATCTCATGGCCCTTGTGTCGGACGCGGCCGTCTCAGGCTTTTACTACAAGCCGCAGGTTGATCTTTCGCTGCTGGAAAAGTACTGCACCGGGCTCATTTGCACCTCGGCATGTATGAGCGGGATTGTAAGCAAGTCGGTGGAGCGTGGTACGCCAGAGGAGGCCGAACGCTGGGCAAAGACCTACGCGGAGCTGTTTGCGCCCGGCGACTTCTACATCGAGCTGCAGGAGCAGGGCATCACCACAGACAACGGCGTAAGTCAAATTGAGATCAACCGGGAGCTTGCCCGCATCGCCGCCAGGCTTGGCCTGGGCCTTGTGGGTACCAACGACATCCACTACCTGGAGCGTGCGGATGCGGAGACCCACGACCTGCTGCTCTGCATCGGCACCGGCTCGACCGTCGAGCAGCAGGGTCGGCTGAAGTTCTCCTGCGACCAGTTCTACATGAAAACACCCGACGAGATGGCCGAGGCGCTCTCAGGCTACCCCGAAGCGCTCGCAAACACCCTCGAGGTCGCTGAGAAGTGCAATGTCTCCATGGAGTTCGGCAAGATCATCCTCCCCGCGTTCCCGCTGCCAGAGAAGCGCACTGCCGAGGAATACCTCCAAGAATGTTGCATGGAGGGGCTCAAGAAACGCTATGGGGACCCGGTTCCCACGCACGTGCTTGAGCGTCTCGACGACGAGCTCGAGGTGATCAACGACAAAGGGCTTGCCGCATACTTCCTTATTGTCTCCGACTTCACCCAGTGGGCGAAGGATGCGGGGATCGGTGTGGGGCCTGGCCGTGGCTCGGCGGCGGGGTCGATCATCTCGTATTCGCTCGGCATTACCAACCTTGACCCTATCGAGCAGGGGCTTTTGTTTGAGCGCTTCTTGAACCCAGAGCGCACGGAAATGCCCGATATCGATATGGATTTCGATGACGAGCGGCGCAACGAGGTCATCGATTACGTGCGCGACAAGTACGGCGACGACAGGGTCGCCCAGATAATCACATTCGACACCATGAAGGCGCGGGCGGCAGTGCGTGACGCCGGGCGCGTGCTCGGGTACCCCTACAACATCCCCGACCGGATCTCGAAGATGATCCCGAGAATGCCGCTTGACCTTACAATCAGCCAGGCGCTTTTCGGCGATGCGGAGAAAAGGGTCCCGGCCTCCCCTGAGCTTGCCGAGGACTACCGCAGCAACCCGGACACCAAGCGCATCGTCGATGCCGCACGGTCGATCGAGGGGATCACCCGCAACGAGGGCGTCCACGCCGCCGGGGTCGTGATCTCCCCCGACCCGCTCGACCAGCACCTGCCGGTCAAGCGGGACACCAAGGGCGGCTCGGTGATCACCCAGTACAACGGCCCGACCGTGGCCGACCTCGGCCTGCTCAAGATGGATTTCTTAGGGTTGCGGACGCTCACGGTCATCGCAAGCGCGCTTGCCCAGATCCATGAGATCCACGGCATCAGGATCGATATCGACACCATACCTATGGACGACACGAAGACCTGGAAGCTGCTGCAGCGCGGCGACACCGATGGGGTGTTCCAGGTGGAATCGCCGGGAATGAAAAGCGTGCTCAAGCAGCTCAAGCCGACGGTGTTCGCCGATCTCGTCGCAGTGGTCGCCCTCTATCGTCCAGGGCCGATGGACTCGATCCCCAACTTCATCAAACGCAAGCATGGCAAAGCGCCCATCAGCTACTACGATGAGCGCCTCATGCCGATCCTCGAGGAGACCTACGGCCTGATGGTCTATCAGGAGCAGGTCATGCGGATATCGATGGAGATGGCCGGGTTCACCGCAGCCAAGGCAGACAAGTTACGCAAGGGCATGGGCAAGAAGATCAAGGCGATCATGGACGAGCTGCATCCGCAGTTCATCGAAGGCTCGCTTGAGCGTGGCTATGGGAAACAGATCGCCGAGCAACTCTGGAATGACATTGCCGAGTTCGCGAAGTACGCGTTTAATAAAAGCCATGCTGCGGCGTATGGCCTGCTCTCATACCAGACGGCCTATCTAAAGGCGCATTATCCGCTTGAGTATATGGCGGCAGTGCTCACCAGTTACACGGGCAGGACCGATAAGACCGTCCACTACCTGGTTGCCTGCAGCAAAGCGGGCATAGCGGTGCTTCCCCCCGACGTCAACTCCTCCGGCGCGTTCTTTACCACCGTGGATGGCTCGATCAGGTTCGGGCTGGCCGGGATTCGGGGAGTGGGCGAGGGGGTCGTCGAGCGGATCGTGAAAGCCCGGGAGACCGGGCCGTTCACCTCGCTGCAGGACTTCTGCGACCGGGTGGATTTTGCCCAAATGAATAAAAAGACGTTCGACGCGCTCATCAAAGCGGGCGCATTCGATTCGACCGGGTACACGCGCAAACACCTCATGTCGCTCATGGACCCCTGCGTCGACGCTGCTGCGAAAAGGCATCAGGACAAGAGCACCGGACAGGTTTCCATGTTCGACATGTTTGCGCCCGAGGACCATGGCTTTGCCGAGGAGGTCCCTCCTCCAAACGGGGACGAGTGGGCAAAGAAGATGAAGCTCGCCTTCGAGAAGGAGATGCTCGGCATCTACGTCTCCGACCACCCGCTCTCCGAGGTTGCCGACGCGGTGAGGAATGCCGCCGATTATTCGCTTGCCGAGATAGCTGAGCTTGAGGACGGGGCCTCAGGATGGTTTGCCGGCATCATCACGGCGCTCGACCGGCGACCGACCAAACGGGGCACCATGATGGCCAACGTGCTGCTAGAGGATATCGAGGGTAGCGCCGAGGCGATATTCTTCCCTCAGATGTATGAGCGCTGCCGGGAGATCCTACAGATCGACAACGTCGTGCGCATCAGAGGGAAGATAGAGGATAGCGACCGGGGCAAGAAGATCATGGCCTATGAGGCCGAGGAGTTCGACGAGCGCAAATACGCGGTGCTGCAAAAAAAGCTGGTTGTCAAGATAGGTGCGGATGCTTTGACGAACGGGCAGACAGGCGAGATCAGGAGCATTCTGAAGCACTTCCCCGGCAAGGATCCCATTGAGCTGCACGTTTGGGACCAGGAAAGGGGCAAGACCATCAAGTGCCGCATGAGCGAGGAGGTAGATTCGTCTGCCGGAGGCCTGCGTGCCGAACTGATCGACCTGTTTGGTGCGGATGCGATAAAGGGCGATGCCGGGTAGACGAGTGGCTGGCAACTGCGGACAACCGCAGCCCAGCTCAGCAACCGCGCTAACAGCCCCAGCCAACAACCGCAGCTGATGTCAGCTGGCCTCCGCTGACGGCATCAGCTAACACTTGTTTGCAAAGTTCGGAATAGAATATTGCAAACATCGGTATTAGCAGGTAATGGAGTCTTGCAGGCACGCGAATGAGGAGAGTTTCACTTTAGTACTCTACTGTGATAGAGTATATAATTGAGAAATGTGGATTCCGCAAACCGCTCGCCGCTCGCTTGTCCCGACTGCTCCGACTGATCGCCCCGACCACCCGTTCCGCCCACGAAAGAAGGCAGGTATCCCGTGCGTCCCGTTACCGCCAGGGGTTTTCGCGATGTGCTTCCCGATGAGGCAGCCGTGCGCGAGGCCCTGCGTGTGCAGTTAAGCGACTCCCTGCTTGCCTGGGGGTACTCACGCGTTGAGACACCGATCGTCGAGCGCCTCGACATGCTCGAGTCCGGTGCCGGCCCGCTTGCAGATGCCGTATTCAAGCTGACCGACTCCGATGGCACCCTGCTCGCGCTTCGTCCCGACTTGACAGTGCCCATTGCTCGGCTGGTGGCCTCGCGGTTTGCCGAGAGGCCCGGCCCGCATCGCTTGTTTTATGTGGCGGATGTCTTCCGCGAGCGGGAGTCGCTGCGCGGCCAGGCGCGGCAGTTCACGCAGGCCGGCGTCGAGCTCATCGGCGCAAGCGGTGCGGCTGCCGATGCCGAGTGCGTCGCGGTGCTCGCTGACTCGCTTAAAACAGCCGGGCTCAAGCAGTTCTTGGTGTCGGTCGGCTCGGTGGAGGTCCTCTCGGCGATCATCGCAGCTGCTGGCATGCCTGCCTCGTGGGGCGATAGGGTCATGGTCGCGGCGCACCAGCGCAACCTGGTGGAGCTGCGGGGGCTTTCCTCTGCCAAAGGCGTTTCGCCGCAGGCCCAAAAGGCGCTCCAGGAGGTCCCGCGTCTGAGCGGCGGGGTCGAAGCTATCGCAGCCTGCCGAGAAACGGTTGCAGGTTTTGGCTGCGATGCGGCGCTTGACGCGCTTGAGGAGATGCTTGGGCTGCTTGCGGCGGCGGGTGCGGCAAAAGACGTCGTTGTCGACTTTTCCGTGATGCGCTCCTTTGACTACTACACAGGCATTGTCATCGAGGCGTGTGCACCGGGCATTGGCGTTCCGCTCGGCGGCGGAGGGCGCTACGACGGGGTTCTCGGGCGGCTGGGCGCTCCTCTGACCGCAGCGGGGTTTGCGCTCGGGATCGAAAGGCTGGCGATCGCCCTTGCCGAGCAGACCGGCGGGCCCTGTCTGCGCGGGCTCGATGCGGTCGTTGGGGGCGATGCGGCAAGCGCCCTTGCGTCGGCTGCCATGCTTCGGCGGATCGGATGGCGGGTGCGTGTGTCGGAAAGGGCCGGTGCCAGGCTTTTAGATGAGGCCGAGCGGGAGGGTGCCCGAATGGCGATGGTTGCCGCCCCCGGCTCGCTTGCGCGTCTTGATCGGGACGGAAGGGCGGTCGGGCTCACCAGCGAGGAGCTTTCGGTTCCTCCGACGCTGGCGCAGCCAGGCGTTGCCCAACCCGATCTCGGAGGGGGCGAGTGACGTGATCGTGGCATCAAGCGCGTCGGGTGACCGCAAGCTGCGCATCGCAGTGCCAAAGGGGGCGCTTTTCGAAGGGAGCCTCGCGGCCCTCTCGGCAGCGGGCATGGATGTTGAGGGGCTTGCCGACCCGGGCCGCCAGCTCCTCGTCGAGCTAAAAGACGCCCAGATCATTATCGCGAAGCCCTCCGATGTCCCGATCTATGTGGCCTATGGCGGTGCGGACTGCGGGATAGCCGGTCGTGATGTGCTGGTAGAGGCGGCGACTGAGGTGGCCGAGCTCGTGGACCTGGGGTTCGGGGCCTGCCGGTTTGTGGTTGCAGCCCCGATTGCCTCAGATGATGTGTTGGGGCAGTTCGAGCGTCAAGGGGTGCTCAGGGTCGCCACAAAATACCCAGGGGTCGCGCAGGCACACTTCGACGAGCGTGGCCAGCAGGTCGAGATCGTGAAGCTGTATGGCAACATAGAGATCGCCCCTTTGATCGGCATGGCCGATGTCATCGTAGATATCACGGCGACCGGAGCGACTTTACGCGAGAACGGCCTGCAGGTGGTCGACGAGGTCTGGCCGAGCACCGCACGCTTTGTAGGAAACCCCGTAGCGGTGAGGATCGATCCCCGAGTGGCTGCCCTTGCCGATATGTGGTGATTCGGCGTGCTTTTGAGGCGGACGTACGCCTTGGGCACGTAGTGTGGTATATGAATGTGCGTACCTGCTATACCGGGAGTGTCGCATGGGGCTGCTGCGCGGGGCTTGTTGCGCGGAAGCTGCCGCACTTAAATGGGTCAAGGCGCCTCTGCTGCGATTGGCCAGTGCCTCCGCGGGCGATACGAGGGGATGTGAGTTCTTGAGATGATGCGTCGAATTGTGCTTGAACCCGGCATGAGGCTCGCCGAGTCGGACCTTTTGCGGAGCGGCGGGGTTGATGCCGAGGCACTCAACGTCGCCAGCCGGATCGTCGATGACGTCCGGCGACGTGGCGACAAGGCGCTGCGTGCCTATACGCTCCAGTTCGACAAGGCGAAGCTTGGGGATTTAAGGGTCTCGGAGGCCGAGATCGACCAGGCGATGGAGACGTGTGACGAGGCGTTCATCGATGCGATCACGATGGCCGCTGCCGCGATCACCGATTTCCACGAGCGGGAACTGCCGCAGAGCTGGTTCACCACTCAGGAGGGAGGGGTGTTCCTCGGCCAGAAGGTCACGCCGCTCTCGCGGGTGGGGATATACGTCCCCGGTGGTCGTGCGCGGTATCCCTCAAGCGTGCTTATGAACGCCATTCCCGCGGTTGTTGCAGGTGTCGAGGAGATCGCGATGGTCGTGCCGCCTGCGGAGGGCGGTAGCGTTGACCCGCACACGCTTGCCGCAGCGGCGCTCGTGGGGGTCCATGAGATATACCGGGTCGGGGGGGCTCAGGCCATCGCCGGGCTTGCCTACGGCACGGACTCGATCCCCAAGGTGGACAAGATAGTCGGCCCGGGGAACGCGTATGTCACCGCTGCGAAAAAGATCGTGATGGGCGATGTCGGCATCGATATGCTCGCCGGCCCTTCCGAGGTGCTTGTGCTCGCCGACGAGTCTGCGATCCCGGTCTTGACCGCTATCGACCTCATGGCCCAGGCCGAGCATGACCCGCATGCGACCAGTTACCTGGTCACCGTGGATCCGGACTTCCCCGATCTGGTGGAGGAGTCGATAAGGCTTTTGCTCGAGGAGTCGCCACGTCGCGAGGTCACCGCCCGTGCGCTTACCGACAACGGGCTTGTCGTCGTATGCCCGGATGTCTTTACCGCCCTTGATGCGGTGAACCTTATCGCGCCGGAGCACCTTGAGATGCAGGTGATGGAGCCCCTCGAGTTGCTCAGCTATATCCGTAATGCCGGGGCGATCTTCTTGGGCAACTGGACCCCCGAAAGCGTGGGCGACTACGTTGCCGGGCCAAACCACGTCCTGCCCACTGCAGGGACGGCGCGGTTCTCAAGCCCGCTCTCCGTGAATGACTTTGTGAAGCGCTCAAGCGTGCTTAACTACAGCGTCGGCGCGCTTCGGGCCGATGCGTCACCGGTCGTAGAGATCGCCGGCCGAGAAGGCCTCTGGGCACACGCGCAGGCTGTCATCCTCAGGCTTGAGGTGCTAGACAGCATCCTGTCTGACGACGACGACTTCGATGACGACGGCGGCTTCGATGACGATGACGGCCTCGACCTCGGCGGTGAGATTGTGGACATCGCCGACATAAGCGGCTTTCCTGGCGCAAAAGGGCAGGACTGAAAGATGGGCGCACTACGTTCTCCTCGGCCCGAGTTCAAAGACCTTATCCCTTATAGCGCGAAGGACGTGCGCGTCGAGGTCATGCTTGCGAGCAACGAGCATCCTGCCAGCCTGCCGAGCGAGCTGCTCGCAAAGATAGCCGAGCGCCTCCCGGACTTTTCTTTCAACCGCTATCCGGATCCCGTTGCCACTGAGCTTAGGGAGCTGATTGCCGAGGCAAACGGCCTTGAGGCGGGGAATGTGCTCATCGGCAACGGCGGCGATGAGATCATCTTCAACCTACAGCTTGCCTGGGGAGGGCCGGGTCGCACCGTCCTTGATATGCCGCCTACGTTCTCGATGTATGCGATCGATGCTAAGGCGACGGGGACGAGCTTGGTTCAGGTTCCTCGGCTTGACGATTTCTCGATCGATGAGAAGGCGGTCCTTTCGCGGGTAGGCGAGGGGGACATCGACATCGTCGTCGTCTCAAACCCCAACAATCCTACCGGCGGGCTTGCCAATGAGTCGTTCCTTATCGAGCTTCTCGGTGCCACAGATGCGCTTGTGCTTGTCGATGAGGCGTACTTTGAGTTCAGCCGCCACACGATGCGTCCGCACATGGCGAGGCACGAGAACCTGGTGATTCTGCGCACCTTCTCGAAGGCGTTCTCGCTTGCGGGGCTACGCATCGGCTACATGCTTGCACAGCCGGATGTGGTGAGCGAGCTTTTGAAGGTCCGGCAGCCTTACTCGGTGGATGCGTTTGCGCAGTGGATCGCGGCGATAGTCTTTCGCGAGCGCCCCGCTTTCGAGCAGGGGCTTTCCGAGATCCTACGCGGGCGGGACCAGATCATGCACGGCTTGCGGCTGATCCATGGCATCGAGGTCTTTGAGAGCGAGGCCAACTACGTACTGTTCCGCACGGAGCACGCTTCGGCGCTTTGGAGGGACCTCTTGCGCAACTACTCGGTGCTGGTGCGGGACTTCTCGCGCACTCCCGGCCTTGAGGGCTGCCTCCGGGTCACGGTCGGTACCCCTGAGGAGAACCGGCGGTTCCTTGAGGCAACCGACGAGGTGCTCTCAAGCCGCCGAGCCGCCGGGTATTTCTGCAAGAATGCGGATGGCGCGAAGGCATCCGAGCACTGACGGGGCGCCGAGCGCAGATGGGTGCCGAGCACTGACGGGGCACCGAGCACTGGCAAGTCGATGGGCACTGACAGAAACGAGAAACCCATGCCGAGAAGCTCAAAGATCATGAGAGAAACGAGCGAGACGCACATCGCACTCTCGCTGGGCCTCGACGGCTTGGGCACATGCGAGGTCGAGACAGGCGTCCCCTTCTTCGATCACATGCTCACCGCGCTGGGACGCCACGCGCTCATTGATCTGAGCGTGAAGGCTACAGGAGACATCGGGGTCGATGCACACCACACGGTCGAGGATGTGGGCATCGTGCTTGGGCAGGCGTTCGCGCAGGCCCTCTGCGACAAGGCCGGGATCGCGCGGTTCGGGTGGGCGGTGATCCCGATGGACGAGGCGCTTGTGCTGGCCGCAATCGACATCTCCGGGCGTGGGCAGCTGCACTATGATGTGGATCTTCCTATCGAGATCATCGGCACCTTCGACACGACGCTCGCAAAGGAGTTCCTCGTCGCCTTCGCCTCCAATGCCGGGCTTACGCTGCACGTGCGTTCTTTCGCCGGCGGGAACAGCCATCACATCATCGAGGCCGCGTTCAAGGCGGTGGCGCGTGCGCTGCGTGATGCCGTTGCCATTGATTCGCGGGTCACCGGGGTGCCGAGTACCAAGGGGTCGCTGTGATCGCAGTCATCGATTACCGGATGGGCAATCTGCGTAGCGTGCAGAAAGGCCTTGAGCATGCGGGCGTTCCAGGTGTCGTGGTCACTGGTGACCCGACCGAGATCCGCCATGCCGATGGCATCGTTTTGCCAGGGGTAGGAGGGTTTTACGGCGCTGCCGCCAACCTCAAAGAGGACGGTACCTGGGGGGTGCTTAAAGAGCGGATCGGAGAGGGCGTGCCGTTCCTCGGCATCTGCTTGGGGCTTCAGCTGCTTGCGGACATCGGGCATGAGGGTGGCGAATGCGAAGGGCTCGGGCTCGTCCCCGGCGCCTGCGAGCGTCTTCCCGCGGGGGCGAAGATCCCCCATGTCGGCTGGAACACCGTTGAGTTCCCGCGTGAGAGCCCGCTGTTCTCCGGGATCGAGGAATCGACCGCATTCTACTTCGTGCACAGCTACCATTTTGTCCCAGCTGACATGGATGTGGCAATAGGGGTCACCGGCTATGGCGCACGGTTCGTCTCGGCGATCCAGGCCGGGAACCTGTTCGCGGTACAGTTCCATCCCGAGAAGTCATCAAAAACGGGACTCGCGCTCCTTGCGAACTTCGGGAGGATCGTTGAGGGGAGGCACTCGTGATCGTCTTTCCGGCTATCGATCTGCTCGGCGGCAAAGTGGTTCGGCTTGCGCAGGGCGACTATGGGAAGGTGACGGTCTATGCCGAGAACCCGGTTGCACAGGCGCGTGAGTTCGCTGTTGCCGGTGCCGAATGGTTGCACGTGGTCGACCTTGACGGCGCGCGGGACGGGGCTCCCGGCAACACGGAGGCTATCTCCCACATTGTCCGTGAAGTCGATCTGCCAGTGCAGGTCGGGGGCGGCATTCGGACGCTTGAGGCGCTCGGCACCCTTGCGGAGGCGGGTGTCGCGCGGATGGTGCTCGGCACCAAGCTTGCCACCGACCCGGAGTTCGCGCGGGAGGCGGTCTCTCGTTTTGGTGGCGAGAGCATCGTTGCAGGCGTAGATGCCCGTGACGGCATGGTCGCTGTCGAGGGCTGGCGGGAAGGGATCACGACATCGGCCACCGATCTCGTTGCCGAGCTGAGGAGCCTGGGCATTCGGCACCTTGTTTATACCGATATCAGCCGAGACGGCATGCGCACCGGTGTCGATATCGACGCTTACGAGGCGATTGCCGAGACAGCGGGGTTCCCGGTGATCGCAAGCGGCGGGGTATCGACCCTGGATGATTTCCGTGAGCTTGCGGCGACCGGGCCGGATGTGATGGAGGGCGCTATCACCGGGCGAGCGCTTTACGAGGGCGCGTTCAAGCTCAAGCACGCTATCCGGGCAGCCCGAGGGGAGTACTGACGCCCATGTTGATGAAGCGCGTTATACCCTGCCTGGATGTCCACAAGGGACGTGTGGTCAAGGGCATCAATTTTATTGATCTGCGTGATGCAGGGGATCCGGTTGAGATGGCTGCCATCTACGATGCCGAGGGGGCAGACGAGCTGGTCTTTTTAGACATCACCGCCACGCATGAAGAGCGACCCTACATGCTCGATGTGGCGGCGCGTGCCGCCGAGAAATGCTTTATCCCTTATACCGTCGGTGGCGGCATGCGCACAGCCGCCGATATCCGGGCGATGCTGGCTGCGGGATGCGATAAGATATCGATGAACTCCTCGGCGGTAAAGACGCCTGAGCTCGTAACCGAGACGAGCCACGCGTTCGGCGCACAGTGCATTGTGGTCGCAATCGATGCGCGGCGCGTGCCCGGCTCTTCGCCTGCGCGCTGGGAGGCCTTTATCTCAGGTGGGCGCACCAACACGGGGCTTGATGCGGTTTTATGGGCTGCCGAGGCCGAGCGCCGGGGGGCAGGGGAGATACTGCTCACCAGCATGGACTGCGACGGCACCCGGGATGGCTATGATATCGACCTCACGCGTGCGGTCACCAGTGCCGTGAACATTCCGGTGATCGCCAGCGGGGGAGCCGGTGAGCTCGATCATTTCGCCGAAGTGGTGGTCGAGGCCGATGCCGATGCGGTGCTAGCGGCAAGTGTGTTCCATTTTGGGATCTTCACGATCCGACAGGTCAAAGAGCGCATGGCATCGGCGGGTATCCCGGTCAGGCTGTAGGGACAGAAACAATCAAGGACGACAGGAGTAATCTCATGGTTGACCGCGAACGCGATCTTTTGGGCATAAGTGGGCTCACCTACGATGCCACGGGGCTTATCCCTGCCGTTGTGCAGGATCATGCGACCGGAGATGTCTTGATGGTCGCCTATATGAACCAGGAATCGCTCGCAAAAACGATCGAGACTGCTAAGACCTGGTTTTGGAGCCGAAGCCGTCAGAAGTACTGGATGAAAGGCGAGAGCAGCGGCCATACCCAAGATGTCCATGAGATCCTTTATGACTGCGATGCCGATTGTCTGCTGGTGCAGGTGACACAGCACGGCTCTGGCGCGTGTCACACCAACGAGCGCTCCTGTTTTTATCGGTTGCTGTACCCGGAGCCGATGTCGCTTTCGGCATCAGGCGGACAGGTATCTGCCGAGCAGACATCATGTGGGCAGGAGGGTGCGGGCGATGGCGGTGGGTGACGAGGGCTGCCTGGAGCGCACGGTATTGGGCACGGAATATTTCGGCGCGGTAATCGATGCCCTTTGGGCGACGATTGAGTCGCGCCGGGGCGCGGATCCGGACACATCCTATACAGCTCGGCTACTGGTGACCCATGAGGACAAGCTGCTCAAGAAGATCGGGGAGGAGGCCACCGAGGTAGTCATGGCGGCCAAAGATGCTGATCGCGGGCAGCTTGCATATGAGGCAGCCGACCTTGTCTACCATCTGCTGGTAGTGTTTGCGCGCTACGGGCTGTCCCCAGACGACCTTGCGGATGAGCTTGCCACACGGTTTAAATAAACGTGCGTGCCTACCAGGCATTCAAGGCCCATTGCGACCCTCAACGGCATCTTTGGCGCGGCAGCCCGCCCGCTTATGCCCTGGTGCCTTGCAACTGGTATCATTAAGACAGGCTCCAACACTGGCCGACAGGCCGGTGTCCCAGTGGCACCCTTGCGTGGGGCGGCAAGGCCAGCAGGGCAAGCAAGGCCGGCGTGAAGTGCCGGCCTCCAAGACGAAAGAGGAGGCTTCATGGGCAAGACCTTTTGGAAGACGACGGGCAGGAGGCAGAGGGCTCGCCTCTCGATGCTTCTCTGCCTTGTGCTTGCCTTCGGCGCTATGCCGGGAGCAGCGCCTGCGGCACCAGAGCCGCCCGGGATCGCGTCACTTTCCTCGGCAGGGTTCGTCGGTTGGGAGGCTGTGAGCGCAGGGTATGGCCACTCCCTCGGCATCAGGGAGGACGGCTCGCTCTGGGCGTGGGGGTACAACGACGACGGCCAGCTCGGCGACGGCACGACGACAAGCAAGAATGCCCCTGTGTGCGTCGGGACCGGCAACGACTGGGCGGTCGTGAGCGCTGGCGAGTACCACTCCCTAGCCCTCAAGGCAGACGGTTCGCTCTGGGCATGGGGCTGGAACAACTACGGCCAGCTCGGCGACGGCACGACGGCGAACAGGAACGCTCCCGTCCGCATCGGCACCGGCACTGACTGGAAGGCGGTAAGCGCAGGTGCCGACCACTCCTTTGCCATCAAGCCCGACGGCTCGCTCTGGGCATGGGGCTGGAACGACTACGGCCAGCTCGGCGACGGCACGACGGCGAACAGGAGTGCCCCTGTCCAGGTCGGGGGTGCTGCCGATAACTGGCAGGCCATGGGCGGGGGATGGTACCACTCCCTCGGCATCAAGTCAGACGGCTCGCTCTGGGCGTGGGGGCGCAACGACTACGGCCAGCTCGGCGACGGCACGACGACGA
>WRDS01000028.1 GCA_009779675.1 Coriobacteriia bacterium
GCGCACCGACCTCGACTCGCTCGAGGTCGCCGAGGACAGCGTGACACTCATGACGGTGCATACGGCCAAGGGGCTTGAGTACCCGGTCGTGTTCGTCGCTGGGATGGAGGAGTCGCTCTTCCCCCATGCCAACTCGGTCTTCGAGCCAAGCGGGCTTGAGGAGGAGCGTCGGCTCGCTTATGTCGCGATCACGCGGGCCCGCGAGCGGCTGCTCCTTACGCACGCGCAGTCCCGCTCGCTCTTTGGCACCACCAACCATAACCCCGCCAGCCGCTTCCTTGCCGAGATACCCGTCGAGCACCTGGAGGTCTCGGGGGTGGGTGCGGCAGGCATCTCGGGGACGGGTTGGGAGAAGCGCGGGGATCGCCGAGGGACCTTCGGCACCGGGCAGGGGGGCAGGGTCTATGGCAGCGGGATTCCTGGGGTCAGCTCGGCGAGTCGTTGCAGGGAGCGTTTAGAGCCGACTGAGACCTTCTCGGTGGGAGATATCGTGGATCACAAGGTCTTTGGCAAGGGGACGGTGCTCGGCATCGAGGGGGATGCGCTCACCATTCGCTTTGACCGCACCGGGGATACGAAAAAACTGCTGATGGGATACGCTCCTATTGTAAAGCTCAAACAGTGAGAGGACGGCTTAGTGGGGTCTGTTCTGGTCTTCGGGCATCGCAACCCTGACAACGACAGTATCTGCTCGGCGGTTGGGTATGCGCATCTTAAAAACGCGGTCGATCCTGATAATACCTATACCGCTGCCCGCTTGGGCCCGGCCCCAAAGGAGACGGAGTGGCTGTTCGGGCGGTTCGGCCTTGACCTGCCGGAGGAGATCAGCCATGTGCGCACGCGCGTGCGCGATGTCATGGGCAAGACGGTGACCACGGTGACCCCGGATCAGACGATACTCGACGCGGGCCGTCTCATGCGTGCCCGCGGGATACGGGTGCTTCCGGTGGTCGACCAAGGCGGCATACTCGTTGGCCTGCTCAACCAGCTTATCCTAGCCGAGCGCTACCTGGACGAGACGGAGGTTGCCGGCTTTGCAAAGACCTCGGTGACCGTGGGCGGCCTTGCCCGCGTGCTTGATGCCAAAGTCCTGTCGGGGGACGCGTGCTCGGTCATCTCCGGCGGCGTGCACATCGGTGTCTCCGAGCCCGAGACTGTGCGTGGGCTGATCTCACCGGGCGATGTGCTGATCGTAGGCGACCGGGCGCGCACGCAGCCGATGGCGATCAAAGCCGGCGTGGCCTGCCTGATCGTAACGCGTGGCGCGAAGGTCGCCGCCGATGTCGTCGCACTTGCGCAGGAAAAGGGCGCGGCGGTCCTCGTGACCGGCCATGACACCTACTCGGTGGCGCGGCTTATCGCTCTTTCGCAGACCGTCGGCGATGTGATGGCAAGAGACGTCTTGCAGGTCGATCCCGATACGCTGCTTGCCGAGGCATCGAAAGACCTCGTCAACAACATATACCGCGAGGCGGTTGTCACCGATGGGCTTGGCCGGGTCGTGGGGGTCTTCACGCGGACAGACATCGCACGTGGCATTCGGCGCAGAGTCGTGCTTGTCGATCACAACGAGAGCACGCAGTCTGCGCTCGGCATCGAGGAGGCAGAGGTGGTCGAGATCGTCGACCACCATCGGGTCGGCGACATCGAGACACCCGCGCCCGTCATGTTCCTGAACCTGCCTTTGGGGGCGACAGCGACGATCGTCGCGCTTCGCTTTGAGGAGCTGGGCGTGAAGATACCGCCTGAGGTTGCAGGCATCCTTTTGGGGGCGGTACTCACCGACACGATCATCCTTAAGTCGCCGACAACGACCGAGGTCGACCGCCAGGTATGCGCACGCCTTGCCGAGAACGCGGGTGTCGATGCTGTGGCGTTGGGGATGGAGCTGTTCCGTTCGCGAAGCGCTGGCGAGAGGTTCTCTGCGGCAAGCGTCGTGCAGGCTGACTTGAAAGAGTACTTGATGGGGGACATGCGTGTGGCGATTGTCCAGTACGAGTCAGTCGGCCTGGACCGCGTGATGGAGCAGGCAAAAGAGATCCGCGCCGCGATGGAGGAGCTGCGGGAGTCAAGGAAGTACGACCTTATGGTCCTTATGGCGACCGATATCGTGCGGGAGGGCTCCGAGCTCTTTGCTGTTGGCAGGACCCGTCTGGCCGAGCGGGCGTTTAAGCTCGATATGGCGCACGGCTCGGCCTGGATGCCGGGTGCGCTCTCGCGCAAACGGCAGATCGTGCCGTCGCTCGTGGCCGCTGCCCGTCAAACTGCCCAGGGATAGCTGGGCTAGGCGGGCCTCAAGGGGCAGCCCTGAAAGGCACAGGCTAAAAGGCGCAGTCAAAGGGGGCTCCAAAAGACACACGTTAAAAAATTACTTAACGTTAGCATAACTTATGCTACAATTATGAATGGGTATAAAGCTTCCAGTGTGGGGAGGATCCTCATGATAGCCGCATTTAGTATGGGGAATACGTTTAAGCAACACAAATCTTGCACCTTCGAGCAGCACAAGCCCCATGGACTCGGACGGCATAAACCCCATGGATCCGAGCAGCGCAAGCCCCATGTGCTTGGGCCGAGGCTCCTGCTCCTCGGGATATGCCTGCTGGTGGGCTGTGTGCTCTTCTTCGCCCTAGGAGCCGACCCTGCGTATGCTGTCGCAAAGTGGCGTACCGTAAGCGCAGGAGGCACCCACTCCCTTGCGATACGAAGCGATGGCACGCTCTGGGCATGGGGGGACAACAGCGACGGCCAGCTCGGCAATGGCACGTACACGGACAGGAACGTCCCCACCCGTATCGGTGCCGATACCGACTGGAGGATCGTCAGCGCAGGCGGCTATCACTGCCTCGCTCTCAAGGAAGACGGGTCGCTCTGGGCGTGGGGGTACAACGGAGAAGGGGCGCTCGGCATCGGCTCGTTCCAGGGCAGGAACGCTCCCACCAGGGTCGGGAGCGAGAACAATTGGAAGGCCATAAGCGCGGGGGGAGGTTATTCCCTTGCGATAAAGAACGACGGCTCACTTTGGGCGTGGGGCTGGAACGAGGACGGGCAGCTCGGCATCGGCTCGTATGCGGACAAGAACGTCCCCACCAAGGTCGGGAGTGCGGCGGACTGGAAGACTGTGAGCGCAGGGCCGCTCTGGCATGCGCTTGCGCTTAAAAACGACGGCACGCTCTGGGCGTGGGGATACAACGATTTCGGCCAGCTCGGCATCGGCACGGACGTGAGCAAGAACGTCCCTACCAAGGTCGGGACTGCGACGAACTGGAAGGATATCAGCACAGGAGGCTTCCACTCCCTTGCGACGAAGGACAACGGCACGCTCTGGGCGTGGGGGGACAACGATCTCGGTCAGCTCGGCGGCGGCCTGGTCGGGAGCAAGAGCGTCCCCTTCCAGGTCGGGACTGCGACGAACTGGAAGGATATCAGCGCAGGGCGCTTCCACTCCCTTGCGATTAGAGACGACGGCTCGCCCGGGGGGGGCTCGCTCTGGGCATGGGGGGACAACGAGGAAGGGGCGCTTGGCGACAGCACGTACGAGGACAAGAACGTTCCCACCAAAGTCGGGCTTATGACCGGCTGGAAGGTCATAAGCGCAGGAGGAGGCCACTCGCTTGCGACAAATGGTGGAGATGCCGGTGACAGCTCGCTCTGGGCATGGGGGGACAACGAGTACCGGCAGCTCGGCGACGGCACAGGTTATCGGATGAGGAACGCCCCCACCTGCATCGATGACGGCGCGACGCGCGTGTACGGCCCGGATCGTTATGCGACCGCCATCGAGGTCAGCAAGGAGAACTTCTTCCCGCCCACAACACCTTCGGTGATACTCGCGACCGGTACGAACTACGCCGATGCGCTTTCTGCAAGCGCGCTCGCAGGCTCGCTTAAGGCCCCGCTCCTCTTGACGCGGCCGGATGCTTTGAGCCCCGGCGTGCTGGCGGAGATCAAGCGCCTTGACGTGAACACTGTCTACATTATGGGCTCTGCGGCGGCCGTCTCAAACGCGGTGGAAAGCTCACTTACAGGCGCAGGGCTCACGGTCGAGCGCATCTCTGGTGTGGACCGCTATGCGACGAGCGCCGCAGTCGCCAAGAAGGTGGCGTCCTGTGAGGGTGCGGCATTTACCAAGAAGGCATTTTTGGCACGCGGCGACAACTTCGCGGACGGCCTCTCAGCATCGCCTATCGCGTACCGGAACAAGATTCCGGTGCTGCTCACCCCCCCGACCGCGCTCTCCCCGCACGCATCCTCGGCTATTACGGGCACTGGCATCACCGATGTCACCATCGTCGGCTCCGAGGCCGCTGTCTCCGCTTCCGTTAAGGTGTCGGTCGATGCCATCGTGGCCACCTCAAGGCGCATCGCCGGCGCGGACCGCTATGAGACCGCGCAGAAGGTCGCGGAGTACGCGTTTGCGAACAGCCTTGCCACCACGGGCTTCATCGGGGTCGCCACCGGGCTCGACTTCCCTGATGCCCTTGCCGGCGGTGTGGGCATAGGGCAGCGCGGCGGCATCCTCATCCTCACCGCGCCGGACGTGCTCTCCCCGAACTGGCCGGGCTACCTGCCGGGCGCTTACGCAGGCAAGCATCCCAGCATGCAGGTCTACGGTGGGGCGAACGTCGTCTCCAACAACGTCCAGAACGTGCTGAAATCCATGATAAACTGGACTTTATCGCCGCCTTAAAGAAACTCAAAGACCCGATAGCCGAGGAGAACCGCTCGGCAGGTGATCAGCAGGCGCGCGGGAGGCTCACGACGAAGTCAGAGCCGACCCCCGGCTCTGACTTCACGCTGACCGACCCTTTGTTGCGCTCGATGGAGTTGCGGACAAGCGCAAGGCCAAGCCCTGTGCCGCCCATCTGGCGCGAGCGCGCCTGGTCGACTCTGAAAAAGCGCTCAAAGATCCTCGGCAGGTATTCTGGAGCGATGCCGCATCCGGTATCAGAGACGCTGATGAGGACGGTGTCATTGGTTGCGGTGGCCGACACGGTGACCGAGCCCGCGTTTGTGTAGGCGATCGCGTTGTCGATGAGGTTGTCGAGCGCGATGGCCAGGTCTGTCGGGTGCGCAAGTACGAAGAGGTCTGTCCCGTGCACCTCGCCAAGGTCGACCGAGAGTTTCAAGTCCTTGTGCGCTGCGGCATTGCGGTGGGTCACCATGGCGTTGTCGATGGCCTTGCGGACATCAGTGACCTCCTGGTACGTTGGAGTCGACTCAAGTCGTGAGAGGTCGAGCAGGTCGGTGACAAGCCTTTGTAAGCGGTCGGTCTCCTGAGAGATCTGTGAGGCAAAGGACAGGGCGAGAGTGCTGTCCCCGTCGGAGGCCGCTGTGTTTGCCGAGTCAGCCAAAAGCTTGATGCTGGTGACAGGCGTTTTCAGCTCATGACTTGCGTTTGCAACAAACTCACGGCGTACGGTATCGAGATGGGTTGCCGTTGTAATGTCGGTGATGGCGATGATGACCCTGGCAGGGGAAGGGTCTAGGGGGTAAGAGCTCAAAGAGCCGAGGGAGCCTGAAGGATCCATTTTAAGAGGCGAGACCCTCAACGAGAGCGAGCGACCGGTCGGGTCAGCCGAAAGCTTCTCTACCAGGGTGTCGTGGTTGGCAAGTTTGGTCTCGATCGCCTGTGCAACCGAGGCAGGCAGTGTTTTTTCAAGTGGGGTGCCCGGTCGGGACACCTCGGCTCCGAACAATGCTATGGCAGATGGGTTCGCGAATACGACGGCGCCGTTCTCGGCGAGGATGACGGCATCTGTCAGTTCGCTGAGCGCCGCACGCAGGCCTGCGCGCTCGATCTCTAGCTCGGCCACGCGGGTGCGCGTTTGGTTCCGAAGGCTGACGAGCGAGTCATGAAGGCCGACAAGTGCCGCATCTGCCGAGGGGATGGATGCGAGCAGGTCCCCGTCGGCCATTTTTGCGGCCGCATCGGAAAGCTCCTCGGCGGAGAGAAGGAGTTTTCGGGCGGCCAGTCGGATGAGACCGAGGCGCACCTGCTGCGGCCACGAGGTCATTTTGGCGATACCTCGAAGCGGTATCCCAGCCCGTGTATGGTATGGATGTAGCAGAACGCGGAAGGGGTCTCGATCATCTGCCGCAGCCTGCGTATGTGGACATCGATCGTGCGTGAAGAAGCAAAGTGCTCCTGTCCCCAGATCTCCGCTGCAAGCATTTGTCGGGTGCAGAGGCAGCCATCGTTACGGGTAAGCACAAGCAGCAGTTGGAACTCCTTGCGCCGTAATTCCACGGGTTCGCCGGCAACAGTCGCCTTAAAGCTTTTGGGCGAGATGACGAGATCCCCGCGTCTGATCGGCTGCTCCTCGTCGGAGACGTGCTCCTGTGCGCGTCGCAGGTTGGCCCGTATGCGGGCGAGCAGCTCCTCCATGGAAAAGGGCTTGGTGATGTAGTCATCTGCGCCGGCATCCAGCCCACGGACCTTGTCACGCTTTTGATCAAGTGCAGTCACCATGATTATGGCGACCTTGCTGCTCATAGTGCGGAGCTGCTCGGCAACATGGATGCCGTCGAGCCCGGGGAGCATCAAATCGAGCAGGACAAGGTCAGGGGAGAACTCGGCCGCCTGTGCGAGCGCCGCCTGTCCGTCTCCTGTTGCACGCGTGTCAAACCCCTCTCGGCGCAATACGTACTCGATGGTCTGCCTGATAACGGGGTCATCTTCAACGATAAGGATGGAAAACATCTCTGTCCTGCCAGTCGGTTCCTGCCCTGCCAGTCGGAATCGGTCCTCTGCCACTCGCGTCCATTGGCCCGCACGCGCCCGTTGGTTCGCGCACGCCCATTATATGGAGTGCGGTCACCCAAAGGTTGCATTTCACAACCTTTTTACATTGACAGCATGCAGTTTACAACGGTGAAACCAACTTGCCCGAGGGGTGTTCTAGCCTTGAGCAGACGGATCCAAGCACTGGGATCCAAGCACTGGATTGCATAGAAAACCAAGAGGGATGAAGGCTTGAAAGTCACCGGGAGGTGACGATGATCAAGACACAAGGAGCATCATGCAGATAGTAAGGCGCTGGCTTGTATTTGTATTGGTAGTCGTGCTCGCATTCTCGCTCGTAGGCTGCAAAACGGGCGACGACGTGGGGCAGACGGATTCTCAAGGCTCCGCCGGCAGTGAGCTTTCCGGCTCGATAACCATTTTGGGGTCGGACACGATGGTGAACCTTTCCCAGGCGTGGGCGGAGGCCTTTCAGGCCGAGAACAGCGGCGTAGCCGTCTCAGTGAGCGGCGGTGGCTCGGGAGCAGGTTTTGCTGCCCTTATTAACGGGACCGTGGATTTCGCCAACGCCTCGCGTGGCATCAAGGGAGAAGAGACCGAGCAGGCCGAGGCAAACGGCGTCAAGCCGGAGGAGATCGAGGTTGCCAAGGACGGCATTGCAGTGCTGGTCAATCCAAAGAACAGCGTCTCGGAGCTGAGCACCGAGCAGCTTGGCAAGGTGTATCGCGGTGAGGTCACCAACTGGAAGGACCTTGGTGGGAGCAACGAACAGATCGTCCTTCTCGGCAGGGACACCTCGTCTGGGACGTACGAGTACTTCAAAGAGGAAGTGATCGGGAAAGAGCTCGAGTACTCGACGGCCATGAAGAACCTCCAGTCGAGCCAGTCTATCGTGGAAGAGGTCTCTAACAACCCGGCTGCCATCGGCTATGTGGGCATCGGGTATGTCTCTGACACCACGCAGGTAGTGAAAGTCGATGGCGTGGCCGCTTCGGTGGGAGCCGTGCTTGACGGGAGTTACCCGCTCAGCAGAAGCCTGTTCATGTACGGGGACGGCAAGTCCTCCGAGGCAAAGACAGCGCTCATCGAATGGATTTTGAGTGCGGCCGGTCAAGCGATCGTCGAGGAGCAGGGGTTTGTCCCACTCCCGTAGTCGGCTGAATAAGGAGTCAGCTCGGCTGGCAAATAATGCTGCGCGGGTAGCCATTACGCTCTCGGCGTTGGTCTCGATCGCGGCGCTGCTTGCCATCCTCTGCTTCCTTTTATTGAACTCATTCCGGGCTGTGGGCGAGGTGGGGTTGTGGGAGATGCTATCGGGCACGATATGGCATCCCACATCCTCGCCCCCTGCCTTTGGTTTTCTGCCAGCGGAATCGGGATCGCTCTGGGTGACATTGATCGCGATTGTGTGCGCGATGCCGATCGGCGTCGGTGCAGCGGTCTGCCTGTCGGAGTTTATAAGCGGGCGCGTCCGCGAGGTAGCCAAATCGCTGGTCGAATGTATTGCAACGGTGCCATCCGTGGCGCTCGGCCTTCTAGGGATGACCTTTCTTGTGCCCTGGATACGCACGTTCTTCTCGCTGCCGAGCGGACTGACTGCGCTGGCTGCTGGGCTCATGGTCGGGATCCTGTGCCTTCCCACGATCGTCTCGATCTCAGAGGACGCTCTGACTGCCGTACCTGATGCCTTGCGACAGGGCTCGCTCGCAATGGGCAACACGAAATGGCAGACCGCGGTAAAAATCGTGGTCCCTGCTGCTTGGCCTGGCATCTTCGCTGCAATCCTGCTCGGGTTCGGTCGTGCGGTAGGAGAGACGATGGTGGTACTGATGATCGCCGGCAACAGCGGACTCGTGGTGCAAGGCCCCTTTGAGGCAGCCCGCACGCTGCCGGGGACCATCGCCAGCGAGGTCGCCGAGGTCGTCCGTGGCGGACTCCACTACTCGGCGCTGTTCGCAATGGCGCTCGTCCTATTCCTGAGCACGTTCGTCGTCAACTTGATAGCGGCACAGGTGATCGACCGTAGCCGCAGGCGGTGGTCAAGATGAGGCAGCCCCGTCAGGCCCTCATAGGCCAGGTGCGCAGGGCGCGGATCGCCGAGGTCGCAGCAAGGGTGCTCTTGGCCGTATGCCTGTTTTGCGCAGCCGTGCCTCCGATCCTGGTCATCGGTGTCATCGTGTGGAGAGGGCTTCCGGCTATCTCGCTCGAGTTCATCTTCGACATGCCCAAGCAAAGCATGACCGCCGGTGGGATCTTTCCGGCCATTGTCGGAACGGCGCTTTTGACATTGGCGACTGCATTGTTTGCTGTTCCAGCTGGGATAGCCGCTGGGATATACCTTGCCGAGTACGCGGGGGATAGTCTTCTGGCAAGGCTCATCCGTCTCTCGATTGCCAACATGGCCGGGGTACCCTCGATCGTCTACGGGCTTTTTGGGCTGGCCGCCTTTGTCATCACGATGCACCTCCGCCAATCCATCCTCTCTGGTGCGCTTACGCTGGCGTGTTTGTCGCTACCGGCGATCATCACCGCGACCGAGGAAGCGCTCAGGCAGGTGCCGAGCGAGCTGCGGAACGCCGCTTTGGCGCTTGGGGCGACAAAATTCCAGACGATAACACGCGTGATCCTTCCGGCGGCGGCTCCTGGGGCCGTTACTGGGGTCATTCTCGGCTTGTCGCGGGCGGCTGGCGAAACGGCGCCGATCATCGTCACGGCAGCGGCGTTTTATGCGCCGCTCCCAACCGGCCTTATGGACAAGACGATGGTGCTGCCCTACCACCTTTACATCATGGCCACACAGGCGGTCAGATCGAATAACAACGTTGTTTGGGGCACAGCGCTGGTGCTTGTTGCGAGCACGATGGGTGCGGCAATGGCAGCAGCAGCCTGGCGTTCTGCGCAAAGGAGAAAGCTCAGATGGTAACCGATGTCCTGCAGGCCCTACGCTTTGCAAGCCCTAGGGCGACAGATCCCGAGGTCGCGGTCGGCATCGATGCAGAGAGCGCGGTGGTGCCGCATTTTGCGACCCATACAGCCGTAAGCGCCGAGGCGGTGCTCTGCGCGAACAATACAGCTGCGGCTTCCGAGGCCGTGCGCTGCGAAGAAGGGGCCCAGGTGGTCACCCGTGATCTCCGAGGCGCATTTGAATTAGAAGGCGTTTCGATCCGCTATGGCAAAGAGACCGTTGTCTCCGGCGTGTCGATGTGTATCCCAAGCAAGTCGGTGACGGCACTGATAGGGCCTTCTGGGTGCGGGAAGTCTACCCTGCTCAGGTGCTTGAACCGCATGAACGATGAGATTGCGGGCGCTGCAGTGACAGGTGCGGTGAGGCTTGAGGGGGTCGACATCAACGACGGGAAGGTCGATGCCGTTGAGGTGAGGTCCCGCGTGGGGATGGTCTTCCAGCGACCGAACCCTTTCCCGATGTCCATATACGACAACGTCGCCTTTGGGCCTAAGACATTCGGCATTCGCCGTCGCAGTGAGCTCAATGGGATCGTTGAGAGCGCTCTGAGATCGGCGGCGCTGTGGAGTGAGGTCAAAGACGTCTTAAACAAGCACGCTTTCGAGCTGTCCGGAGGCCAGCAGCAGAGGCTCTGCATCGCCCGTGCGCTTGCTACCGAGCCCGAGGTCTTGCTCATGGACGAGCCCGCATCCGCGCTTGACCCGGTCTCGACCCAGCAGATCGAGGACACGATCGCTAAGCTCGGGCAGGAGATGATGATCGTCATCGTCACCCACAATATGCAGCAGGCCGCACGGGTCTCCCATCAAACGGCGTTCATGCTACGGGAATCGAATGAGGCCCCGGCAGAGCTTATCGAGACCGGGGACACAAAATCGATCTTCACCAACCCTCGTGATTCTCGGACTGAAAGGTACATAACCGGGCGCTTCGGCTAGACTTGCATCCAGAGTCCTGAGTGAGGAGCAAGCTATGAGCAAAAGCAGTCTGGTGGTGAGGCATGCCCTGCCTGCCGACGTACCCGTCATCAACGACATCTACAACTACTATGTGCGGACCTCGACCGTGACCTTTAAGGCTACCGAGACAAGTGAGGATTGGCGTGCCGAGTGGCTTGCCAGCCACGGTGATGCCCATCCGGTGATGGTGGTCGAAAGGGACGGTGTCGTGGTTGGCTGGGGCTCGGTGACCCCATGGGTGACCAGCGAGGGCTGGTGCCATACCGGTGAGCTCTCGGTGTATGTGCAGGATGGCGAGACGAAGGGCGGGGCAGGGTCGACAGTGTTAAACGGCCTTATCGAGGAAAGCATCCGCGTAGGCCATCACGTGCTTCTTGCGCAGATCGTTGTAGACAACGAGCCCTGTCTGAGGATGGTTGAGCGGGCCGGGTTCGAGCGGGTGGGGACATTTCGTGAGGTTGGCAGGAAGTTTGACCGCTGGCTCGATCTGGCGATCATGGGGCGGGTGCTTGTGCCCGCGGAGCCGCTTTGCAAAGAACCGCTTCACAAGGAACCTGAAAAACCGCCTTGCAAAAAGCCATTCCACAAATTCAATATCGCCAAACTCGAGAAGCTCAATGACCCCGGACGCTTCGAGACGCTGATACCGGATGTCATGTGGGAGGCGCTCGGCTCGCCTGCCCCCAAAACGATTGTGGAGATCGGTGCCGGCACCGGGCTTTTCTCGGCGGCGTTTGCTGCCATGGCCCCCGGTTCGACTGTGCTTGCAGCCGATATCGAGCCTAAGATGATCGAGTGGATGAGCAGCAACCGGCCCGAAGTCGCCGAAGGCGTGCTGTTGCCTGTGCTCTCGGAAGAGACCCGGGTCCCGCTCGGCGATAAGGTCGCGGACCTTGTGGTGATGATCAATCTGCATCACGAGCTAAAAGACCCAGCGATAAGCTACGCCGACGCACGCCGCCTGCTCAGGCCGGGCGGCAGGCTCCTTGTGGTCGATTGGGCTGACCGAGGGACTCCCAAAGGGCCGCCGCTTGCGATCAGGACACCGGCCGTCCAGGTCATCTCAATACTCGAAGGCGTGGGTTTCTTATCGGTGCGGGAGCACGAGGACCTGCCCTGGCATTGGCTCATCACTGCCGAGGAGCCGGGCGGCACAGGGTAAGGTTGCGGTTGGGCGATGGCTGAGAAGTGCCAGCGCTACGTGTGAGTGCAACTCACGTTACACGCGAGCCCAAAACTCACTCGCCGCTTGCTGTTAACCGTGTGGCTATGCGCGAGGTGAGGTCCCTCCAGACATCTGCATCCTGCGAAAGCGCGCCTTTAAGGCTGTGCCACAACGCCGAGTGCTCGTGTGGCTCGTCTGCATCACTGGCCTCTGCTACACGTGGGTAGTCGGATGCGAGCGACGACACCTCTCGGTAAAGCTCGATTGCGGCAACGTTCAGATCCTCGTCCACAACCACCAGCGAGGCACCGATCTGTTGCTGGAGTTCCTTTGTCTCATGGATCCAGCCCCCCGTGTTGAACACGGCGACCGGGGTGTTATGGCCTTTCACGGGTTGCGCGCTGCGGACGAACGGGTGGTGCGTGTGCCCGAACACAAAAGTGGTCTCGGCAGGTGTTTCCCGTGCGTCCTTCTCGGCAAAGATGGCGCATTCATCGGCAAGCTGCGGGAGGACGTATGCGGAGAGGTACTCCTCAAGTCCCTGGTTATGCGCCTCAGCCGGGCCTTTCCCGCCGTAATACGTCTGCCTGCCGATGGTGCTGCCCCAGTTTGCGATCTGGGTCAGGATCATCTCGACGACTTGATGTTGCATCCGATCCTCAAGGGAGTCGAACCGAGTGCGGTTCTTGATAAGCAGTGCAAGGTTGGTCGAAACCGCGTGGATGAGGTCTTTGCGGTTCTCGGGGCTCCTGAGCCGATCATAGACGTACTGGACGCGTTCTCCAGGATCGCCGGCGCGTCCCAATACCGACCAGAAGAAATCTATCCAGGCAAAGTTCCCCTCTTCAAGTGCGCTTATGCTCGGGGGTGCCGGTGCGCCGAACAGGATGGTGTTCAGGTTTGTAAGGAGCTGGTAGGCGGATTCGATGTAGTGCCCATGGCTGAAGAGCACGAAGCGGTCATCTTTGCGCACTGCCAGGTTCGGGTAGATCACGGGAATGCTTGACTCGTCGGGTTTGGCGGCAGCGGAGTTCGCCGAGGGGCTAGCCGTCAAGGCCGCCGAAACCGCTGAAGATGCCAAGCTTGCCGAGGCCGCCGCCCGCCTTGCACGCCGCAGGAGCGCGGTGAGCAGGGGCGAGATCGCAGCATGCTCCTGGTGATCGTAGAACATCCTTGTCATAAACCGAGGATGCGGGATCTCCTGTCCCTCGTACTCCTCCAGGAAGCTTGCGTACTGTGCCTCGCGAGCCGCTTCCCAAAGGTGATGGTCGTGGTTGCCGGGCAAAAACCATATCTGATCGAATATCTCTTCGCCCGGGGCCATTACGACTTCCATGAACTGCTGGAAGACGATCGCCGAGTATTCGTCGCTTGCAAGCGCGAGTTCAAGCAGGTCGCCGGCGAGGATGAGTGTCGGCCGCCTCTCCTCGTGCCCGCAGCGACTCACCAGCGAGCGCATGCATTCGCAGAGGGCGGTTAGCACCTCGCTGGCTTTTGGGGTCGCATTGCCCTCTCTGCTTGTAAGCAGGGAGTGACTGCCGCCAAGGTGGAGGTCGGAAAGGCAGAGATAGCGCAGCGGGGCCGTCACGTCTCAAGCCACCCCCTGAGCGCGTCTTCCACACTTTCCCGTCCCGTGTCCACCACCTCGGCAAAGCGGATCTTTGCGGCATCAAGCCCGGCGAGGGGAGCGGGGATCGGTGCACATCGCCCGCCGGTTAGCTCTCGCACCTTCTCCAAAAGCTGGACACCGGTGAGGCCATCGTAGACAGCGGGCAGCGCGTTTGCGTACGGCACGTCGGTAAGCGCCTTTAACACGTCCGCGCCGAACTTCGCCCAGTGGGCCGTTGAGACGATGAGCATGGGTGCGTCGCCGGAGGTCTTTTTGGCGACCGCCCAGGCGACCGCCGTATGGGGATCGAGCAGGTAACCGTCCTCGGCAAAGACCTGCCGGATGGTGGCAAGTGACCCATCGTTGTTAACCGAGCCGCCGACGAACAGGCTGCGGATTGCGTCAAACGTGTCCGGGTCGACCTCAAACCGTTTCTCGCTTGCGAGGGCGGCCATCCATTCCCGCACCTTGCCCGCGCCTGCCAGATGGTACAAAAGGCGTTCGAGGTTGCTTGAGACCAAGATGTCCATCGAGGGGCTTGGGGTTGTCACAAACCCGCGCTCCGAGATGTCGTAGCACCCGGTTGCGATGAAGTCGGCGAGCACAGCGTTCTCATTGCTCGCGCACACCAGCCGACCTATAGGGACACCCATCTCGCGTGCATAGTAGGCGGCTAAGATGTTGCCGAAGTTGCCGGTCGGCACACATGCGTTTATGCATTGGCCTGCCTTCACCCCGCCGGAAGCAACCATGTCGGCATATGCGCTCACGTAGTAAGCGATCTGAGGCAGCAGGCGTCCCCAGTTGATCGAGTTTGCCGAGGACAGGCGCAGCCGGTGTCTCTCGGCGAGCTCACGCGTGAAATCCTCGTCCGAGAATGCTGCCTTGACCGCGCTCTGGCAGTCGTCAAAGTTGCCGCGCACGCCAAAGACCGCCAGGTTCTCGCCGCGCTGGGTGACCATCTGCTTGTACTGGAGGTCGCTCACTCCGCCAGCGGGATAGAAGACGACGATCTTTGTGTGCTCGCGGTCCGCAAAGCCCTCAAGCGCCGCCTTGCCGGTGTCGCCGCTGGTTGCGACAAGGATGAGGTAGTCCTCGGCGAGTGTTCCGCGTTGCCATGCGAGGTCGACCGCGGCGGAGAAGGTGAGCGGCATGCACTGGAGGGCCATGTCTTTGAAAGCCGAGGTCGGGCCGTGCCAGAGTTCAAGCACATGGAAGCCCGGGCAGACCTCGATGACCGGTGCGATGCGCTCATCGTCCCACTGGGAGCCATACGCAGCCTGCATAAGGGTAGCGATGTGCGCGCTTGGAAGATCCACCCCAAAATGCTCAAAGACGGTGGCTGCCCGTTCCCAGTAGGGGGTCTTGACGAGTCCGATGATCTCGTCGGACGAAAGGGAGGGTATCTCGCTTGGGACAAACAGCCCCCCGCCGTCGGCGATGCCCTTGACGACGACATCGGTGAATGTGGCCGTCGCGTCGGTCAGATCCCTTGTGTCATGGTATGTGAGCGGTGTGTTCATGTTATGCCTCGCATATACGTGGGTGGGCATGCGGCGGTGCGCTCATGGCCTGGACGGTGCATCCAGGATCTGAGCAGCGTGTCCGGGATCTGGACAGGGTGTCCGGAACCCGAACAGCGCGCCCATGATCCATCTTTTGAATCATACCCCGAGCACGGGTCTCCCGGGGAGTGGGTTGCAAACTGTTTGGTGAGGTTTTCTTGCATTGCCACCGGCAGATTTACTCGGCACTCGGCTGCCTCAAGTCCGCTACAATATGCACGACGATGTAAGTGCGTGCAAGGAACGCAAAGACAAGCGGGGATAAGTGCTGGAAAGCTTAAACGTGCTGGAAAGCTTAAGAGATGATAGATGAAAGAGGGCTGATCTGATGAAGCATGTTGTTGTTATTTTAGATGGAGCAGCAGGCTTTCCGCTTCAGGAGTTGGACGGGAAAACCACACTTGAGGCTGCCAAAACCCCCAACCTCGATGCGCTGGCCCGCGACGGGCTGACCGGCTTGGCAAAGACCGTGCCGGACGGCATGGAGGCATCCTCATCGACGGCGTGTGAGTCGATATTGGGTTACGATCCCGAGCATCAGCCGCTGGGGCGCGGAGGGATCGAGGCCACCAGCATGGGCATCAAGCTCACGAACTGGGAACTCGCTTTAAGGCTCAACCTCGTCACCATTGAGGACGGCAAGATGAAGAGCTACTCGGCTGGAAACATCTCTTCCGAGGAGTCGCACGAGATCATCGCCGAGCTGAGCGCCGCCCTCGACGACGAGGTCTTCCGCATCCACCCCGGGATAGGCTACCGCCACATCCTGGTGATAACCGGCTACAACGACCTGGTCGCCCTCAAGTACACGCCTCCGCATGACATCAGCGACAAGATGGTCCTCTTCCGGATGCCCAAGGGAGAGAACGCGGGGCTCTTGATGGACTACATGAGGCGCGCCCGCGAGGTGCTTGCCGAGTCGCCGGTCAACGCCCGCCGCATCAAGGACGGCAAACTGCCGGCTACCGACGTGTGGCTGTTCTGGCCAGGCCTCATGCCGTGGGGTCTCAAGCCTTTTGCCGAGAAATACGGGGTCTCCGCCGTGCTCACGAGCGGGGTCGACCTGCTCAACGGGTTGGCGAGGCTCACGGGCATCGGCTGCCTGGAGATCGCTGGGGTGACCGCGGGGTCGGACACCGACTACGCTGCGCAAGCCGAGGGCGCGCTCGCCGCGCTTGAGGACCACGATGTCGTCTTTATCCACATCGAGGCCCCCGACGAGGCGGGGCATGCCGGGGACATCGCCGAGAAGATCGCCGCCATCGAGGCCATCGACCGCGAGATCGTCTCACGCGTGCGCGAGGCTGCCGACAGGTTCGACGGTGGGATGCGCATCCTTGCCATGCCCGACCACTTCACCCCCATTGCGACCAAGACGCACTCCCGCGAGCCGGTGCCGTTTGTGCTCTGGGGCGAGGGCATCGTGCCTGATAGCGCTGAGGTATATTCAGAGGCTGTAGCAGCGGGAACGAGGCTTCGTGTCGATCCTGGTTTCAAGATCATGGCGAAGCTGCTTGCGAAGCCCAAGCCAGAGGAGGGCGAAAAAGCCGAGTAAATGCGAAACGACCCAGTCGCATAACCGGGCCGTTTCGTGGGGAGAGGGGAATAGCGAGGCGGGGGCACTCGCTCGAGTCAGCTTGTTGTCAAAGGCATACCAAGGCACCGCAGCGCTTCCTGCAACGCCTGCTGCAATGCTTTTGTGGCGCTTCTCGCAACGGATGTCTGCCGCAGCGTTTCTCGCAACGGATGTCTGCCGCGTCACTTCTCGCGTCACTTCTTGCAACGCTTGATCCTGCAATGCTTGCAACAAGAGTATCCCCCAACCAAGAGGACGAGCGATGGAGCGAATGTGGAAATGTGATGAAGATGGTGGGCATTTCCAAGCGCAGTTGGACTAAAGATAGGAACCATTGGATGCAAAGATTCGAGGTGCTCGGTTAAACTAGGCCGATGAAGTACACCTACGATTACCCACGCCCTGCTTTTTGCTGCGACACGGTTGTCTGTTGCGGTTCGGGCGATGCGCGCAAAGTGCTGCTTGTTCGAAGGGGATCCGACCCATGTTCGGGGTCTTGGGCGCTCCCCGGCGGGTTTGTTGACGAGGGCGAGAAGCCTACAGAAGCGGCCCAAAGAGAGCTTGCCGAGGAAACAGGGCTGACCTGGGAGGGCCCCTTTGCCTCGGTCGGGACTTTCGCCGACCCGGGGCGCGATTCGCGTGGCTGGACGGTAAGCGCTGCGTACCTTGTCGATATCGGGGAAAAGGAGCTGGAGACCGCTCCTGACGATGATGCGGTCGAGGCACGCTGGTTCCTGGTATCCGAGTTGCCGACGGCGCTCGCCTTTGACCATGATCGGATAATCACCGAGGCCCTCCAGAGGATTTCGCATATTGGGACAGATACGAGGAGCACGGTGGGGCCATGCCAATAGTCTGGCGTACCGACTATGCGTTGCGGATCATGTACGAGGCCGCCTGTCTGGGCGAGGGTCACCATGCAAGCGTGCATGTCCTGGCCAAGCGGGCTGATGTCCCGTATGGGTTTGCTCGGCAGATTGCCAACCTGCTCAACCATGCGGGGCTGCTCAAGTCACGCCGTGGCTCAAGGGGGGGCTTCTTCCTCGCTCGGCCTGCCGCAGAGATCACCATATTGCAGGTTTTTGAGGCTATGGGCGAGCGGCTGACGATGGCTTTATGCACGCAGGAAAGCCTGTGCAGCCGACAGGAGCTGTGTCCGGTCCACCACGACATCTGGCTTCCTTTGGACGAGATGATCAAAGAGCACTTCAGGACGGTGACCATTGCCGATGTCATCGCTGCAGGGAAGCGGATCAAAGCCGAAAAGGGCCCTTTGAGGACCGGCTCCTAACTCGCGTGCCGACTTTTTCCGCCATACTCGGCAATCGCATACTTGTGCTCGATGGGGCGATGGGTACGATGCTTCATCGAGAGGGTGCGGGTCATGGGTGTCCCGAGCTGCTCAATGCCGAGGCACCCGATGTGGTCGCCAGGGTGTCCGAGCTCTACCGGCAGTCCGGCAGCGACTGCTCGATAACCAACACATTCGGGGGCTCTCGGCCTCGGCTTGACGAGTATGGCCTGGGAGAGCGCGTCGAGGAGCTCAACGTGGCCGGGGTCGGGCTGGCGCGCAGGGCCGGTGCGCGGTATGTGCTCGCGGATGTCGGCCCCACAGGGCTTGTCATGGAGCCGCTGGGGCAGGTGACGTTTGACGAGGCGTTCGATGCCTTTGCCGAGCAGATGCGTGCGCTTGCGTCGGCGGGGCCTGATGCCATCCTCATCGAGACGATGAACGATATCGCCGAGGCGCGCTGCGCAGTGCTTGCGGCGCGCAGCGTGACCGACCTGCCTGTTATCGCCAGCGTGACGATGGGGTCGGCGGGCATCATGGATATCTCGGGGACCCCGCCCGAGGTAGCCGCGGTGGTCCTTGAGGCTGCCGGGGCGGATGGTGTCGGGATCAACTGCGGGCTTGGCCCCGAGCAGATGCTGCCCTTGCTGGCGCGCATGGTATCGGCAACCAGGCTGCCGGTCATCGGGCAGCCCAACGCCGGGATGCCTGTGGTCGCCGAGTCAGGCGGGACGGTCTTCCCCGGCACCCCCGAGGAGACGGGCGCGTTTGCACGCGCAGCGGCAGCGGTCGGCGTTTGTGCGATCGGGTCATGCTGTGGCTCGACACCTGCGCACACACAGAAGATCGCTGCGCTTGTCGGCGTCACCGATGCGGTCGCGGTCAAAGGGCGCGGGTTTGCAAGGACGGTTGTTGCCGGGCCAAGGAGGCTGGTGTCTTTTGGTCGTGGCGAGCCTGTCCGCGTGATCGGCGAGCGCATCAACCCGACCGGCAAGCCGGATCTCAAAGAGTCCCTTCTCGCCGGTTCGATGAGTGTTGTGCGGGCGTACGCCGCCGAGCAACAGGCTGCCGGTGCCGACATGCTTGACGTCAACGTCGGTGCTGCAGGCGTGAGTGCGGCGGACAGGCTTTCAGAGGCCGTGCTCGCACTGGCCGGTATGAGCGACCTTCCGCTCGTGCTTGACACGACCGACCCGCGGGCGTTGGAGTCCGCTTTGCGCGTGTATCCGGGCAAGGCGCTCATCAACAGCGTCAACGGCGACTCGGGGTCCATGAAGGCGGTGCTTCCGCTTGCGCGGCGTTATGGCGCTGCGCTTGTCGTGCTCGCGTTAGATGACCACGGGATCCCGGACAGCTCCGCCGGGCGGCTTGAGATCGTAGAGCGGGTCGCGGATCAGGCTGCCGAGGAGGGGATCGCACGCCGGGACCTTGTCGTCGACGGGCTCGTGATGACCGCTGCAACCGATGCAGGGGCACCGGTGGTCACGATTGAGACGGTGTCAGGTGCCCATGGCCTGGGGTTTGCGACGGTGCTCGGCATCTCCAACGTGAGCCACGGCATGCCCGACAGGGCGCTTTTGAATGCGGCGTTCTTCTCGGCGGCGGTTGCTGCCGGGCTCGATGCTGCTATCGCAAACCCCGGTGACCGTGTGCTCATGGGGACACGGGATCTCGCGAACCAGGCTGCGGGCGAAGCTGCGGGTCAGGCGACAGGTCAGGCTGCGGGTCAAGGCGGCGGCGAGCGGGCGGATGCGCCCACGCCCATGCCTGCGCTTGCGGAGGCGATGAGGTCCTGGGATGCGATCTATGCCGCTGCGGCTGCCAAAGCCTTAGAAGGTATAGCGGGGATCGGTGCTGGCGCTGGCGCGCCCGTGGGCTCGCGTTTGACGACCGAGGATCTGTCGAATCGTACGATTGGACACCCCTCGAACCGTACGATTGAAGACCCCTTGAATCGTACGGTTCAGCACCCCTCGAATCGTACGATAGCCGAAGCCGCGGGAAGCGATGGCGGCTCCGACAGGGTCGGCTCCGGCGATGCGGGCCCATGCGACGCGCTTGAGGTGGCGGTGCTCAGGGGGGATGCGCATGCGGCACCCGCGCTCGCAGATGCCGTGATGAATGCAGGCATCGCGCCCGAACGGGTGATTGCCGACGTCCTGACACCAGCGATCACGCACCTGGGGGATGCGTTCGGCCGAGGTGAGGTCTTTTTGCCGCAGCTCATCGTCGCAGCAGAGGCGATGAAGGCCGCCGTGGCCCGCGTCCGCGAGCGGTTCCCCGAGGACTCGGCTGCCTGTATCGGGCGCGTTGTATTTGCCACCGTGAAAGGCGACATCCATTCGATCGGCAAGGATATCTGCGTCTCGCTCTTAGAAAGCCAGGGCATAGATGTGAGCGACCTTGGCGTTGACGTCGGCATCGGGCAGATGCTTGCGGCGGCTGCCTCGGCGGATGCGGTGTGTCTCTCGGCGCTTATGACCACCACCCTTCCGGCCATGGAGGCGACCGCCCGTGCCGTCATCGAGCAGGCGGGCATCCCGGTATTCGTGGGCGGCGCGGTGGTGACCGAGGAATGGGCGCGGTCCATAGGGGTCGGCTATGCTGCGGATGCGGTAGGCTGTGTGCGGGTTGTGCGTGCGGCGCTTGACGGGCGCGGCTAGGCAGGGGAGCGGGAAGTGCGATGATTATCACCAAGCCCAGGGATTGGGCGCGCATCCGAGCGGGGCTTGACTCTGTGGGGGCCAGGCGGCTTTTCTGTGTCGGCTGCGGCCAGTGTGCCACGGTTGCGGGCACGGGGGGCGAGAAAGAGGTTGCCGAGGCGATCGTCCGTCTGGAGGGCGAGGGCTTCTCGGTCACCGGCTATACCATCGGTGAGGTCGCCTGTCATCTCGGCGGGATCGCGCTGGAGACGCGCAAGCATGCGGATGAGATCGCCGCAGCCGATGCAGTGGTTGTCTTCAGCTGCGGGTCGGGCGTTCAGACCGTTGCCGACAGCGTGGAAAAGCCCGTGTTCCCGGCGCTTGAGAGCGTGTTTTTGGGCAATGTGGTCCGGCATGGGGTCTTTGAGGAGCGCTGCCAGATGTGCGGCGACTGTGTTTTGGACCTCACTGCCGGCATCTGTCCGGTCACCACATGCCCGAAGGGGCTTTTGAACGGGCCCTGTGGCGGCATGTGGGATGGCATGTGCGAGGTGGTGAGCGAACGGGAGTGCACGCACGTGCGCATCCGCAAGCGGCTGCTTTCCCAGGGTCGTGGGGATGCCGGGGTGATCCCTCCCAAGGATTGCTCGGTGAAGCTCAGGCCCGGGGCCCTCGATATGCGGGGCAAGCGGCGCGGCGCTCGGCAGGCCGAGCAGCACGATAAGCGACGCAGTGAGCAGCTCGGCGACGACCGGCCCGGCGACAGGAAGAGTGGCCGATGAGCAGGCTTAAAGACGCGCTTGAGGCCGGCGAGTTCGTGATCACGGGGGAGGTGGCCCCTCCTCATGGCACGGATTACTCGGCGATGCTTACAAGTGTGCGGACATTGGGCCCGTACTGCCATGCTATCAATATCACCGACAACCAGGGCGCGACGCTGCACCTGAGTTCGCTCGCGGCCTCGCGTGCCACGCTTGAGGCCGGGTATGAGCCGATCTTCCAGCAGACATGTCGAGATCGGAACCGCTTGGCGCTGCAGTCGGACCTGCTTGCCGCATGGACGCTCGGCATCGAGAACGTGCTGGTGGTCACCGGGGACGATCCTCGGGGGGGCGACCATGTGCAGGCGCAGGGTGTTTTCGACCTCGACTCGACGCAGCTGCTTGCCGTTGCGCGTGAGGTCAACGGCGGCACCGACATAAACGGCAAAGCGCTGGACGGGGCCACAGGCTTTTACCTGGGCGCGGCGATGTTCCCTGAGGCGGAGCCATGGGAGATAGCCCTCGAGCGCACGGTGGAGAAGGTCGAGGCGGGCGCAAGGTTCTTCCAGACCCAGGCGGTCACCGACATCGCCAAGTTCGCACGGGCTGCCGAGGCGCTTGAGCCCTATGGGGCCAAGCTGGTCGCGAGCGTGCTGCTGCTCAAAAACCCGCGGGTGATCGATTTCGTGAACAACCGGCTTGCCGGCCTCATGATCCCCGAGGAGGCCGCATCGCGCATCAAAGGGGCTGCTGACCCGCTTGCCGAGGCGGTCGCGCTTGCCACAGAGACCGTGCGCGAGCTGCGCGGACTGGCGCATGGCGTGCACATCATGCCGCTCGGCGCGGATGAGGCGGCAGTGCAGGTGCTTGAGCGTGCGGGGTGTGTGTAGCCGCCAAGAGGGTTGCCGTGTGGTGGTTGTGCCGACAGCACAAAATCCGGAGAGTTCCCATTGCCACTTGTGTATATATGGTGACTCATATACGCTGTCTCTGGATCCGCAAGGGTGCAAGGCGACCCACAGGAATCAAAACGCAAGTGCCGCACAGGTTTAGCCCGGGAGGTCTGAGATGCTGGCAAAGGTGTGCTCGAAGCGCCAGGCATGTGGCGTGCAGAGAGAGAGAGAGAGAGAGAGAGAGAGAGAGAGAGAGAGAGAGAGAGAGAGCTAAGGTCATGAGGTGGGCGGTGTCTGTTGTAGTGCCGGTAGCCCGCAGAACGAACGCCCACCGCCGATCACGCCTGACCTCTTTAGCCCTCGTTCTCGTTCTTGCTCTAAGCCCGGCATCCCACGCCTTTGCCGCAGTTCCGGACACCGCGTCGCCGGTTGCTCCCTCACTTAGTTGGGTCTCTGCCCTCTCGTCAGTGGCAAAAAGCCTGAACCCTTTCGCCGTCCAAGTTGCGTATGCAGCGCCGCCCGAAGAGCCAGCGCATGCATCATCTGGGCCTGATGAGCCAGCGCACAAAAACGTGCAGGGTGTCCTCGCGCAACCGGCGCACAAACCATCCACGTCGCTCGTATCCCGTATAAAGGCGCTCTGGTCGTCTGTCTTCAAGACACCGGCAGTACCAGCGGCCTCGGCCGCCACAACGCCTGTGCCGATGACCCTCGGGTCCCTGGCCCCTGGGCGTGAGGTCATAGGCGAGATAACCCAGGGTCGCACGCCCTTCAGCCGCGAGTACCAGCTTGCCGACGGCAGCATAAAGGCCCAGTACTCCAGCGTGCCGCTCAACTACGTGGATCCTGCGGCCGGCGATCTTGAGCCGATCGGCACGGCGCTTGAGAGGGCCGAGGGCGAAGGGACAGCACCCGCCGCATGGGTGAACGCGGCCAACGCGTTCACGATAACGCTCCCGGCCTCGCTCTCCGAGGCCCCGGTTAGCATCGAGGCATCCGGCACGTTCGTCTCCATGCGCCCTGCCTCATCAGCGCGCACAGGCGGCGCGTATGCGTCCGAAGGGGCCGTGTCCGCACGACCCGACAGCGATGCCACGCTCTTATACCCCCAGGCGTTCATCGGCTCGACGCTCGAGTACAAGTCCACGCCCTTGGGGCTCAAAGAGACGATCGTGCTTGACCGCGCACCAAGCAACGGCGAGCACATATGGTCGTTCGAGCTTGGGCTTGACGGCCTTGTCCCCGCACTCCAAGAGGACGGCTCGGTCACATTCACGAAGACAGGCACCGGCGACACGGTCTTCGTCATCCCCGCGCCCTACATGGAGGACGCAAGCAGGCCGAGGACGAGGGGCTCGCTCTCGACCGCCGTCCACTACGGGCTTTCTGGTATCACCTCATCAGGCTGCATATTAAGCGTTGTCGCGGACGAGGGGTGGCTCCAAGACCCCGAGCGCGTGTACCCGTGCCGCATCGACCTCGGTGTCGACTACCTCGTGGACCCGGAGTGCTGGTACGGCATCATGGCGGCCACCGTCTACTCGGCCTCGCCTGACAGCAACGTGAACAACTGGTCTTACGGGTACTCGATGTCGGCAAGCGACGACCCGCTCTCAGGGGACATCGAGCACTCCTTCATCCAGCCCTCGGAGTTCCTCTACTACGACTTGGGCATCAAACAGCAGTACCAGGGGCTCTTCCCTGTGGGCGCGAGCCTCTGGGTGGCCCCGTGGGACTGGGGAGGCCCAGGCATCCTCAGGGCCGAGATGTGCGAGACCGGTGTCCCTGCGTTCATGGACTCCATCACATGGAACAGCCACCTCTCAGGCGAGGGGCAGCCTGCGGGCTGCTACGCGGCCCCCGATATCGACCTTACGGAGGGCCCGGACGCGTCCAACGGCTACGGCTGCAACTACTATGCGTTTGATGTGACCGGCATGATGGCGCACTGGCAGGATGCCTGGGTCTTGCGTGAGTGCGCAACGGTACGCATCTCCGCAGGCGAGGGCACCTATGCCGTGTTCAGCGGGCCGAGCCACTACATCGAGCAGGCCTACTGGGAGGTCGAGTACGGGACAACCCCGTACGTGCCGCCGGGCTCCACCCTCCCCGCGGCCCCGTCCGTCTCGCTTGACTCCCCGGCCATAAACACCCCGGTGCTTGTAAGCCCCACGGTGTCCTGGGGCTACTACCAGGCAGACAACCTCCCCCAGGCGGCATACGAGGCCCAGCTCTGGACGGTCGTGAACAACATGGACACGCTCCTTAAGTCGGTGTCCGGCACAATCGAGGCGTCCCTCACGGTCCCCGCCCCAACAGGCGGCTTTGTGCCTGGCGTTACCTACCGCGTGAGGGCGCGTGCGGCGTGCGAGGGGGACGCGCAGACGCCGTATGTCTGGAGCGCCTGGGCCGAGCGTTCGTTCAAGGCTCCGTCGCTCCCCACCGTGTCGCTTGCCTCCCCGTCAGGCGCCCAGGCGACGACAAGCCCTGTGGCGGCCTGGGGCTATGCCCAGACAGACACCGTCGGATCAA